>CANKBJ010000062.1 GCA_947479905.1 Bradyrhizobiaceae bacterium
TGGGCCGCTCGAAGCTGAAAATTCCAGCGGCGAAATCCGGCACGGCGAGAAACATGAACACGGTCGCCGCGCTGGTTGAGATCGCGGCGACGCTTTGACCGGAGGCGAAGGCCTTAAGCCTGCGCGGCAACCGCGACGCCGGCATCCTTGAGCGCCTGCTGCAACTCGCCGGCCTGGAACATCTCGCGCACGATGTCGCAACCGCCGACGAATTCGCCCTTCACGTAGAGCTGTGGAATGGTCGGCCAGTTCGAATAGGCCTTGATGCCGTCGCGCAGGTCGGCGGATTCCAGAACGTTGAGGCCCTTATAGGCGACACCGAGATGGTCGAGGATCTGCACGACCTGACCGGAGAACCCGCATTGCGGAAACTGCGGCGTGCCCTTCATGAACAGCACCACGTCGTTGGCTTTCACTTCATTGTCGATGAACTGCTCGATGCCCATGGCTTGCGGTCCTATTGTCACAGGGGTCGCGCGGCAGGTTGCCGACGCGGCGAACGCCCTTCCAGTCCATATATGTAGCGCACAAAGCGGCGTAAACCCAAGGGGCGCTAGGGGCCGGTGTGAAAGTCTGTTAATGGCGAATATCGACCCGGCGCCGGTTACGGCGTGCCGGTCTGTAGCGCCAAAGCGTGCAGGACGCCGCCCATCTGGCCTTTCAGCGCCTGATAGACCAGTTGATGCTGCTGCACCCGCGATTTGCCGGAAAACGACGCTGCGATCACCGTTGCGGAATAGTGATTGCCATCGCCGGCGAGGTCCTTGATCGAGACCTGGGCATCCGGGATGCCCTCCTTGATCAGCCGCTCGATTTCGCCCGCATCCATCGCCATTCGCCGCTCTCCTTTGACCGCCACGATACGCCGAAGCCGGCGCGCGCGGCAGCCCTCTTGGCGCTATTTACACGCAAAAATGTCATTCCGGCGGCGGCGCGTGATACCCGGCCGCCGCAACGCGCGCCGATCCGCCTTGCGGCCTAGTCCATTGCTTTTTAGTTGTGTAATACTTGCGTTCGCAAGCTTTAATGACTATACAAGACCCATGTCAAAGGCACCCTTCACCACCGTCATCAACCTGTTGCGCGCGCAAGCCCTCGTTCAGGACCGGTTTTCCGGCGAGCTTGGTTCCGTCCACGGCCTCGCCCTCAATGAAGCGCTGCTGCTGATGCACCTCGAAAAGGCGCCGCTGCGGCGCCTCACCCGCGTCGATCTGGCCAAGCGTCTGCACGCCAGCCCGTCGACTGTCACCCGCATGGCCATGCCGATGGAAAAGACCGGGCTGGTCGCGCGGCAAAGCGACCCACGCGATGCGCGGCTGGCTTATGTCGCGTTGACCGAGGCCGGGCTCACTTTGGTCGGCGAGGTGCGCAAGACTTTGGAGCGGCGCTCGGCGGAGCTGTTCCGCGATCGCTGGAGCGATGCCGAGGTCGCCTCGCTCGGCAAATTGCTCGGCCGGATTACAGCGGGCGAATTGGGCGATCTTACCTAGCGCATGATCCCGAAAAGTGGGAACCGGTTTTCGGACAAGATCATGCGCAAAAGAAAAACCCTTAAGCTTCCCCGGCCATATAGGCCGGCAGCCAGCCTTCCGACCTCTCGTAGAGGCTCGACACGCTGAGCGCGCGTTCACCTTTCAAGGCGAGCGCCGCGCCCCCCGTCGTGCCGATGGACGATACCAGCACGCTTGCCGCGCGCGCGCGCGCCAGCACGGCGTCGGCCTTGCCGGCCGGCACCGTGACGATGTAACGCGCCTGGTCCTCGCCGAACCAGTAGGCATGCGCCGGAATATCGTCGGGCGGCGCGTCGAGCGTCGCGCCAATTTCACCGGCCATCGCCATCTCGGCAAGCGCGACCAGAAGCCCGCCTTCCGACAGGTCGTGTACCGCGCTGGCCGTGCCGTCGAGAATGAGGCCGCGCACGAAATCGCCGTTCTCGCGCTCCTCGATCAGATCGACCGGCGGCGGCGCGCCCTCTTCGCGCGCGCATATCTCACGCAGATAAATCGATTGGCCGAGCCAGCCGGCCGTTTCTCCGACCAGCAGGATCGCATCGCCGTCGCGCTTGAAGGCGAGCGTCGCCGATTTGGCGAAGTCATCGATGAGACCCACGCCGCCGATCGACGGCGTCGGCAAAATCGCCTTGCCGTTGGTCTCGTTGTAGAGCGACACATTGCCGGACACGACCGGGAAGTCGAGCGCCTTACAGGCTTCCGAAATGCCGCGCACGCAGCCGACGAACTGGCCCATGATTTCGGGGCGTTCCGGATTGCCGAAATTCAGATTATCGGTGATCGCCAGAGGCCGCGCGCCGACGGCGGTGAGATTGCGCCAGCATTCCGCCACCGCCTGCTTGCCGCCCTCGAACGGGCTGGCCTCGCAATAGCGCGGCGTCACGTCGGTGGTCAGCGCCAATGCCTTCGGCCCGTCCTCGACGCGCACGACGGCGGCATCTCCTCCGGGCCGCTGCACGGTATTGCCGCCGATGATGTGGTCGTATTGCTCCCACACCCAGCGCTTCGAGCACAGATCCGGCGTCGCGATCATGCGCTCCAGCGCGTCGGCGATGCTGCCGCGCGCCTCGACCGCGCCGGAGTCGATTACCGGCAGCTTCTGCGCGGTGACGAAGGGGCGCTTGTATTCCGGCGCCGAGTCGCCGAGTTCCTTGATCGGCAGATCGGCCATCACCTCGCCTTTGTGGCGGACGATGAAGCGCTTGGTCGGCGTCGTTTCGCCGACAACGGCAAAATCGAGACCCCATTTGCGGAAGATCGCCTCGGCCTCTTGCTCCTTGTCGGGCTTGAGCACCATCAGCATGCGCTCTTGGCTTTCCGACAGCATCATCTCGTAAGCCGTCATGCCTTCTTCGCGGCACGGCACCTTGTCGAGATCGAGCGTGACGCCGAGATCGCCCTTGGCGCCCATCTCGGTCGCCGACGACGTCAGGCCCGCCGCGCCCATATCCTGGATGGCGATGACGCAGCCTTTTTCCATGATTTCGAGGCATGCTTCCAAAAGAAGCTTTTCCGAAAACGGATCGCCGACCTGCACGGTCGGCCGCTTCTCGGCGCTGTCGTCGTCGAATTCGGCCGAGGCCATCGACGCGCCATGAATGCCGTCGCGGCCGGTCTTCGAGCCGAGATAGACGATCGGCATGCCGACGCCGGACGCCGCTGCGTAGAAGATCTTGTCCTTTTTCGCGAGGCCGACGGCCATCGCGTTGACCAGGATGTTGCCGTCATAGCGGTTATGAAACCGCACCGAGCCGCCAACGGTCGGGACGCCAAAGGAATTGCCATAGCCGCCAATGCCGGCGACGACGCCGGACACCAGATGCCGGGTTTTCGGATGTTCCGGCGCGCCGAACGACAGCGCGTTCAAACAGGCGATCGGCCGCGCGCCCATCGTGAACACGTCGCGCAGAATGCCGCCGACCCCCGTCGCCGCGCCCTGATAGGGCTCGATGTAGCTCGGATGGTTGTGGCTCTCCATCTTGAACACACAAGCCAAGCCATCGCCGATATCGATGACGCCGGCGTTCTCGCCCGGCCCCTGGATCACATGCGGACCCTTGGTCGGCAGACCGCGCAGATGAACCTTGGAGGATTTATACGAGCAGTGCTCGTTCCACATCGCCGAAAAGATGCCGAGCTCGGTCAAGGTCGGCTCACGCCCGATCAGATCGAGCAGACGCTGGTACTCGTCGGGCTTGAGGCCGTGTTCGGCGACGAGAGCGGGGGTGATTTTGACGGCAGCATTCACGACAGTCACGCCACCTTTTCCAACGCTTCCGTCAATCCGGCGAACAGTCCGCGCCCATCGGTGCGGCCGATCGCGGCTTCGACGTGATTTTCCGGATGCGGCATCATGCCGAGTACATTGCCCTTGTCGTTGACGATGCCGGCAATGGCGTTGATGGCGCCGTTGTGATTCCAGTTCGGGTCGATCATGCCGTCCGGCGACGAGTAGCGGAACATCACCCGGCCCTCGCCTTCCAGCCGCGCGATGGTCTCGCCGTCGGCGATGTAATTGCCCTCGCCATGCGCCACCGGCACGCGGATCACCTGACCGGCATTATACCCGCGCGTGAACGGCGAATCGGAGCGCTCGACCTTGAGATAGACGTCGCGGCAGATGAAGCGCAGGTTCTCGTTGCGCATCAGCACGCCGGGCAGCAGCCCGGACTCGCAGAGAATCTGAAACCCGTTGCAGACGCCAAGCACCAGCCCGCCTTTGGCGGCAAAGGCGCGAACCGCGTCCATAATCGGCGAACGCGCCGCGATGGCGCCGCAGCGCAGATAGTCGCCATAGGAAAAACCGCCGGGCACGACCACGAGATCTGTGCCGGCCGGCAGATCATGTTCGGCGTGCCACACCATGGTCGGCGCGGTACCGGAAACGAGCTTGAGCGTGCGCGCCATGTCGCGCTCGCGGTTGATGCCTGGGAAAACGAGGACGGCGGCTTTCATCGCTTAAACCTGCCTCCCTCTCACCCGACGACCTCGACCCGGTAATTCTCGATCACCTTATTGGCCAGAAGCTTGTCGGCCGCTTCCTTGAGCAGCGCCTCGGCCTTTTTCGGGTCGCCGCCCTCGATCTCGATATCGAACACCTTGCCCTGCCGCACCGAGGCGACGCCCGCGATGCCGAGCGAGCGCAGCGCGCCCTCGATCGCCTTGCCTTGCGGGTCGAGAATGCCGGTTTTCAGGGTAACGGTGACGCGGGCTTTCATGATTGGCGGCTTACCATATGAATCGCTGCGCGGGGCCGGAAACATCCGGCCATCCACGCAAAATTAGAGACGAAAATGCCCGGAACGAGGGTTTTTTCTCGCATCCGGGCATTGAACAATTCGCAGACCAACAATCGAAACGGCGGATTGCCTAACCCTTGACCAGAACCGGCCCCGAGCCTTGCGGCCGCTCGCCCTCGGCGACGATGCCCAGGCGCTTCGCAACCTCTGTATAGGCCTCGACCAGCCCGCCCATGTCGCGGCGGAAACGGTCCTTGTCCATCTTGTCGTTGGTCTTGATGTCCCACAGCCGGCAGGAATCCGGCGATATCTCGTCGGCGACGACGATGCGCATGACGTCGTTTTCCCACAGCCGCCCGGTTTCCATCTTGAAATCGACCAGACGGATGCCGACGCCGAGGAAAAGCCCGGACAGGAAATCGTTGACGCGAATGGCGAGCGCCATGATGTCGTCGATCTCCTGCGGGCTGGCCCAGCCGAACGCGGTGATGTGCTCTTCCGACACCATCGGGTCGTTGAGCTTGTCGTTCTTGTAATAGAACTCGATGATCGAACGCGGCAGCTGTGTGCCCTCGTCGATTCCAAGCCTTGTCGCCAGCGAACCGGCGGCGACATTGCGCACCACCACTTCGAGCGGAATGATTTCCACTTCGCGGATCAACTGCTCGCGCATGTTGAGCCGGCGAATGAAATGCGTCGGCACGCCGATGTCGTTGAGGTGCTGGAAAATATATTCCGAGATGCGGTTGTTCAGCACACCCTTGCCTTCGATCACCTCGTGCTTCTTGGCGTTGAACGCGGTGGCATCGTCCTTGAAATGCTGAATCAGCGTTCCCGGCTCAGGGCCCTCATAGAGGACCTTCGCCTTGCCCTCGTAGATGCGGCGGCGACGGCTCATCGGGATATACCGTGGTGTTTTAAAGTCCATGGGATGCCGTGGTTCCTTATAAGTAAAGTCAAGATCCGCGGCGGCGGGCCGGACGATTTGGCATGCGTCGTTTTTATACACGCTTGCGCTAAAACGGTCCGGGCACGAGGTCAACCTAGCTGATCGCCCCTCGCAGCACAATCGAGCATCGCGGGCGTTTTCCACTTCGCAATTTTGCCGTAATACAGCGATGCTAGGTTGCCTTGACGCTGGCGCGGCTATATGCAAGGCGCAGCAATACGATGTCAACAGTGAGGGGCGGCAATGACCACGTTCGACAAGCGCGAAGAAGGCTTTGAAAAGAAGTTCGCGCATGACGAGGAACTGCAGTTCAAGGCGATGGCCCGCCGCAACAAGCTCTTGGGGCTCTGGGCCGCCGGTATTCTGGGCAAGAGCGGCCCGGACGCCGACGCTTACGCCAAGGAAGTCGTGATGTCCGACTTCGAGGAAGCCGGCGACGACGACGTTTTGCATAAAGTTGCCAAGGATTTGGCGGACAAAGGTATCAGCGAGCAGCAGATTCGCGCGCAGATGAACGAGCTTCTCGCCGTCGCCGTCGCGCAAATCCAGGCCGGCAACTGAACGTGGCGGCCTTTTCCCTCGCCGGGCGGTTGCGCGCCGGCGAGACCGTTTTTTCCGGCTGGTGCATGATGGGGAGCCCCATCGTGGCCGAGACGATCGCGCGCGAGGGCTTCGCGGCCGTCGTCCTCGATGCCCAGCACGGGCTGTGGGATACCGCCGGCCTGGTCGCCGGCATCGGCGCGGTGCATCACGCCGGATCGGCGGCGATGGTGCGCGTGCCGCTGAACGATTTCGCGCTGGTCAGCCGCGCGCTCGATTTCGGCGCCGAGGCGATCATCGCGCCGATGATCAACAACGCCGCCGACGCCCGCCAGTTTGCCTCCGCCGCCAAATACCCGCCGCTCGGCGAACGCTCGTTCGGCCCGCCGCGCGCCACCATGCTGCAAGGGCAGATGGCGGCGACCGCCTACCTGCCCGCCGCCAATACCGGCACGCTGACTCTGGCAATGATCGAAACGCCGGAAGCCCTGGCCAATGCCGAGGCGATCGCCGCCACGCCCGGCATCGACGCGCTGTTCATCGGCCCCTACGATCTGTCGACCTCGCTGTCGGCCGGCAAGGCGCAGGACATCAACGCACCGGAAGTAGACAAAGCGATCGACGCGATCCGCGAAGCCGCGCTCAAGGCCGGCAAAATCCCCGGCATCTATTGCCGCGACGCCGCCCGCGCGCTCGACATGGCCAAACGCGGATTCCGCTTCGTCACCGTCGGCAGCGACTTCAGCGTCGTGCGCGAAAGTGTCGCGGCCAGCCTGAAGACTTTGGCCGTCGCACGCAGCGGCGCCAAAGACGCGTTCTGACCGTTCGCCGCCGGATCGCTACTTGAGCGTCACCTTGTAGGTGAAATTGCCGCTGGCATTGACGCCTTCGGTCTGCCCCTGCCCGAAGGTGCGGTTCATGTTGACGCTGACCTGCTCCAGCCGGCAATCGCCGGCGATGGTCGCCTGCAGCACCTCGCACTCCTTGGCGGCGCTTTGGTACAGCGCCTTGCGCGAGTCTTCCTGCAGTTTGAGCGAGGCTTCCGAACTGTTGACCGCGCCGGCGACGAAGAACGAGATGTTCACCTGAACGCGCACTTCGCTGCCCTTCTGCTCCGGGCGCGGATTGATCACGACGGTCTGCGCCTGCGCGCTGCCGATAGTCAGCAGGATAAGGGCCGCAAAAGCCAAACGGGTTCGGGACATCGTCGCCTCCATGAAGGATGCGCCGGCGTAGCAGGTCCGGATTGCGGAAAGGTTTTGCCGTACCGGCCACATTCGCTGCGCGCGTTTACCTTCTGTCAGCCAGCTTTGCCGGAAGGGAACCGCGCCGCCAGCGCGTCGAGCACAGCCTTCACACCGGCCTCGACATCGGCCGCCTGCACGTCGACCACTTTGTACTTGTGCTCGACAAGCCAGCGCCGCCGCTCGGCGCGCGCCTTCGCCGCCGGCTCGGCTTCGCTTTGCGGCACCAGATCGATCGCGCATTTGAGCGGGAACGAGACGAAGTCGGCGATATAAGGCCCGAGCGGTACCTGGCGCTTGAACCCCAAACTTGCGAAACGCCGGTCATTGGTCATCGCCCGCCACAGGCTGCGCTCGGCCTCGGTCGGATTGCGCCGCAGAAGCCGCGCCAGGCCGCGCGCCGGCGTCCGGTCCTCGCGCGCCCGCGCCGCGCCGAGGTCGGCGATCATCTCGCGCAGGCCCTGCGCCTGCGACGGATCGAGCACGCCGCCGCGCGCCGGCCCCTTGCTGCCGTTCACCAGCGCCATGATGACGCCGTGCAGCGTGCGCATGTCCTGCTTGGACGGCTCGAGCCGGTGAAAGATATTGCGCAGGTTGACCTGCATGACGCCGCGCTTTTCCGGCGGGCGGAAGAACTCGACCTTCTCCAGTTCGCGCTCCAGATCGGTAAAGAACGCCTCGACCTGCTGCTTAGCCGCCGGCGGCGAACGCCGCGACGGCTCGACGCGCGTGCCGCCCGCGCCGGTCTGCTTGAACCATTCGTAAGCCACGATCACCACCGCCTGCGCCAGATTGAGCGAGGCAAAAGCCGGATTGACCGGCAGCGTGACGATGCGGTCGGCCATGCCGACCTCGTGGTTTTCCAGCCCGTTGCGCTCGCGCCCGAAAACGAGCGCCACCGTCTCGCCGCCTGCCACGCGCGGGCCCATCTCGGCCGCCGCCTGCTCGGCCGAGATCACGGGCTTGGCCTGGTCGTGATTGCGCGCGGTCAAAGCCAGCACGAAAGTGCAGTCGGCGACCGCATCCTTGAGCGTCTCGTAGAGCACCGCGTTCTCGAGGATACGGTCGGCGCCGGCCGCCATCACCACGGCGCGCTCGTTCGGCCAGCCCTGCTTCGGCTTGACCAGCCGCAACTGGCTAAGCCCGAAATTGGCCATCGCGCGGGCCGCCGCGCCGATATTCTCGCCAAGCTGCGATTCGACCAGCACCACCACCGGGGCGGGCTGTTCGATCCAGCGCTTGGTCTTGTCGGTCCCGGCTCCGGGCATCGCGCGTCCTCGTTGTAGTCCGCCCCGCCTAGCGAATTCGCGACATGATGTCGAATGTCGCCGCGGTGTCTCCCCGTTGTCGCCGGCGAACGCTAGATTGCCGGGCCGGCTTTTCCGCCTCGCAGCTGGGCCTTGTGCTGCCGCCGCCGGTCAAAGTGCCGCCGAACGTTAAAGTGAATTTCGCCTGGGCGCGCCGCCACGGCGACCGGGTGCTGCTGTCCGGCCATGGCCCGCAAAGCCCCGACGGGTCGATCGCGCCGCCTTTTGGCCAGGTCGTCGGTCCGGTGTCGCCGGAGGACGCCTATCAGGCGGCCCGGCTGGCGACGCTCGGCCTCCTGGCGACGCTACGCCGGACCATCGGCAGCCTCGACCATGTCGCGGCCTGGCTGTCGGCGTCGGGCTATGTCGCGGTCGCGCCGGGCTTTACCGCGACGACCAATGTCCTCAACGGCTGCTCGGACCTTCTGGTCGAGGTTTTTGGCGCGGAGATCGGCACCCATGCGCGCACCGCCATCGGCGTTTCCGGCCTGCCGCTGAACTGCCCGGTCGTCATCGCCGCCGAGGTCGCCCTCGCGCCGGGGACGCCATAAAAAGCTGGCGGACGACGGCCGCGCCCCTGCTTGGCCTTCCGGCCAACCGGATGCTATAGGGCGCGCGCCGATCCCCTTCAGCGACCAGAGGTGCAGAATGTCTAAACTCGAAATCATGTGGACCAAGGTCGATGAAGCCCCGGCGCTCGCGACGTATTCGCTGCTGCCGATCGTCGAAGCCTTCGTCGGCGCGGCCGGCGTGTCGGTGACGTTGAAGGACATCTCGCTGACCGGCCGCATCCTCGCCAACTTCCCCGACAGACTGAAGCCCGAGCAGAAGGTCAATGACGAACTCGCCGAGCTCGGCAAACTGGCGATGAAGCCGGAAGCCAACATCATCAAGCTCCCCAATATTTCCGCCTCGATCCCACAGCTCAAAGCCGCGATCAAGGAATTGCAGAGCAAGGGCTACGATGTCCCCAACTATCCCGACAGCGACGCGACGCCGGCGGACAAGGAAATCCGCGCCCGCTACGGCAAGGTGCTGGGCAGCGCCGTCAATCCGGTGCTGCGCGAGGGCAACTCCGACCGCCGCGCCGCCGGCGCCGTCAAGGCCTATGCGCGCAGCCATCCGCACAAGATGGGCGCCTGGAGCAAGGACTCGAAAACCCGCGTCGCCAATATGACGGACCGCGACTTCTACGGCTCCGAAGTCGCAACGACCGTGGCGGCGCCGACCGTCGCCCGCATCGAACTGACCGGCAGCGACGGCGCGGTCACGGTGCTGAAGGAGAAGCTGGCGCTCAAGGCCGGCGAGATCATCGACTGCTCGGTGATGAATGCCAAGGCGTTGCGCGCCTTCTTCGCGGCGCAGATGGACGCCGCGAAGAAGGACGGCATCCTGTTCTCGCTGCACGTCAAGACGACCATGATGAAGATCTCCGATCCGATCATCTTCGGTCATTGCGTGTCGGTGTTCTTCGCCGACGTGTTCGAGAAGCACGGCGCCACGCTCAAGCGTCTGGGTGTCGATCCCGATCTCGGCGTCGGCGAGATGATGAACAAGATCGAGACCCTGCCGGAAGCGGAAAAGGCTCCGATCAAGGCGGATATCCAGGCCGTCTACGCCAAGCGGCCCGGCCTTGCCATGGTCAATTCCGACAAGGGCATCACCAACCTGCACGTGCCGAGCGACGTCATCATCGATGCGTCGATACCGGCGATGATCCGCGAGTCCGGCAAGATGTGGGGCGCCGACGGCAAGCTGCACGACTGCATCGCCGCGGTCCCTGACCGTTGCTATTCGACGCTGTTCCAGGCCGTCATCGAGGACTGCAAGGCGCACGGGGCGTTCGACCCGAAGACCATGGGCTCGGTGCCGAACGTCGGCTTGATGGCGCAGCAGGCCGAAGAGTACGGCTCGCACGACAAGACGTTCCGGATGCCGAAGGACGGCACGGTGCGCGTCGTCGCCGAAGGCGGCACGGTGCTGATGTCGCAGAAGGTCGAGACCGGCGATATCTTCCGCATGTGCCAGGTCAAGGACGAGCCGATCCAGGACTGGGTCAAGCTCGCGGTGCGCCGCGCCCGCCTGACCAACACACCCGCGGTGTTCTGGTTAGATGCCAAACGCGCGCACGACGCGCAGCTCATCGCCAAGGTCGAGAAGTACCTCAAGGATAACGACACGTCGGGTCTCGACATCCGCATCATGGCGCCGGTCGAGGCGACGAAGTTCTCGCTCGAGCGCATCCGCAACGGCCAGGACACGATCTCCGTCACCGGCAATGTGCTGCGCGATTATCTCACCGACCTGTTCCCGATCATGGAATTGGGCACGTCGGCCAAGATGCTGTCGGTCGTGCCGCTGCTGCAGGGCGGCGGGCTGTTCGAGACCGGCGCCGGCGGCTCGGCGCCCAAGCACGTCGAACAGTTGAAGCAGGAAGGCTATCTGCGCTGGGATTCGCTGGGCGAGTTTTTGGCGCTCGGCGCCTCGCTGGAGCATCTGGCGCAGGTCAGCGGCAATGAGGACGTGAAGGTCCTGGCCGAGACGCTCGACGAGGCCAACGGTGAGATCCTCGAGCACGACCGCTCGCCGGCGCGCAAAGTGGGCGAGTTGGACAATCGCGGCAGTCATTTCTACTTAGCGCTCTATTGGGCCAAAGCGCTGGCCCGGCGCGACAACAGCTCGGCGCTTGCCGCGCGCTTCAAGCCGCTGGCGGAAACGCTGGCCGCGCAAGAGGCCAAGATCAACGCCGAACTGCTCGCCGCTCAGGGCAAGCCGGTCGATACCGGCGGTTACTACCTGCCCGACCTGAAAAAGACATCGGCGGCGATGCGGCCGAGCAAGACGCTGAACGACGCGCTCGCCACGCTCTGACGCAAAAACGATCTATAGAATCATGACCCGCCCGATGATGACCTCATCGGGCGGGTTTTTCTTTGCATGACGTCAGCGATGACTTTGATCGCCGCGGCGACGACAAGCGCGCACAGCGCCGCCTTCGATATCGTCTCCATCGTGCCCTCGACCAGCAGGACGTGAACCACGCTGCCGGCGACGATGACCACGGCGAGCGACATATGAGCGATACGCCACATGCGCAGTCCCAACCGCCGGCGCAGCAAAGCCAAACCCGCGACGGCGAAGATCGCCCACATCGCCGTCACGCCCCAGGGCGAGAACGGCGTCGGCGATGTGTAGGTCAGCGCGTCGATCATGTCCGGCGGACTGGTGATCCAGAGGCCGCCGACATGCACCAGCAGCGCCACGACCAGCGCGCCGCCGATCCAGTGATGCACACGGCGGCTTCGATAGCCTGCCAGCCCCGGCAAGTATCCGGCAATCAGCAGTGGCTGAACGAGCGCCAGCCCCAGCGCGATCATCCCGGCAAGACCGGCCAATATGTAAACCGGCCCGCGCCATTCGAGCAGCGGGCTAGTCAATGACAGCGCGATCGGCACGCCGATGGCGACCGCGAGGACGATCCAGATCAGGGCCACCCGGGCCGATCTCATCCTTGTGTTCACTACGAGGTCAGGCCGGCTGAAGGACGAAGTGCGCCTCAATGCTGGTCTCTTTTGCGCTCTTCATCACCGGACGGAGAAAGACGGTTTTAAATTCACCGCTGTCATAGGCGAGGTGACCATGCGGCTGGCCGAAGATCGGAATGATCTGCGGCATCTCCAGACGGAATACGCCGTTCTTGTCGGTGAGCGTGGCGCCATGACTGCGTTGGTCTTCCTCCCGCCCCTCGACGGTATGCGCCCATATCTGGATGCGCTGGCCGGGAATCGGCGCGCCGTCGCCGGCGCGGCGCACGGTGCCCGACATCCAGAATCCACCCTTGCCGATCCGGTTCACGATCGGCGCACCTTTTTGGTAATTGTTGGCGCCGCCCGACATCGACGCGGTCGCCGCGACGCTTTGCGCGCGCGCGGGCAATAACAGCCCGGACAAGCCGGTTGCCAGCATGGCGCCGCTAGCGGCGAGAAGGTTGCGGCGGTTGAGGACAACGAGGGTCATGCACACTCCTCCTGAACGGCATAATTTACCGCGATTGCGGCCAATTTCCAATCGGCCGGGACGAAAAGCGCGATGCGCCGCGATGACAGTTTTGTGAGGCCTCTGCGATGAAAATACCGCGGCCGATAGGCGCTTTTCTCACAGCGAATGCGGCTTTAGTCCATAAGCCACGCGGCTTTCACGGTCCCGAAGGCGATGCTATAGACCGGGAACAAGGCCGGCCCTCCAAAGGTGATTCCCTAAAGTGGCGAAGATCAAGGTTGTAAATCCCGTCGTCGAAATGGACGGCGACGAGATGACCCGCATCATCTGGCGGCTGATCAAGGACAAACTGATCCACCCCTATCTCGACATCGACCTCCTCTACTACGATCTGTCGGTCGAGAAGCGCGACGAGACCAACGACCAGATCACCATCGATTCGGCCGAGATGACCAAAAAGGTCGGCGTCGCGGTAAAGTGCGCCACCATCACGCCGGACGAAGGCCGCGTGAAGGAGTTCAAGCTCAAGGACATGTGGCGCTCGCCGAACGGCACCATCCGCAACATCCTCGGCGGTACGATCTTCCGCGAACCGATCATCTGCAAGAACGTGCCGCGCCTGGTGCCGGGCTGGACCAAGCCGATCATTATCGGCCGCCACGCCTATGGCGATCAGTACCGCGCCACCGATTTCAAGTTTCCCGGCGCCGGCACCATCTCGATCAAATTCACCGGCAGCGACGGCCAGGTGATCGAGCGTGAAGTGTTCAAGGCGCCGTCCGCCGGCGTCACCATGGCGATGTATAATCTCGACGACTCGATCCGCGACTTCGCCCGCGCCTCGATGAATTATTCGCTCGGCCGCGGCTACGCGCTGTACCTTTCGACCAAGAACACCATCCTGAAGCAATATGACGGCCGCTTCATGGAGCTGTTTCAGCAGGTCTTCGACGAGGAATTCAAGGACAAATTCGCCGAAAAGAAGATCACCTACGAGCATCGCCTGATCGACGACATGGTCGCCTCGTCGCTGAAGTGGTCGGGCGGCTATGTCTGGGCCTGCAAGAATTATGACGGCGACGTGCAGTCCGACACGGTGGCGCAAGGCTTCGGCTCGCTCGGCCTGATGACCTCGGTGCTGCTGACGCCGGACGGCAAGGTGGTCGAGGCGGAAGCCGCGCACGGCACCGTCACCCGCCATTACCGCCAGCATCAAAAAGGCGAGCAGACCTCGACCAATTCGATCGCGTCGATTTTCGCCTGGACGCGCGGCCTTGCGCACCGCGCCAAGCTCGACGGCAACGATGCGCTGGCGAAATTCTCGGCCACGCTGGAAAAAGTCTGCATCGACACGGTCGAGGCTGGATTCATGACCAAGGACCTCGCTTTGCTCGTCGGCGCCGAACAAGGCTGGCTGTCGACCACCGGCTTCCTTGACAAGGTCGATGAGAACCTGAAAAAGGCGATGGCGTAGTTCTCCCTCTCCCCGCTCGCGGGGAGAGGTTACTCGTCTTCGACCTTGGTGTTCTTCGCCGCCACCTTGTGGCCGGTGCGTTTCTCGACCACGTCCTTGATGCGTTCGGCGATGCGCTTGTCGCGCTTCATCAGCGCGTGCAGGTCCTGCGCCGCCAGCGCCAGCAAATTGGTGCGCGTCAGCGCCACCGCCGTCCCCGAGCGGCGTTCCTTCTTGAGCACCGCCACCTCGCCGAAAAACTGCCCGGTTTCCAGGCGCATTTTCTTGTTGTCGAGATGCACCTCGACGCTGCCAGCGGCGATGAAATACATCGAGTGCGCATGGTCGCCCTCGCGCACGATCACCTCGCCCTCCTCGACCAGCTGCGCGCGCAGCAGCTTCATGATGTCGGCGATCTCGGCGGCGTCGAGTTCGGCGAACAGCGGCACGCGCGCGATCATGCCCCAGGTGACGATGAAATCGCGGCGGTGGATCTGCTCCGAGAAAGCGTTGGCGATGATGCCGATCGGCAACGCCATCAGGATCAAGCCGACGAAAATCGTCGCCGTGGCGATCAGCTTGCCGAACGCGGTCACCGGCACGACGTCGCCATAACCGATCGTGCCGATGGTGACGATCGACCACCACAGCGCGTCCGGAATGGTGCCGAGCTTGTCCGGCTGCGCCGTGGCTTCGGCGAGATGCATCATCGCCGCCGCGACCAGCGCGGTGCCGAGCGTGATGACCAGACAGCCGAACAGCGCGCGGCGTTCGTTGTACAGGACGTCGAGCAGCGAGCGCATCGCCGGCGAATAGCGCGCGATCTTGAAAAAGCGCACCATGCGGAACACCAGCATGTAGCGCAGGTCGAGCGGCAGCAGCGCGGCGAACCAGAACGGCAGCACCGCCAGAAGGTCGATAATGCCGGCCGGGCTCAGCGCGTATTTCAGGCGCGCCCGCGTCGCAGTGAGATGCCGGTGCGGGCCATGCTCGACCGCGCTCCAAAGCCGCAACGCATAGTCGGCGCTGAAAACGACCAGCGAGACATATTCGATGGCCTCGAACACCACGCCATAGCGCGCGTTCAAAGCCGGCACCGATTCGAGCGCGACGGCGATCAGGTTGACCACGATCAGGCTGAGCAGCAGCTGGTCGACGAGAGCGCCAAACCGTTCGCCGACCGGCCCTTGCTCGAGGGCGACATAGGCGCGCCGGCGTAGTTCGCTGAGGGATTGGCGTGCCATGCGGCCCCGTTTCGAGAATCGTAAGCGCATAGATTACAGCAATCGCGCGGACCCGGCTTGCGCTCGATCAAGAGGCGGGGTCGGCAATCGGGCTTTCCATCACCTCATAGGCTGGCCGGCCCGGGTTCTGGCCTTGCCCCGTGACGGTAAAACCGGCGCGCTCGAAAAAAGCGCGGTTTTCCGGCAAGTTGACGCGCACGCGCAGGGTGAGTTTGCGCAAGCCCCGCGACCGCGCCTCGGCCTCCGCCGCCAACAGCAGCGCGCGGCCGACGCCGCGCTTTTGCCAGTCCGGCCGCACCGCCATGCGCGTCAGATAAAGGCCGCCCTCCTTGACCGCCCCATAGACGCAGCCGATGAGTTCACCGCCGGCTTCGCAAATCAGCACCGGTCCAGCGGCAAGACGCGCGGCGACCTCATCGATTGTCTCATGAAGCGCGCCGGAGGGCGGCGACAGCCCGGCAAAGGCCGCATGCACCAGCGCGAGGATGTCGCCGCGCCGGCGCTCATCGACGCAGCGCGTCGCGGCAAAGCCGCGCGGCGTGTCCGCGCTCACGCGCCGAGCGCCGCCTCGATCGCCTTGAGCGCGTCGCCGGCTTTGGCGCCGTCCGGGCCGCCGGCCTGCGCCATGTCGGGCTTGCCGCCGCCGCCTTTGCCGCCGAGCACTTCGGAGGCCTTGCGGACCAGGTCGACAGCGGAAAAGCGCGCGGTCAGGTCGGCGGTGACGCCGACGACGATCGAGCCCTTGCCATCCTCGCTGGTGGCGACCAGCGCGACCACGCCAGAACCGAGCTGCTTCTTGCCTTCGTCGGCCAGGCTCTTCAATTCCTTGATGTCGATGCCGGTGACGACGCGCGCCATCAGCTTGATATTGCCGACATTGCGCACATCGGACGCCGCGCCATTGACGGCGGCGCCGCCACCCATGGCAATTTTCTTCTTGGCGTCGGCCAGTTCGCGCTCCAGCTTCCTGCGCTCGTCGAGCAACGCGGCGACGCGCGCCGGCATTTCGTCGAGCGGGGTTTTCAATTCGGCCGCGACCGCCTTCACCGTCTGCAACTGCTTGTTGACCGAACGGCGCGCGACCGTGCCGGTAAGCGCTTCCAGACGCCGCACGCCGGAGGCAACGCCTGAATCGGCGAGGCCCGTGATCAAACCGATATCGCCGGTTCGTTTGACATGCGTGCCGCCACACAACTCGACCGACCAGGCGAGCGAATTGCCCGACGCACTATTGGGATTTTGGCCCATCGCGACAACGCGCACCTCGTCGCCATATTTTTCGCCGAACAAAGCCCGTGCGCCGGAAGCGCGCGCATCGTCGAGCGCCATCAGCCGGGTCGTCACCGGGGAGTTTTGCAGCACGATGTCATTGGCGATATCCTCGACCCGTGCCAGCTCTTCCGGGCTGACAGGTTTGGGATGCGAGAAATCGAAGCGCAGCCGGTCCGGCGACACCATCGAGCCCTTCTGCGCGACGTGGTCCCCTAACACCTGGCGCAGCGCTTCGTGCAGCAGATGCGTCGCCGAATGGTTCATGCGGATAGCGCCGCGGCGCGCGTGATCGACTTCCATCAGCAGCGGATCGCCGAGCTTGACGATGCCTTCAGTCACGGTGACCGCATGGACAAAAAGGTCGCCGCCCTTTTTTTGCGTGTCGGTGACGGCAAGTTTGACGCCTTCGCGGCGCATCTCGCCGGCGTCGCCGACCTGGCCGCCGCTTTCGCCGTAGAACGGCGTCTGATTGACGACGACGACGCCGCTGTCGCCTTTTTTCAGCTCGGCGACTTCTTTGCCGTCACGCACCAGCGCCGTGACGATGCCCTCGGCGCTCTCGGTTTCGTAGCCGAGGAATTCGGTGGCGCCCAGCTTCTCGCGCAGCGAAAACCAGATCGCCTCCTGCGCGGCGTCGCCCGAGCCCTTCCAGTTCTCGCGCGCCTTGGCGCGCTGGCGCTCCATCGCGTCGGTGAA
>CANKBJ010000063.1 GCA_947479905.1 Bradyrhizobiaceae bacterium
CCCTACACCGCACGGCATCTTGCCACGGGCGTGGCGGCTTTGGCGGTGCAGCGGGACGGGGGGAAATCCCGGCCTCTCAAACCACAATTCGGAGCCTGCCGCAATGCACCTCGTCATAAGTCGCATGCGACAAACGGCTTATCCTCAGCGGCATGTTTCATGCGGTATTTACGGCGCCTCTGGCGGACCTCGCGTGGCGCAGGCACAACCGGTGGCTTAACCCTTGCTTTGTTTGACGCTTGCGCGATGCCAACAGCCGGGGCATGACGCTGCTGGACCAAATAAACGGGCGGCGCGGCGGTGATTCGGGGACCTGGCCGTCATTTCGCTCGATCTGGCGGGCATGGGCTAAGGGATTGAACCATGGGCATTTTTGAGCATGGCCGGGGTGCGTTGACGTGGGTGGGACGCCTGCCGGCGCTGGCGCTGGTTCCCGCGCTCGCCGTCACCTTTGCCATGGGCACATCCGACCTGGCGTCGGCCCAGGGCGCGGTAAAATCGGTCCACAAAGACTGGCAGATCCGCTGCGACACCCCGCCCGGCGCCAAAGCCGAGCAATGCGCCTTGATTCAGAGCGTCACCGCCGAAGACCGCGCCAATATCGGCCTGACCGTGATTGTGCTGAAAACCGCCGATCAGAAGAGCAAGCTGATGCGAGTGGTGGCACCGCTCGGCGTCCTGCTGCCGTCGGGCCTCGGCCTCAAGATCGACAATGCGGATGTCGGCCGCGCCGGCTTCGTGCGCTGCCTGCCGAATGGCTGCATCGCCGAGGTCGTCATGGATGATGAACTCATCAAGAAATTGCGCACCGGCAAAACCTCGACCTTCATCATCTTCCAGACGCCGGAAGAAGGCATCGGCTTTCCGATGAGCCTCGCCGGTTTCGGCGAGGGCTACGACAAGCTGCCGTAACGTCGTCGCCTGCGCGGCAACGCTTCCTTCCTTATCCCTCCCCGAGTTCGGGGAGGGTGGCCCGCCGTAGCAAATAGCGAAGGCGGGTCGGGTGAGGTTGTCCCCTCCGTTGAAAGCGCGCATCGCCCCACCCGGCTCGCGAGCGCTCGCCACCCTCCCCGTCGCCGGGGAGGGATAAGAAAACTCTAGCTCTTCATTACCGTCAGCGAATAGCGGGCGTCGGCCGCCAGGCATTCGGCTTCCGGCAGGCCCAGTTCCTTGCGCACGATATTCGTGCCGAGCACCATCGACACCATCTTGTAGGTGGCGTGGCGGCGGCCCATGCCCTCGCGTCCCATGCCGCAATCCGACGAGATGATCAGCCGCTCCGGCGGAATATGCTTGAGCGCATGGCGGATCAGGTCGGCGATCTCATCCGGCCGTTCGACTTGCAAGGTATGATGGTCGATGACGCCGATGACGACCTTCTTGTCCTTGATGATCTCGCCGATCGCCTTGAGATCGCCGGGTCCGGATGAGCAGGTCTCGAATGTGATGGCGTCGGCATCGATCTGGTTGAGAGCTTCCAAGGTTGGTTGATAGCTTTGCACTTCCTTGAAAATGCGCTGCTGGCTCGGATTGCCCCAGCAGGTGTGGCACCACACTTCGGTCTTCGACTTCAGGCCCTTGATGGTGGCGTTGAATATCTTGACCAGATCGTTGACGTCGAGCTTGCCGAAGGCCTTGCCGCGCACCGGCACCATGTGAATTTGCGGCTCTTCCATCTGGATCAGCGGACAGCCGGCATCGGCCAATTCGTTGAGTTCGGCGTTGAGCGCGGCGCTGAACGCCATCGTGCGTTCGATCGGGTCCTTGTAATAGTCGTCGGCGACCGAGGCGGCGAGCAACTCCGGCAGGATGGTGCCGAATTTGACCGGACGCTTGGTCATGCGCTGCGCCACTTTCCACATCGCGGCGTATTGCAGATTGCCACGGCCAATCGGGCCCACAATCTTGGGGAACACCCGCGCTTCAAGAAAGTCATGAAGGATATGGCCGCGCGGATAGGCGACGGCGCCGACATCGTAAATAGAAGCCTGCGGCTCTTTGCTGAAGCCGGCCATATGCGTGACCGGATAGCTTTGCCAGCTCATGCCGCCGACTTCTTCGTCATAATGAGCGTCGCCGTCGGTACAGATGTCGAGGCCTGCGACTTCCTGGGCGCGCAGGAAGGACGAAACGGCGTCCTCGTATTGTTCGCGGTAGCGCGAATTGACCATCGCCTCGAGAAAACTCTTCGAGCCGAGCGTCGCATTGTACCAGGTCGGGCGCGGCAGCGATCCGATGATCGATGTCGGCAGCATCACATTGGCTGTGGCCTTGAACATTCCCATTCCCCTCGAGCGGCTACGTTTTTTTGTTGTGCCGTTTTACCGTATCCCCGACCGGCGGGGAATTTATAGAGCGGCAGTTTAACACGACGACAAACGATTGCCAAATATTGCCATGCGGACTAAGCTTTTCGACGTGGCCCGGGATACATCGGGCCGTTGGGGAGGTGCTTATGTTTGGACAACGAAATTCCGTGCGTCGGCGGGCTTTGAAAGCCGCTGTCGTTTGTGCCGGCGCGATGGCCGCCATCTTGACGCCGGCGAAGGCCGCCGATCCGATCCGCATCGGGCTTAGCCTGAGCCTCACCGGCCCGACGGCGCCGGCCGGCAAGCAGGTGCTCGCCGGACTGGAAATCTGGCGCGACGACGTCAACGCCAAAGGCGGGCTGCTCAACCGTCCGGTCCAACTGGTCTATTATGACGACCAGGGCGCGCCGGCGAATGCGCCCGGCATCTATGCCAAGCTGATGAGCGTCGACAAGGTCGAACTGCTGATCGGCCCCTACAGCACCAACGTGATCGCGGCGGCGATGCCGGCGATCATCCAGAACAAGCGCACGACCATCGGCATTTTCGGTCTCGGCGCGAACCAGTCGTTCAAATATCCGAAATACTTCTCGATGAATTCGCAGGGGCCCTCGCCGGCGAATTATTCCAAATGCGTTTTTGAACTCGCCGCCGAGCAGACGCCGAAGCCAACGCGCATCGCGCTGGTCGGCGCCGATGTCGAATATTCGCGCAATGCGCTCGATGGCGCGCGCGAGAATGCCAAGAAGATGGGCTTCGAGATCGTGTTCGAGCGCACCTATCCGCTGGCGACGACGGACTATACGTCGATCGTGCGCGGCATGATGGCGGCCAAGCCCGACGTCGTGTTCTACGCCACGCTGCCGGTGGACACCGTCGGCCTCATCAAGGCCTCGACCGAGTTGAAGTTCAAGCCGAAGATGGTTGGCGGCGCCATGCTCGGCCTGCTGGTCACCGGCATCAAGCAGAACCTCGGCGAGCAGGTCAACGGCTACATCAGCAACGAGTTCTACATTCCGGCGCCCAGCCTGCAGTTTGAAGGCACCGCCAAGATGATGGAGACCTATCAGGCGAAGGCGGGCGCTGCCGGCACCGATCCGCTCGGCTTCACCTATCCGCCCTATGCCTATGCGGCCGGACAAATCCTCGCCAAGGCCGTGACCGAAACCAAATCGTTGGACGATGACAAGCTTGCCGCCTATCTCCGCGACAACAATTTCGACACGGTGATCGGTCCGGTGAAGTTCGGCGAGAACGGCGAATGGACGACGCCGCGCATCATCTGCATCCAGTTCCAGGGCATCTCGGGCAGAGAACTGTCGCAGTTTCAGGATTGGAAGCGTCAGGTTGTCGTCTATCCGCCGCAGTATAAATCCGGCAAACTCGCCTACCCGCTCGAATAACCGATCGGACTGAAATGACCCGGACGGCGTCAAACACGGCATTCGCCGCGTGGCGCCGTCCGTTCCCATTCATCGCAACGACAGGGAGGACGAGATGACAAAATCGAAGCATACCCGGCCGACCCTGAAGGACATTGCGCGCGAGGTCGGCGTTCACGTATCGACGATCTCGCGCGCGCTCAATCCGAACACGACCCACGCCGTCTCCATCGACCTGATGGACAAGATCAAGCGCGCCAGCGCCAAACGCGGCTACAAGCCGAACGCCGCCGCCTATCTGCTGCGCACCAACCGCTCGCGCACGATCGGCGTTATCGTTCCCGACATTACCGATCCGGTTTTTCCGCCGATCATACGCGGCATCGAGGACGGCCTGGCGCGGCACGGCTACGTCGCCATCCTGGTCAATACCGATGGCGATCCGCGCCGGCAGGCGCAAGCGGTCGACGCCTTGCTGCCGCGCGGGATCGACGGTCTCATCCTCGCCAGCATCATGCGTCACGACGACGACGCGGCGCGCCTGCTCGCCGGCATTCCCGCCGTCACCGTCAGCCGCCGCAGCGACGATCCCGGTTTTTCATCGGTCGCACACGACGAAGACGACGGATTCTATCGCGTGCTCACCCATCTTGCATCGCTTGGCCATCGCGCCATTGCGACCATCGCCGGACCGCAGACGATTTCGACCGGATACAATCGCTATTCGAACTATGTGCGATTCACCAAGGAATTTCGCCTGGTGGAACGGCCGATCGCGTCGTTTGCGCGCGCCTTCAACGAAATGGAAGGCGAACGCTGCGCCGAGGAATTGCTGCTGGCGCGGCAGCCATTCACCGCCGTTGCCTGCGCCAATGACCGTCTGGCAGTCGGCGCCATCACCGCGTTCCGCCGGCACGGCATCGAATGTCCGCGCGATTTATCGATCACCGGCTTCAACGATATGCCGCTGGCGGATCGGCTATCACCGGCGCTGACGACGGTGCGCGTCCAGCATTACAAGGCGGGACTGGAAGCCGCCGAACTCATCGTCGACACAATCGAAACCGGGGCGGAAAAACCGCGCCACGTCGTCCTGCCTGTCGAACTGATTGTCCGCGCCTCGACCCGCTCGCTCGCGCAGACGAACGCCGCGCCACGAAATCACACAAGAGAAGCGAAAGAAGAAAAGTCGTCATGAACCTCGGATTTGTCGGATTGGGCGCGATGGGCGCCCTGATCGTTCCGCGCCTGATGGCGGCGGGACATAAAATCGTCGGCTGGAACCGCTCGCGTGACAAGGCCGAAGCCTTGATCAAGGACGGCATGGGCTGGGCCGATACGCCGCGCGCGGTTGCCGAACAATCCGACATCGTTTTCTCAATCGTTACCGATTCCAAGGCGGTGAAGTCGGTCGCGCTCGGCCCGGACGGCATCGTCTCCGGCTTGAAGAAGGGCGGCATCTATATCGATATGAGCACGATCGAGCCGGACGAGAGCCGCACTGTGGCCGCCGAATTCGCCAAGGCCGGATCGGTCATGCTCGACGGCCCGCTGTCCGGCTCCCCGGTGACCGTGAAAGCCGGCAATGCTTCGGTGATGATCGGCGGCGACGAAGCCGCCTTCGAGCGGGCAAAGCCCGTGCTGCTGGCGATCGGGCCGAAGGTGACGCGCATCGGCCCCAACGGCCACGCCTGCCAGACCAAGATTGCGGTCAATCTCCTGCTGATGGTCGAGATTATCGCTTTCGGCGAAGCCGTGGCGCTGGCCGAGATCGGCGGCGTCTCGCGCGAGGCCGCGGTCGACGCCATTTTAAAGAGCGTCGCCGCCTCGCCGGTGATCGGCTATCGCGGCCCGTTCATTCTCGAGGGCAACATGCCGGAAGTGCCATTGGCCGACGTGACGCTGCAGCAAAAGGATATGATACTGGCGCTCAACCTCGGCCGCACGCTCGGTTCGCCGGTGCCTTTGGCCGCCGCCGCCAATGAGATGATGAATGCCTGCCGCGGCCTCGGCATCGACCACAACGATTTCGTTGTCGCACATCAGGTCTATCGCAAGCTTGGCGGCCAATCGTAGAGTCCGCCGTTTCAGGAGAATCCACATGACATCGCCAGTCGAGAAGTTCGGTCGCGCTCTGGGTAAAGCAGTGAAAGGCGCAGCAGACGTTATGAATGACAAGAAATCCGCTCCGAAAATGTTTCGCACGAACATGCGCGACGTGCCGAAAGTCGAAGGCCTCAAGCGCGAGGACGGCTGGGTCGACATGCAGGTGCAATTCCTGATCGACAAGAAGACGGCAGGCTGCGATCACGTCGTCGGCTGGACTGTGCTCAAGCCGGGCGCCAGCCATGAAAGCCATCGCCATCACAACTGCGATGAGTTCTTCATCGTCCTCAAGGGCAATGGCCACATCATCACCGAGAACGGCCTTGAGCCCTCGGTCGAGGGCGACGTGGTCTATTCTCCGCGCGATTGCTGGCACGGCTTCAACAACACCTCGAAGGAAGACGTTGTGCTGGTCTGGGGCTGGATGGGCGCCGGGACGATCGACGATTCCGGCTACGAAGTGCATCCCGAGCATCACAAGTAAATTCGTCACAAGTCAGCCATGGACTTCGTCATGCCCGGCGTTATACCGGGCATGACGAAACCGGAAGAGAGCGCGCCCATGAACGCCTGGGATCATCCGCTGATCAAGAAGGGCATGCCGCTTCAGCTTGAGAAGCGCCGCGCCCGCATCGCCGCCGGCGAACGTCCGCTCGGCTGGAAAGTGGGCCTGGGCGCACCGGCCGCGATGGCGCGCCTCGGCATTACCGGTCCGGCCGTTGGCTATCTGATGCAGCGCGCGCTGGTGCTGTCGGGCGGCACGGTATCGTTCGCCGGCTGGACCACGCCGGTGGCGGAAGCGGAAATCTGCGTGCGCATGGCGACCGATTTGCGCGGCGGGGCGACTCCGGAGACGGCCCTCGCCGCGATCAAGGAAATCCTGCCGGCGATCGAGCTTGCCGATTTCGTCCCGCCGCCGACGCCGGACAATCTCGACGTCGTGCTGGAAGGCGACATCTATCAGCGGCACGTCGTTCTGTGCGGCAATACGCGTTTTGGCGGCGGCCTTGCCGGCCTGACCTCGCGCCTGTTCCGCCGCGGCGAGGTCGTCAACACCACCACCGACCCGGAAGCCCTCACCGGCAAGCTTACCGACATCGTCGCGCATGTCGCCAATACGCTGGCCGCCTTCGGCGAGAAGCTATCGGCCGGCGACGTCATCATCACCGGTTCGATTACACCGCCGATCATGATCGAGGCCGACGAAACCGAGATCGGCCACGCGCTCGATCCGATCGGCGAGGTAAGCGTGAATTTCACGCGGGACTGACCGCCAGCGTCGCGACGAAAACGATAAGGATACCCAAGGGTACCAGCGCACAATCTTGATGCCGACTATTGGCTCTATGGTTACTCCTTGTGACCGGCTCAGGATTCCCCATGTGCATAGTGAAGGGCTTCATTCACGAACTGGGGAATACGCATGTCGCTGCTGTTTTCTAAAGCCACGCTCGGCGCGCTGCCGCTGAAGAACCATCTCGTCATGGCGCCGCTGACGCGCAGCCGCGCCACCGGCAACCTGCCCAACGAACTGATGGCGCAATACTATGCCCAGCGCGCTGGCATGGGTCTCATCATTACCGAAGGCACCTCGCCCTCGCCCAATGGTCTCGGCTACGCGCGCATCCCCGGCATCTTCTCACCGGAGCAGGTTGCCGGCTGGAACAAGGTCACCGACGCGGTGCATGCGAAAGGCGCCAAGATTTTCGTACAGCTCATGCACACCGGCCGCATCGGCCATCAGCTCAATCTGCCGAAGGGCGGCCGCATCGTCGCGCCGTCGGCGATCGCCGCCGCAGGGCAGATGTACACCGACGCCGAAGGCATGAAGGACCATCCGGTGCCGGAAGCGATGTCGGAGGCCGACATCATGATGACCACCGCCGAATATGTGAACGCGGCGACCAACGCGGTGAAGGCCGGCTTCGACGGCGTCGAATTGCACAGCGCCAACGGCTATCTGCTTGAGCAGTTCATCCGGCCGAATTCGAATGTCCGGACCGATCAATATGGCGGGTCAATCGAGAACCGCGCCCGCTTCGTGCTGGAGGTCGCCGAAGCGGTGGCCGCAGCCATCGGCAAGGACAAGGTCGGCATCCGGCTGTCGCCTTACGGCGTCTTCAACGACATGCCGCTCTATCCGGAGATGGAAGCCGATTACACCTATCTGGCCGGCAAGCTCAACGCGCTCGGTCTCGCCTATATTCATCTCGTCGATCATTCGGCGCAGGGCGCACCAAAGGTGCCGGACTCGATCAAGGCGACGTTCCGCAAGACGTTCAAACAGGCGTTGATCCTGTCGGGCGGCTATGACGTCGCACGGGCCGAGGCCGATCTTGCCGCCGGCCGCGCCGATCTGATCGCTTTTGGCAAGCCGATCCTGGCCAATCCCGATCTGGTCGAACGCTGGAAAGCCGGCGCGGCTTTGAATGCGCCGGACATGGTGACCTTCTATACGCCGGGCGCCAAGGGCTACACCGACTACCCGACGCTTGTCGCGCAACCGGCCTGACCGGCTTTCCATCGCAAGACGCTTTCCAAGCGAGGGGCATTCGCGCCATAAAGGTGCGGATGACCCGCCCGTTTGCAGATTAAAGCCCGTGATCCCCTGGACCCTCGTCGATACGGCCACTATTCCCGGCGGCGGCGAAATGCGTCTGATGCGGCGCGGGCTTGAATACTCGATCAGGCTCGACGGCAACGAATTGATGAACAGCCGCCTGAGCGGCTCCGAGCAGGCGCTCGCCACCTTCACCTGCGAACTCATCGCCACCCGGAACCGGGCGCGGCTCCTGATCGGCGGGCTCGGCATGGGTTTCACATTGCGCGCCGCGCTCAACAAGTTGCCGCAAGACGCCCATATCGACGTGGCCGAACTGGTGCCTGCGGTAATCGCCTGGGCGCGCGGGCCGATGGCGGAAATTTTCGGACAAAGCTTGAGCGACCGGCGCGTCCATTTGCGCCAGATCGATGTCGCCACGATGATCGCCGCCGATGTGGCGACCTATGACGCCATCCTGCTCGACGTCGATAACGGGCCGGACGGCCTGAGCCGCCCCGGCAATGATTCTCTCTATGATCTGCCCGGCCTGAGCGCGGCGCATACGGCACTGCGCGCCGGCGGCGTGCTGGCGGTGTGGTCGTCGGCGCCGAATCAGGCTTTCACGCGCCGCTTGCGGCAGGCCGGATTCGGGGTCGAGGAAAAGCGCGTGCGCGCCAACGGATCGCGCGGCGGCGCCCGGCACGTCATCTGGCTGGCGACCCGCTCCTAGAGAGCAATGAAAGCAACGCCCATGCGGTGCGGTTCGGCACGCCACGCCACCTTGCAAACGCGGGTCTTGCTTTCGCCCTTGATTTCCAGTTCGAACTGATCGGGAATGCCGGCGATATTGACAAAGGTCAGCCCGGCCCCGCCCTCGGAAATATCCGCCACCGTGCACATCACCGGCGGCTGATTACGCTTGATGAAGGCCATGGCAGCGCGGTTATTGCCGGGCGTGCGCGGATATTGACGTTGGTCGACTGACATTGCGGCGCCTTTTATGCCGGTCACGGGACGCACATCTTGCCGTCAATTTATTAAAAAGCCATTTGGCCGGGGGCCGCGAATTTGCCTGCGTGTTGTTTAAAATTATGTACATCGACCGCAGGCCAAATGGGCCGGCGCGGCCTTCTCAATCCAGCCGGCGCGCCGGCACTTCGATCGGATTGCAATTGCGCCGGCCGGACTCGAAGCACAATTGCGCCTTGCGCGAATCGACCATCGCATTGGCCAGCCAGACACCGCCGGCGATAACGAGGACGGCGGCGACCGCCAGGAAGATATTGGTGGCGCGGCGGTCGCGTTCGTCGGTCTCCAGATCGTGATCCTGATCGGTATCCGGCGGGCGCTGACTTTGCCGCTCCATCCCGTCAACCCCGGCGGCGCAGCCAATGATCGGCGCTGAAGCGGCCGCTGCCGGTCACGAACAGGAACAGAAAGCCGCCGAGCATGGCGACGTTCTTGTAGAAACTGCTGTCCTGCACGCGCCGCACATTGGCATCGGTGAAGGTCCAGTAGGCGTGCGAACTGAAGGTCGCGACCAGCATGAAGGCGATCATCGCGATCACCACGTAGCGGGTGGCCAGACCGAGAATAATGGCAATGCCGCCGAAGAATTCCAGCGGCACCGACACATAAGCGAGAAACGGCGACAGGCCGCGCGCAGGAAAGGTCGCCGCATAGGCTCCGATGTCGAAAATCTTGCCGTAGCCGCTGCGCACGAAAATCCAGCCGAGCAGGATACGACCGGCCAGCAGCAGGAAATCCGCCGTATTCGCCGCGAGGGCATCGGCGTGCGACAGCGCCGGCAGCGAGCTTTTTTCGGTCGGGATCGTCATTGCTGTTTCCTGATGTCTGGAGGCCGGGAACTTCATACGGGAAGGAACACCCGCCGCCCATAGTCCTTCCAGAAAAATTGCCGCGACATCTTTGCCGGCCGGCAGACAAGCCAGCCGACCCTCGCCAAATCGCGCCGGACGCCCTATCTGATAGGGGCACCGCCACCGGAGAGCAGAGCCATGGACCCCGCCATTTCCTCGCTGATCGACCGCGCCGGCCTCGACCGAGGCAAGGTCCGCCAGTTGATCGGGCGTGGGCTGGAAGGTGCCGACGACGGCGAACTGTTCCTCGAATACAAGCAGACCGAAGCTTTGGCCTTCGACAATGGCCGGCTGAAGCAGGCGACCTACGACACCTCGCAGGGCTTCGGCCTGCGCGCGGTGAAAGACGAAGCCGTGGGCTATGCCCATGCCTCCGATCTGTCGGAAGGCGCGCTGTCACGCGCCGCCGAGGCGGTCCGCGCGGTCAAGGGCGGCTACAGCGGCACTTACGCCGCTGCGCCGAGCCGCACCAACCGCAAGCTTTACGGCGACGAGAACCCGCTCGGCACACCGTCCTTTGAAGACAAGGTGAAGTTGCTGGAGACGATCGACGCTTATGCGCGCGCCAGGGACCCGCGCGTGCGGCAGGTGACCGCAAGCATCGCCGCGACCTGGCAGGTGGTGGAAATCCTGCGCGCCGACGGCGAGACCTACCGTGACATCCGGCCGCTGGTGCGGCTCAACGTCTCGGTCGTTGCCGGCGATGGCGACCGGCAGGAATCCGGCAGCCACGGCGTCGGCGGCCGCGAGGGCTATCAGCGCTTCATCGAGCCAGCGATGTGGCAGAACGCGGTCGATGAGGCCGTGCGTCAGGCAATGGTCAATCTCACCGCGGTCGCAGCACCCGCCGGCGAGATGGATGTCGTGCTCGGCGCCGGCTGGCCCGGCGTAATGCTGCATGAAGCGGTCGGCCATGGTCTCGAAGGCGACTTCAACCGCAAGAAGACGTCCGCCTTCGCCGGCCTGATGGGACAGCAGGTCGCGGCCAAGGGCGTCACCGTGGTTGACGACGGCACGATCCAGTCGCGGCGCGGGTCGCTGTCGATCGACGACGAAGGCACGCCGACCAACCGCACCGTGCTGATCGAGGACGGCATTCTCGTCGGCTACATGCAGGACCGCCAGAACGCGCGGCTGATGGGCATGAAGCCGACCGGCAACGGCCGCCGCGAAAGCCATGCGCATGTGCCGATGCCGCGCATGACCAATACCGCGATGCTCGCCGGCAAGCACGATCCCAAGGAAATCATCGCCTCGGTGAAAAACGGGCTTTACGCCGTCAATTTCGGCGGCGGCCAGGTCGACATCACCTCCGGCAAATACGTGTTCCAGTGCACCGAGGCCTACAAGATCGAGAACGGCAAGGTCACCGCGCCGGTGAAAGGCGCGATGCTGATCGGCAACGGTCCGACCGACCTGCACCGCATCTCGATGATCGGCAACGACTTCGCGCTTGATCCCGGCATCGGCACCTGCGGCAAGAACGGTCAAGGCGTGCCGGTCGGCGTCGGCCAGCCGAGCCTGCGCATGGACCGCATCACGGTGGGCGGGACGGCGTAAGCGCCGAATTAGCGCACGACGCCCGACACGCAGCACGGCTTGGACCGCGGCCGCGTGATCCGGTCTTTCAGAAAGCAGCGCGCCGACGCGCCGATATAGCCCGGCCGCACATAAGTCCAGGCGCGGCATTTATTGTCGGCCTCGCAGGCGGCGATACAGGCAGAACCAGTCGAGTCGGATGGCGTTTCAAAATTTCGGTAGTCGCCGCCGACGCGGTCGATCGCGGGCTCAACCGGCCCCTTGCGCGGCTCGATGACGCCGGCGCCGCGCACGCCCGACACGCAGCATCGGTCCTCGAAACGCGGCACCACTTTGTTTTTCAGCCAGCACTGCGCAAAGGCCTTTTCCGACCGCGGATAGGAGAAGGTCCAGGCCTGGCAGCGGGCATCACGCTCGCAGCGCTGCGCGCATTCGGCCGGATCGCCGGAGCGGATGTCGAATTTCAGATAGTCGCCGCCGCGGCGATCGAAGCCGCTCTGCGCCTGCGCAGCGCCGGCGAGAACGAGGCCCGCCAGCAGCGCGCAAAAGAATCTGAATCGGAAGACCATGCCGCATCCTAAACCATGCGGCGGCGATTGCCGCGCCGGAATGCGGATCGGCGGAAAAGTTTGCGCCCGCCGGAGGGGCCGGCGGGCGCTGATGATCCGGGCGCGAGAGGGGATTTCGCGTGATCCCGGATCCGCGGCCGATGAGAGGGATCGGCCGTTTGGGTTTAAACCGTCTGCTGCGACGGCCGGTCGGTCGCCGGCCGGAGGAAAGCGCTGTCGGCCGACTGGCTGCTGGCCACGCGGATCACTGCCCGGTTCATCCGCCGCTCGATGGCGCGCTCGCTCAACAGCGCCGTCGGGTCTTCCCACAAAGGCGTCGAGAAGGCGTCGACGACGTCCGAGCGGGTCAGGCCGATATCGGCCAGCATGTGACGGTCGAGACGGGCCAGCACATTGGCTTCGCGGCGGTGGCGCAGGGCGCGCGCAATGGCTTTGAGCGAATAGGCGACCGGCGCGACAGCGGCGGCGGCAACGCGGGCCAAAGTACCGGCGGCGAGCGGAACAACGGGAAAATGTGCGGTCGTCATGGCAGTCTCCATCCAGTTCGGCGGGGTCGAGGCCTGATCGCCTTGAAAGCCCGGCTTCGAGCCACTTGGGTCTCCCAACCCGGTTCCTTCCGAAGCACCGCCTGTATGCGCGTGACCTATTGATTAGTGAAACGAATGTTTTTAATCTGACCGATCAGGAATGCTGATATTAACGACTATGGCCGGATGGGACTATAAGCCGTCGAAAAATCGCTCGTTGAAACAATCCGATGTCGTTTCTGTGAGCAGGTTTGTGGCGTGCTGAAATTAACGCCGAGCACAACCAAATTGGGATGCCTGCCATGACCGCGCTTCTCGACGTCGACCAGCTGCGCACCTTTGTCGCCATCGCCGAAACCGGCAGTTTCACCAAGGCCGCCGAGGTCGTGAACAAGACCCAGTCGGCGGTGTCCATGCAGATGAAAAGGCTGGAGGAGCGGCTGGAGCGGCCGATTTTCGCCCGCGACGGCCGCGCCAGTAAGCTCACCGACGACGGCCAGCGCCTGCTCGATTACGCGCGGCGGATCATCAAGCTCAATGTCGAGACCATCGCCGCCTTTTCCGACGCCGAATTGTCCGGCCGCGTCCGCCTCGGCGTGCCGGACGACTATGCCGACCGCTATCTGCCGGAGATCATGGCGCGGTTTTCGCGCGCCTATCCGAGCGTCGAACTGTCGGTGATCTGCGAGCCCTCGGTCGACCTTTTGGAGCGCATCGACGCCAACGAGATCGATCTGGCCATCGTCACCAATTGCGACTCCAAGCGCGCCTCGGAAACCTTCCGCCGCGAGCGCCTGCTGTGGGTGACGTCGAACCGGCACGCCACGCATTCGGAGGAACGATTGCCGCTGGCGCTCGGCCGGCCGACCTGCAGCTGGCGGCGTTCCGCCATCGACCGGCTCGACACCATGGCGCGGCCCTATCGCGTTCTCTATTCGAGTTCGAATGCCGGCGCGGTCGCCGCCGCCGTGCTCGCGGGTTTCGCCGTATCGGTGCTGCCGGAGTCAGGCTTGCGCCCCGGCATGCGCGTCTTGACCGCCGCCGACGGCTTCCCCGAACTACCGAGCTGCAATATCGGCCTGGTGCGCAATGCGCACGAGGGCTCGCCGCTCGCCGACGCGCTGGCCGAGCACATTATCCTCTCGCTCGATAATTTGTCGGAATCGGTGCAGGCGGCGGAGTAACTCGGCCTCATGGTGAGGAGCGGCCGAAGGCCGCGTCTCGAACCATGTGGCCGCCTCGTCCTTCGAGACACGGCCCTCCGGGCCGCTCCTCAGGAAGAGGCGGAGCTAGCAAATCTCCGCCGCGGTCGCATCCAGCACCCGCACCAGATCGGCGGGCGAAAGTTCGACCTGGAGCCCGCGCCGTCCGCCATTGGCGACGATCAGCGGAAACGACATTGCCGATTGCTCGATGAACACGCGGACGCGCTTTTTCTGGCCGAAGGCGGAAATGCCGCCGACGTGATAGCCGGTGATGCGCTCGGCTTCCGCCGCCGGCAGCATGGCGCAGCTTTTGACGCCGGCGGCCTGCGCCAGCTTTTTCAGGTTCACTTCGCGGTCGGACGGCGCCAGCACGCAGATCACGTCGTTGCCGCCGCGCGCCATCAAGGTCTTCAGCAGACGCGCCGGCTCGATGCCTAACGCTTCGGCCGCCTGCATGCCGATGCGCGCGGCGTTCGGATCGTAGTCGTATTCATGGAGCTTGAAGGCGACACCGGCCTTCTCAAGCGCGAGCGTCGCGGGCGTGGATTTGGCCATCAAAGGACCCTAATACACATACTCTTCAAAAATCGGATCGACCGAACCCTTCCACTCGCCGTGGAATTTTTCCAGCAGTTCCTCGGCCGGCGTGATGCCGCGCGCGATGCTCTCTTCGAGCGGACGCAGGTATCGCGTCTCGTCGCGGCCGTTCTTGTCGAAGAACTTGCGGCGCGCCAGACCGCGCGAGGCAAAGCGCAAGGTCTCCTGCGCCAAAGTCAGCATGTTGCGGCCACGGATTTCGGCGCGGAAGCCGAGCTTCGGCACATCGTCGCGCAACTTTTGCCGCTCGTCGGCGCTCCAATCCTTGACCATGTCCCAGCAGGCGTCGAGCGATACCTCGTCGTAGAACAATCCTACCCAGAAGGCGGTGAGCGACGGCAGCCGCCGCCACGGCCCGCCATCGGCGCCGCGCATTTCCAGGTAACGCTTGAGCCGCACTTCGGGGAAGATCGTCGAGAGATGATTGGCCCAGTCGGACATGGTCGGCCGCTCGCCGGGCAGCGCGTCGAGCTTGCCGGCGAAGAAATCGCGAAACGATTTGCCGGCAACGTCGATATAGGTGTCGCCGCGCTTGACGAAATACATCGGCACGTCGAGCGCGTAATCGACATAGCGCTCGAAGCCCATGCCGTCTTCGAAGGCAAACGGCATCATGCCGGCGCGGTTGTTATCGGTGTCGCGCCAGATTTCCGACCGCATCGACAGAAGGCCGTTCGGCTTGCCTTCGGTGAACGGCGAATTGGCGAACAGCGCGGTCGCCACCGGCTGCAACGCCAACGACACGCGCAGCTTCTTGACCATGTCGGCTTCCGACGAGAAGTCGAGGTTCGCCTGCACCGTGCAGGTGCGGTACATCATGTCGAGGCCGCGCGTGCCGACCGTCGGCATGTAGTTGGTCATGATCTTGTAGCGGCTCTTCGGCATCACCGGAATTTCGGCGCGGCTCCAGTTCGGCGTCATGCCCAGCCCGAGAAAGCCGATCCCCAGGGGCTTGGCCACTTCGCGCACTTGGGCGAGATGCGCCATCAGTTCGGCCGCGGTCTGATGCACGGTCTCAACCGGCGCGCCGGACAGTTCGAACTGGCCGCCGGGCTCCAACGAAATGGCGCCGCCGCCGGTGACGTCGAACAGGCCGATGATGTTGTCACCGTCCATGATCGGCTCCCAGCCGAGCAGGCCGTGCATGCCTTCGAGGATGGCGTGGATGCTGCGCGCGCCGGCATAGGGCACAGGCCGGTGCCCATCGATGGTGAACACGAATTTCTCGTGTTCGGTGCCGACACGAAACTGCGCCTTCGGCTTGTTGCCCGCCTCGAACCACGCGACAAGCTCGTCGCGGGTCTCAATCGGGGTCATATCGATCTGGTCGCGCGCCATGCCGGATGCTTGCTTTTAAAGGTCGCCAAAAGAGCGGGGACCTTAAACATGGGGCGCGCAAAAGGGCAATGCGAGAGGCGGCAGTTTAAAATCAGGGCTGCTTGACGTTTTCGCGGGGCCAAAGTAGGCCGCCCGCGGCGAGCGCCACCAGCATGCCGACCAGTTGGGCGGCGATGAAGGCCGGTACGCCCACAGGCGCTATCCCGGCGAAGGTATCCGACAAGGCCCGTGCGATGGTGACCGCCGGATTGGCGAATGAGGTCGAGGCAGTGAACCAGTAGGCGGCGGTGATGTAGAGCCCGACGGCGTAAGCCACCGCTTGCGGCGCCTTCGCCACGCAGCCGAAAATCGTCAGCAGCAGGCCAAAGGTGGCGACGGCTTCGGCGAACCATTGCGCCGGCCCGCTGCGCACATGCGCGGAGAATTGCAGGAGCGGCAGTTCGAACATCGCATGCGCGGCCAGAACGCCAACGACGCCGCCAACGATCTGCACGGCGACATAGGGTGCAAACTCCCGCCACGCGAACTCGCCGCGCAGCGCGAAGGCGAGCGTCACCGCCGGATTGAAATGCGCGCCGGACAATGGCCCGAATATGACGATAAGCACGACGAGGATGGCGCCGGTCGGCAGCGTGTTGCCCAGGAGCGCGATGGCAACGTTACCGCCGGACAGCTTCTCGGCCATGATGCCGGAGCCGACGACGGTGGCAAGCAGCAAGGCGCTGCCGAGCGCTTCGGCGGTGAGGCGGCGGGACAAGGGTTCACTCACGCCAATTCGCCCTTCGCCAACGCCGTCGCGCCTTCGGTCCCGCCGATGTCCTTGAGCCGTTTGGCAAGCACCAGTTTATCGAGCTTGTTGAGCGGCAGCGCGAGGAACAGCTCGATGCGGCGGTTGAGCATGCGATAGGCGTCCTTGAACGCCAGCGCGATTTCGGCGTCGCTGCCGGTCGCGGCGGCCGGATCGGGAATGCCCCAATGCGCCGTCATTGGTTGACCCGGCCAGATCGGGCACGATTCGCCGGCGGCGTCATCGCAGACAGTGAAGACGAAATCGAGCTTCGGCGCGCCGGCTTGCGCGAATTCGGCCCAGCTTTTCGAGCGCAGGCCGGTAACGTCGTGATTGAAGCCGCGCAGCAATTCCAGCGTGCGCGGATTGACCTCGCCCTTGGGATGGCTGCCGGCACTGAACGCCTTGAAGCGCCCCAGCCCCAGGCGATTGAGAATCGCTTCGCCGATGATCGAACGCGCCGAATTGCCGGTGCAGAGAAACAGAACGTTGAAAACATGGTCAGCCATTGGCACTCACCCTTTTGGTTCGCGGCGCGCAGCTACTTGCATTGAAATTCTCGACCACCGGCGCGCAGATCTTGGGATTGCCGCCGCAGCAGTCGCGCAGCATGAAGTCGATCAGGCCGA
>CANKBJ010000064.1 GCA_947479905.1 Bradyrhizobiaceae bacterium
AACACGAACGCACGATGGCGTTCTGCGAGATCGCGCTCGGCCAGATCAGGGCGCTGCGTCAGCCGGCGACTCCCCGCAATTACGAGATCTGGTACGCCTACGCGACCGGCTATCACCCGTCGCTCAATCAAAAGATCAACGAGACGCTCGGCGCCAACGGCACTTTGTCCGATGTCGATCTCGACGAAATCTATGCCACCTACCTGTCGCCGACCCGGCTGACCGACCGAATCGATAAAGTCGGTTCGCAGGTCATGGGCGAGATCGAACAGGTCATGGCGATGATCGACGCCGCCGCCGGCTCCGCCTCGAACTACACCGAGAGCCTCGCCGACATGACAGAGAAGCTCGGCGATTCGAAGGATCGCGAGGGCTTGCGCGCCATCGTCGAGAGCCTGGTGCAGACCGCCAAGGAAATGGAAGAGTCGAACCAGAAGCTGGAAGCGCGTCTGAATGCCTCCAAGCAGGAAATCAATGAGCTGCAGGAAAACCTCGAGGTTGTCCGCACCGAGAGCCTGACCGATCCCCTCACCCAGCTCGCCAACCGCAAGTTCTTCGACACAACGCTCGAAGAAGCGATGGCCGACGCGCGCGAGAAGAACGAGCCGCTGTCGCTGATGATGACCGACATCGACCATTTCAAGAACTTCAACGACAGCTTCGGCCATTTGACCGGCGACCAGGTGCTGCGCCTGGTGGCGATGTCGGTGAAGCAGAACGTCAAGGGCCAGGACACCGCGGCGCGCTACGGCGGCGAGGAATTCGCCGTTGTGCTGCCGAACACGGTGCTGCGCTCGGCGATCACGGTCGCCGACCATATCCGCCGCGCCGTGATGACCAAGGAGTTGATGAAGCGTTCGACCGGCGAGCATCTCGGCCGGGTGACGATTTCGATCGGCGTTGCCGTCTTACAGGAAGGCGACACCGCCGCGTCTCTGATCGAGCGCGCCGACACCTGCCTCTATGCCGCCAAACGGCATGGCCGCAACCGGGTAATGTGCGAGACCGATCCGGAAGTCGCCGTCCAGCCCGCCGCGCAGGTTGCCTGAGGCTCACCATCCATCGGACTGACGATCAAGGCCGGGACTTTCTCCCGGCCTTTTTGTTGACCTTGCGTGCCGGCGCGGGACTACCGCGCTTCGGCGGCGTCATCCTTGAACGGCGTCAGCTGCACGCTTTCGCCACAGCCGCAGGCCGAGGTCTGGTTTGGATTATTAAACACGAACTGCGCCGACAATTTCTCGGTTTTGTAATCCATCTCGGTGCCGAGCAGGAACAACACCGCCTTCGGATCGACCAGTATCTTGACGCCCTTGTCCTCGACCACCTCGTCCGACGGCTTGACGCTGTCGGCGTATTCCATGGTGTATTCCATGCCGGCGCAGCCGCCATTCTTGACGCCGACGCGCACGCCGGCGACCGGTTTGTCCGCCCGCGCCATCACATCCTTGATGCGTAACGCGGCGGCATCCGTCAGCCGCATCACCTGGGGTCTCGGTCGTGCAGTCGCCATGGCGTCCTCTCGATCCTGAACGTCTATCTAAGCCGCGAATCGCAAATTTAAAGTCACCACATATTCAATACTAAACGCGCCTCGTCCGACATCCGGCTCGGGTCCCACGGCGGGTCCCAGACCACCTCGACCTTGGCGTCCTTGACGCCCGGGACGCTGGAGACGGCATTCTCGATCATGATCGGCAGTTCCTGCGCCGACGGGCAGTTCGGCGACGTCAGCGACATGTCGATCTTGACGCTACGGTCGTCGCCAATATCGATCTTGTAGATCAGGCCGAGCTCGTAGACATCGGCCGGGATTTCCGGATCGAACACGGTCTTGATACCGGCGATGATCTCGTCGGTCAGCCGCGTCAGCTCGCCCTCGGGCAGCGCCGAGGAACCGCTGATGGCGGCGTTTTCGGCCGGCTTTTCGGCAACCGCGGCGCCGGATTTGTCATCGGTCTCTTCGGTCATGTCATCGCTCATGAAAAGAACTGCTGCGCCTTCACCAGCGCGGCCGCCAGGGTATCGATCTCGGTCTTCGTATTATACATGCCGAAGGAGGCCCGGCAGGTGGCTGTCACGCCAAATCGCGCCAGAAGCGGCATGGTGCAATGGGTGCCGGCCCGCACCGCGACGCCGGAGCGGTCGATGACGGTGGCGATATCGTGGGCATGCGCGCCCTTCATCTCGAACGAGACGATGGGGCCCTTGTCCTTTGCGTTGCCGATGATGCGCAGTGAATTTATCGCGCCGAGTTTCTCGTGCGCGTATTTGACCAAAGCCGCTTCATGGGCGCGAATGCGCGCCTTGCCGATCGAATTGATGTAGTCGAGCGCGGCGCCAAGCCCTATCGCCTGGACGATCGGCGGCGTGCCGGCCTCGAACTTGTGCGGCGGCTCGCCATAGGTGACGCGGTCCTCATAGACCTCGCGGATCATCTCGCCGCCGCCGAGAAACGGCGGCATGGCCTCGAGATGCGCCATCTTGCCGTAAAGCACGCCGATGCCGGTCGGGCCGTACAGCTTGTGGCCGGTCATCACATAGAAGTCGCAGTCGATGTCCTGCACGTCGACATCCATATGCACAGCGGCCTGCGAGCCATCGACCAGCACCGGAATGCCGCGCGCATGCGCGAGCCTGACGACCTCTTTTACCGGCACCACGGTGCCGAGCGCGTTCGACATCTGCGAGATCGCCACCATTTTCGTGCGCGGGCCGAGCAATTCCTCGAATTCGTCGATGCGGAAATTACCGTCGTCGTCGACCGGCGCCCATTTGATGACCGCGCCGTGGCGTTCACGGAAATAGTGCCACGGGATAATGTTGGAATGGTGCTCCATGATCGAGAGCACGATCTCGTCGCCTTCCTTCAGGCGTAAACCACCGAAACTCGCCGCGACGAGATTGATCGCCTCGGTGGCATTTTTCGTGAAGACGATCTCTTCCTTGGCCCGCGCATTGATGAAAGCCCGCGTTGTCTCGCGTGCGCCCTCGTAAGCCTCGGTCGCCTCATTGGCGAGATAATGCAGGCCGCGATGCACATTGGCATATTGCGTCGTATAGGCGCGGGTCAGCCGATCGAGCACCTGCGTCGGCTTCTGTGCCGAGGCGGCGTTGTCGAGATAGACCAGCGGCTTGCCATAAACCTGCATCGCCAGCGCCGGGAAATCGGCGCGGATCTTGTCGACGTCGTAGAGACCCGTATGAATGTTCACCCACGCGTCTCCAGCCATTCGAGCGCGGCGCGCATGATCGCCTCGCGGAAACCCTCATGCGCGATTTCCTCGACGGTTTCGCCGATGAAGGCCTGGATCAACAGCGCCTCGGCCTGCTTGTCGTCGATACCGCGTGACATCAGGTAGAACTTCAGCCCCGGATCGAGCGCCCCGGCGGTGGCGCCATGGCCGCACACCACGTCGTCGGCGAAGATTTCAAGCTCCGGCTTGTTGTCGGCCTCGGCTTCGTCGGACAGCAGCAGCGCCCGCGTCATCATCTTGGTGTCGGTCTTCTGGGCATGCGGCTTCACCACGATCTTGCCCTGGAAGATGTTGTGGCTCTGGCCATCGAGTACCGACTTGAACTGCTCGCGGCTGGCGCAATGACCGGCCGCATGATCGATCAGCATCGTCGTGTCGACATGGTCCTTGCCGCGCAGCAGATTGACGCCGCGAAGACCGCCGGTGCTGCCCTCGCCGGCAAAGCGCACGAAGCTCTGATTTCGCACCAGCGACGCATCGCTGTTGAGGGCAAACGTGTTGAACGCCGCCTTGGCGCCGACCGTCAGCAACAGGCTGGCGACATGCAATCCGCGCGTCTGCGTCGCCTTGAAGTAATCGACCTGCGCGCCGTCGCCGATGACGAGTTCGAGCGCGCAATTGACCTGCGACGCATTGCTCTCGTGACTTTCGGCGATGATCGCTTGCGCGTCTTTTTCGACGACGATCAACGAACGGATGAAGGCAGCGCTGGGCGTCTCGCCGGAGGCAAACACCAGATGGATCGGTCGCGCCAGCACGGTGCCGGCGGCGACATGGATGACCGCACCATCGCTCATCAAAGACGTATTGAGCGCCACAGCGGCATCATCAGTCTCGAACACCTTGCCGACATGGGCCGCAATCAGCGCGTCATTTTTGGCGAGCGAATCGGCCATCGAGCCGACGGTCAGGCCGCGCTCGGGCGTCAGATCGGACAAGTCCGGCACGAAAGCGCCGTCAATGAAAACGAGGCGGCGGCAGTTCAGCGTGGCGAATATCTTGCCGGCGTCTTTTGCCTTTGCCTTGGCGGCCGCATCGGCCGGCGCGGCCAGCGGCAGCGCGTCGCGCATCAGCGCGCGCAGATCGGTGTATTTCCACTCCTCGACGCGGCGGTGCGGCAGGCCCTTGGCGTCAAATCGCTTGAACGCTTCGTCGCGCAAAGCTGCAACAGCGCCCTTGCCCGGCAGCGCAGCGCGCGCGGCTTCATAAGCGCTGGCCAGCGCCTGTTCGGCCGATGTCTTGATGGCGCGGACTTCTGCGTTCATCGCCTTACGCCGCCTCGTCGGTATATTGCGCATAGCCTTTGGCTTCGAGTTCGAGCGCCAGTTCCTTGCCGCCGGACTTCACTACGCGCCCTTTCGACATGACATGCACGACGTCGGGCACGATGTAGTTCAGCAGGCGCTGATAATGTGTGATGACGATCATCGAGCGTTCCGACGAGCGCAGCCGGTTGACGCCTTCCGACACGGTTTTCAGGGCGTCGATATCGAGGCCGGAATCGGTCTCGTCGAGGATGGCCAGTCGCGGCTGCAAAATCGCCATTTGCAGGATTTCGTTGCGCTTCTTCTCACCGCCGGAAAAGCCGACATTGACGGCGCGGCGCAGATGCTCCTGGCTGACGCCGAGCTTGGCGGAGGTCTCGCGCACCAGCTTGATGAAGTCGGGCGTCGAATATTCGCCCTCGCCGCGCAGCTTGCGCTGGGCGTTCAGCGCGGTGCGCAGGAAGGTCATGGTGGCAACGCCCGGCACTTCGACCGGATACTGGAAAGCGAGAAAAATGCCCTTGGCGGCGCGCTCGTCCGGCGCTAGTTCAAGAATGCTCTCGCCATCGAGCAGAATGTCGCCTTCGGTGATGTTGTAGGCGTCCTTGCCGGCCAGCACATAAGACAGCGTCGATTTGCCGGAGCCGTTCGGCCCCATGATGGCGGCGACCTGGCCCTTCTCGATGGTCAGATTGAGGCCGTTGAGGATTTTCTTGTCCTCGACCTCGACATGCAGGTTCTTGATTTCAAGCAGCATTTCTCAATCCTAGTTATTTCGCCAGCGCGGCAATTTCGTCGATCAACTCGTCAAGCGAGCGCACGGCACCGCCGCCATAATCGACCAGATTGGTGGAGGGCGCCGACACATTTTCAGATACACGAAACTTGTCCGCGCTCTCGCGGCGCACGATCAAGAACCGCTGCCCGCCCTTGATGACGAGGTCGTCGTTCTCGCGGAATGCCTCCACATCGGGGAAATGGGCGGCCACGCAATCGACCAATTCTCCAACCGGTTTGTCTTGCCCGAGACAAGCTCCCGCCTCAGCCTTGAATTTCTGCCGATCCATGCTCATCCGACGCTCCCCTCGAGGCTGATTGAAATCAGCTTCTGCGCTTCCACCGCGAATTCCATCGGCAGTTGCTGCAGCACATCCTTGACGAAACCATTGACCACGAGCGCGGTCGCCTCCTCCGCCGACATGCCGCGCTGGCGACAATAAAACAGCATGTCCTCGGAGATCTTCGAGGTCGAGGCTTCATGCTCGAACACGGCCGAGGAATTTTTGGCTTCGATATAAGGCACGGTATGCGCGCCGCACTGATCGCCGATCAAAAGCGAGTCACAGTTGGTGAAATTGCGCGCATTGGTCGCCTTGCGGTGCGCTGTCACCAGCCCCCGATAGGTATTGTTCGACTTGCCCGCCGAGATGCCCTTTGAGATGATGCGGCTGGTCGTATTCTTGCCGAGATGGATCATCTTGGTGCCGCTATCGACCTGCTGCATGCCGTTCGAAATCGCGATCGAATAGAATTCGCCGCGCGAACCATCGCCGCGCAGGATGCAACTCGGATATTTCCAGGTGATGGCCGAGCCGGTCTCGACCTGTGTCCACGAGATCTTCGAGTTCTTTCCGCGGCAATCGCCGCGCTTGGTGACGAAGTTGAAGATGCCGCCCTTGCCGTCGGCATCGCCCGGATACCAGTTCTGCACCGTCGAGTATTTGATCTCGGCGTCGTCATGCGTGACCAGTTCGACCACGGCGGCGTGCAACTGGTTTTCGTCGCGCATCGGCGCGGTGCAGCCTTCGAGATAGGAAACGTAGGCGCCCTTGTCGGCGATGATGAGCGTGCGTTCGAACTGGCCGGTATTGGCCTCGTTGATGCGGAAATAGGTCGACAATTCCATCGGGCACCGCACGCCGGGCGGCACATAAACGAACGAGCCGTCCGAGAACACCGCCGAATTCAAAGTGGCAAAGAAATTGTCCGTGGTCGGCACGACCGAACCGAGATATTTGCGCACCAGTTCCGGATGTTCCTGGATCGCCTCCGACATCGGCATGAAGATGACGCCGGCGCGCTTCAACTCTTCCTTGAAGGTGGTGGCGACCGACACGCTATCGAACACGGCATCGACGGCGACGCGGCGCTCAGGCATCACATTGCCGTCGGCATCCTTGCGCACGACGCCGGCCAGCATTTCCTGCTCGCGCAGCGGAATGCCGAGCTTCTTGTAGGTCTCGAGAATTTGCGGATCGACTTCGTCGAGCGACGACAGTTCCGGCTTCTTCTTCGGCGCCGAATAATAATAGGCGTTCTGGTAGTCGATCTTGGGATAATCGACGCGCGCCCAGGTCGGCTCGCGCATGGTCAGCCAGCGCTTGAACGCTTCAAGCCGCCATTCCAGCATCCAGGCCGGCTCGTTCTTCTTGGCCGAAATATAGCGGACAGTGTCCTCCGACAGGCCAATCGGGGCCTTCTCGGATTCGACGTCGGTGACGAAGCCATATTTGTATTGGTCAACGTCGATCTGTCGGACCCGATCGACGGTCTCTTGTACGGCCGGCATTCTTCCCTCCGCTCACGGTTTCAAGGACCGCGGGTTGGATCAGTCGGTTATGGTCGGTTCGCTAACTTGCGTTGCGATCTTCCCTTTGAATTCGTTCTTTTCGCATGATCTTGTCCGAAAACCGGTTCCCACTTTTCGGGATCATGCGCTAGGCTGCGTTCGCGTGACTCTTAAGTAATGTCGAAGCCACGCGCATCCAAGCATTCAGCAACAAGTCGATATCGGCCTCGGTCGTGGTCCAGCCTAGGCTGACGCGGACCGCGCCGCGCGCCAGATCGGCGTCCACGCCCATCGCGGTCAGCACCGACGAGATTTGCACCTTGCCGGACGAACAGGCGGCGCCCGAAGACACCGCTATACCATTGAGATCGAACGAGATTATGGCCGTTTCCGCCTTTAGGCCGGGAACCGCGAACAAAGAGGTATTGGGCAGCCGGGCGGCATTCGCGCCAAAGATCACGGCGGCCGGTGTCTGCGCCAGCAATGCGGCTTCGAATCGATCGCGCAAAGCCGCCATGCGGAGCGCGTCCGCCTGCCTTGCGCTTTGCGCGGCTTCAGCCGCAGCGCCGAAGCCGGCAATGGCGGCGACGTTTTCGGTACCGGCGCGCAGATTGCGCTCCTGCCCACCGCCGCGAATCAAAGGCTCGGCAATATGGATGCCGTCGCGGCGGGCCAGCGCACCGGCGCCTTGCGGCCCGCCGAGCTTGTGCGAGGACAGGCTGAGAAGATCGGCGCCGAGCGCAGCCAGATCGCAATCGATACGGCCGGCGCCCTGCACCGCGTCGACATGCAGAATGCCATTGGCGGCATGCACGATCTCGGCAATCGCCGCGATCGGCTGGATGACGCCGGTCTCGTTATTGGCGAGCATCACGGAAACGAGCGGACGCTGGGCCTTGGCGAGTGCGGCTTTCAGCGCCACCAGATCGACGACACCGTCTTTATCGACGGCCAACGTCTCGACTTTGTCAGCCAGGAAACGTCCGCCGCTGCGCACCGACGGATGTTCGACGCCTGAGACAAACAGCCGGTCGCGCGGCGCCTTGCCGCCGACAGTTTCCAACGCCGGCGTCAGCGCCAGCATGTTGGCCTCGGTCGCGCCGGAGGTGAAGGTGACGTTCTTGACCTCGGCGCCGACCAGATCGGCGACCTGCGCCCGCGCTTTTTCGATGGCCTGGCGGGCAACACGCCCTTCCGAATGACCCGAGGAGGCATTGCCCGGCAGCGCCAGCGCCGCCACCATGGCCTCGCGCGCTTCCGGCCGCAGCGGCGCGGTCGCATTCCAGTCGAAATAGGCCCGTTGCGTCATGGATTCTGTCAGTATCTTGATACCGTTCGGCCCTAGGGGCCCTTCAAAAAGCTTGCTTTTTGCCCTACCGACTGTGGTAGAAGCCCGCATCGCCCGAGCAACTTATAGCCATTGTTGCGGCGGTGAACAGCGGAAATCCTATAATTAGAGTAATTCTAAACTAGCGCAGCTCCCCGCCGCCATCCGCCCGGCGACGCGCTAATCCACTGCCGCGATTGTCTTTAAAAATCGCGGCAAGAACGTTTGATGCCAAAGTCGAGGTCGTTGTCATGCCTGAGGTCATTTTCACGGGTCCCGCCGGCCGGATCGAAGGCCGCTACCACCCGGCGAAGCAGAAAAACGCCCCGATCGCCATCGTGCTGCATCCGCATCCGCAGTTCGGCGGCACGATGAACCACCAGATCATTTATCAGATGTACTACGCCTTCGTGAATCGCGGCTTCTCGGCGCTGCGTTTCAATTTCCGCGGCGTCGGCCGCTCGCAGGGCTCGTTCGACCACGGCACCGGCGAATTGTCGGACGCGGCGGCGGCGCTCGACTGGGCGCAGACCATCAATCCGGAAGCCAAGAGCTGCTGGATCGCCGGCTTCTCGTTCGGCGCCTGGATCGGCATGCAGCTCCTGATGCGCCGCCCCGAGATCGAAGGCTTCATCTCGATCTGTCCGCCGGCGAACCTGTACGACTTCTCGTTCCTGGCCCCCTGCCCGTCTTCCGGCCTGATCATTCATGGCGACAAGGACGCGGTCGTGCCAGCCAAGGACGTCAACACGCTTGTTGAGAAGTTGAAGACGCAAAAAGGCATCGTCATCGAACAGAAGGTCGTCCCCGGCGCCAATCACTTCTTCGACGGCAAGGTCGACGTGCTGCTCGGTTCTATCGAGCAATATCTCGACAAGCGCCTCAAGACGCCCGAGCGCAAGCCGGCGGCTTAAAGCTTTACGGCTTCGCTATCACCCCACCCGTCATCGGCTGTTTGACGCCGGTGGTCAGGGGATACGTAATCGGCAGGCCGGCTTGCGTGCGCACCGCCAGATAGGCGAAGGCCTGCGCCTCGATCGCCTGCGACGACCAGCCGACCGCGTCGGCGGTCTCGACCGTCGCCGGCGCCAGCCGCTGCGCCAACAGGCGCATCAATGTCGGATTGCGCGCACCGCCGCCGGCAACGATCCATGAGCGCGGCGGCTCCGGCAGGCGTGGCACAACGCGCGCGACCGACGCCGCGGTCAGCGCAGACAAGGTCGCCGCGCCATTGGCCACCGTGAAATCCGGCAGACCCATATTGGCGAAAGCGAAGGCATTGCGGTCGAGCGATTTCGGGCACGGCAGATCGAAAAATGCATGCGCCAGCACGCGCTCGACGAAGGCCTCGTCGATCACGCCGCGCGCGGCTTCATCGCCGTCGCGGTCGAGAGGGCTGCCGGTGCGCGCGCGCATGAAATCGTCGATCAGCGCATTGCCTGGCCCGGTATCGCAGGCAACCGGATCGTCACCATCCACCCAGGTTACATTGGCGACGCCGCCGATATTGAGCACCGCGATCGGGTGCGGTCGCTTGAGATCGCGCGCCAGCGCCTGATGGAAGACCGGCACCAGAGGCGCGCCCTGCCCGCCTTGCGCGACATCGGCGGCGCGGAAATCGTAGGCGACAGGAATGCCCAGCCGCCGCGCCAGCGCCGCGCCGTCGCCGATCTGCACGGTCAGGCGCGCCGCCGGCCGGTGCAGCACGGTCTGGCCATGAAAGCCGACAATGGCGACGTCGGCCTTGGCGATGTGTTCGGCGTCGAGAAATGCCTCGACCGTCTCGGCATGGACGCGGGTGACAAAATCCTCGGCCTGCGCCAGCACGCCGGGCCGTTCATGACGGTCGGTCAGGTTTACACCCTCGGCCAGCGCCTGCCGCAACAGCCCCCGTTCATCGTCCGAATAAGGCCGGTAGCCGACCGGGCCGAAGCCGGCGATCCGCTCGCCGTCGGTCTCGATCAGCGCCACGTCGACGCCGTCGAGCGAGGTCCCGCTCATCAGACCAATTGCCCTGACTACCCCCAAAACGCCGCCCTTTCGCTCGCCGGCCCGGCCTGTTGAATCCGGTCCCGGACCTGATACACCACCCGCCACTGTCAAACGAGCATGCCCCGGCGCGAGACTTGAAACATGGCTACCTATAAATCCGACTTTCTTAACATTCTCAGCGAGCGGGGCTTTATCCACCAGGTCTCCGAGCCGGACGTCCTGGACGCCCGCGCCGTCGAAGGCCAGATCACCGCCTATATCGGCTTCGACTGCACCGCCGCCTCTCTGCATATCGGCTCGCTGCTGCCGATCATGATGCTGTACTGGTTGCAGCAAACCGGCCACCGGCCGATCGCGCTGATGGGCGGCGGCACGACGCGGGTCGGCGACCCATCCGGCAAGGACGAGAGCAGGCGGATTCTGACCGAGAACGACATCAACAATAACCTCGTCGGCATCCGCGCCATCTTCTCGAAATTTCTGAAATTCGAAAATGCCGGCGGCAACGCCATCATGTCGAACAATGCCGACTGGCTGAACAAGCTCAATTACATCGATTTCCTGCGCGACGTCGGCAAGCATTTTTCCGTCAACCGCATGCTCGCCTTCGACTCGGTCAAGATGCGGCTCGAGCGCCAGCAGGAACTGTCGTTCCTTGAATTCAATTATATGGTCTTGCAGGCCTATGATTTCGTCGAATTGAACAAGCTCTATGGCTGCACGCTGCAGATGGGCGGCTCGGATCAATGGGGCAACATCGTTTCCGGCATCGATCTCGGCCGCCGCATGAACGGCGCGCAGATGTTCGCGCTGACCGCGCCGCTCATCACCACCTCGTCCGGCGCCAAGATGGGCAAGACCGCCGCCGGCGCGGTCTGGCTTAACGCCGACATGGTGTCGCCTTACGACTACTGGCAGTACTGGCGCAACACCGAGGACGGCGACGTTGTCCGCTTCCTCAAACTGTTCACCACACTGCCTTTGGCTGAAATTGCCAAGCTCGCCGCGCTGCAAGGCGCCGATATCAATGAGGCCAAGAAAGTACTGGCCACCGAGGCGACCGCGCTGGTGCATGGCCGCGCCGCGGCGGATGAGGCCGCCGGCACCGCGCGCAAGACTTTCGAGGAAGGCACCTTCGCGCAGTCGTTGCCGACGGTCGAAGTCGCGCGCGCCACGCTTGAACAAGGCATCGGCGTGCTCAATGCATTTGCCGAACTCACCGCACTGGTGTCGTCGAATGGCGATGCGCGCCGCCAGATCAAGGCCGGCGGGCTCAAGGTCAATGATGCGAACGTGACTGACGAGAAGATGACTTTGACCGCGAAGGACCTGACCGCCGACGGCGCCATCAAACTATCGCTCGGCAAAAAGAAGCATGTGCTGATCAAGCCGGTGTAGTTCGGCCTCATGGTGAGGAGCCCGGCGCAGCCGCGCGTCTCGAACCATGTGGCCGCCACATCCTTCGAGATGCCCTCCTTTGGCGGGCTCCTCAGGATGAGGCGGCTCACCGCTGCGGCGGCACGAAGCCCGGATCGAAACTTCCCGGCGACGGAATGAATTTGCGCAGCAGGCCGGGCGCGATGGCGCTCACCGGATTGACCGAAATGCGCGGCGCGCTCGGCGGCCCGACCGCTTCATAGGTGATGCCGACCAGGCCCTCATTGCTGCCGCCGAGAAACAGACCGACGATCGGAATTTGGCCGAGGCCGAACATGTTGTTCAGCCCATAGAACGGCACGAAGGTGCCGCGCAGGTGCACTTCATCCTTGGCGTAATCGACCTGGCCCTCGACCGTCGCGCCGACTTGCGGACCGCGCACGATGCCGTCGCGCACCGCCATGCGGCCGGGAAGCCGCGTGAAGCCGGCGCTCAGCTCGGAGAAATCCACGCCGCGACCGCCCGCGCCGCCGGCGACACGATCGAGCGCGGCCTCGCCACGAATATTGAAATTGCGAATGGCGATGGTGCCGACCTGCGGCGTTTGATCCTCGGTCGGCGGATCCATCGCCACCCACATACTGCCGCCGAACATGCGCGGATAGGTGTCGGTGAAACGAAACAGCGCGCCGGCATCCTCGGTCTCGAGAAAAATAACCTGATGATTGTCGCGCGCGCGAACGCGGATATCGCCGTTGAACGGCGTGTCGCGGCCAATCTTGGAATTGAGCGAGAAGGCGAGGATACGGCCGTTGCGCCGCGACAGCCGCAACTCCAGGCCGCGCAGGGTTTCGCCATTGTGCCCGGCGACCGTGCCGATCTTAACGTCGATATCGAGGTCGGTCTGCTTCTGCTTGTTCTTTTCATCGACGCCCGCAAGCGACGCCTTCACGAAGGCGCGGCCGTCATAGACGTCGCCACGCATCGTCACGCGCAGCACGCCCTCGCCGTTACGGTCGGCCTTCAGCGAAGTCTTGTCGCCATCGGACAGGCTGAATATCGGGAAATTTGCCGACACCAAGGCGTTGTTGCCGTCGAGTTCGACCGAGCCTTTCACCGTCGCGCCGCCGCCTTCGACGACGAGATCGTCAAAGCGGGTCTGCTTGGCGCTCTTGACCATCGTATAGGTCGCGCGCGCCGCCTTGCCGGCCGGCTTCACCCAGCCGGGAAGGAGATTCTCGATCTTCACTGGCGTTAGATCGGCCTCGACGCTCATGCGGTCGTCTTTGACGTAGTCGCCGACCAACCCGCTCAACTTGATCGGAATGGCGCCGGTCACCGCGCCGCCGAAATCGATGCCGAGACGGCGGCGCGACGCCTCGTCGACCGACGCCTGCAGGCGCAGCTCGGCGCTGGCGTCGCCGCTTTTCCTGCGCACATCGATCGTAGCCGGCAGACCGTTGATCTTTACGTCGCCTTTGATCTGGTAACCGTCGGTCGACGCATTGACCTTGAGCGTGGCGGCTTCGACCTTCTGGCCGAGAAATAGCCGGTCGGCGACGAAGCTGGTCAATTCCGCGTTGACCGAATAAGTCATCGCGTTCTTCGACATGTTCTTGTCGAGTGGCACGCCGACGACAACCTGCGCGCTGATTGTGCCGCGGCTCGAAGCCGGATCGAGCGGCAGGCCGACCGTATCGCGCAAGGCGCCGCTCGTCAGCAATTCGGCAGCGGCCGGCACCGCACCGTCGATCCGGAACGACGTCCGCGCCGGCGCCGGCTTGAGATGGGTGTCGGGCACCTCAAAAACGCCGCTGGCGACGTTCAGTTTGCGCCCCGGCGATACTTCGATGGTGCCGCGTCCCAGATTGATCGTGGCGCTGCCGCCGGTGATGCGCACGGCGAGATCGGCGTCGCGGATCGCCGGCAGGTTGTCGACCGGACGCAAGGTGGTGCCGCTGGTTTCGATGTCGATCGCCAGGCCATCTTCCGGCGTCGGCGGTCCGCCATTCTTGAAAGCGACCAGCGGCGCGTTGCCGGCGATGACGACGCGCTCGACCGTTCCGCCGGAAATGTGACCGACCACCCATTCGCGCACATCGGCCGCGGCGAATACCGGCCACATGCGCTTCATCACCGACATCGGCATGCGCGTGCCGGCGACCCCGAATGCCAGGTGCGGCTCGGCGCCAGACAGATCAAGTCTGCCGGTAATGGCGACGCCGACATTAAATGCCGGACGGGTGTCGACGCGGCTGAAATCGCCCTGATCGAGATCGATGCGCTTGCGCGTTGGATCGATGCGCGCCCGCACCGTGAGCCGGTTTATTGCAAAACTTTCCTGATCGGCCGCGGCGCCAAGAATGACCGGGTCGATCACCGGATCGCCGCGTTCCATGGCCAGCCGCCAGGCCGTTTCGCCGGCGGCGGGCGGCTCCACGATCGCGCGCATGGTGAATTGATTGCCGCCGGAATGAATCTGGAACGGCACGATCAAATTGCGGCGTTGCGCATCCCAGTTGAATCGAAAATCGGCACGCTCGATATCGATGCGCGAACTCTCATCCGAATGATCGACGATGCTGCCGGGGTCGGTATAAAGCTGGCCCTGCACGACTTGCGGCGTGCCATCGGCAGCGATATCGGCGCGAATGCTGGCCGATACCGGCAGATCGATATCGATGCTGCTGTCGTTGAGCCGCAGCGCCAGCAGCATGTCGCGGGTCGACACTTTGCGGGCTTCGATGCCGACGGCGCGGATACCGTCGCCGACCGGCCGCATCGCGGCACTGAGGACCCAGGGACGCTCGGTGTTGACCGATTCAAGGCGGAAAATCACGCCACCTTGCGCCGGGCGCGTCAGGCTCGCGTTGATGTTGTCGAAGGTCCAGCGCTTGCCATTGCGGCGGTCGTCGACACTGAGATTGCCGTTCTTCAATCCGAGTTCGCGCAGATCGTGGCCGTCCAGTCCACTGGCGCCGATGCCGTCGATCCATGTCATGGCGCCGGCAAGGTCGGTCAGCGCCGCAGGCGGCGCGCTGGGCGCCGGTGCCGTTGCCTGAGGTCCGGCCGGCACGGCCGTACTGGGCGGCGCGGTGGCGATCGGCCTTTTGTCGGCACCGGCAAAAACGGTGACACGGCCATCGGTCTCGATGCGCACCGACATTTCGGCGCCCACGAGATTGAGGCTCTGCGCCCGGACCTTACCGATGACCAGGCTTAAGCCCGACAGGCCGACTTCCGCTTTCGGCGCGCTCGCCACCACAGTGCCGTCCGCGTCGCGCACGACGATGTCGCGCAGGCGCAAGGTGGTACGGCCGGCTTCGTCCCGCTCGATCTGGGTGCCGCCGACCGACACCTTGTCGGTGGCGCCGAAATTTTCCTCGATCGCCGCCTTGAGCCAGGGTGTTGCAATATCGAGTTCGATAGGCCCGCTGGACAACCGCCACCACAGCGCCAAGATGCCGACGGTCAGTACCGCGCTGGTCACCGTCAGGCCCCAGAACATGCGCCGCAGGATCGGCAACCTCAGGAACTGGACCACCTTTCGCCGCAACCCGCCCCATCGGCGGCGGCGGCTGGCTACGGCAGCCGGCCGATGCGACGGCGCGACAGGCGCGTGAGACGCCGCTTTCGCGTGACGGGCGGAATGCCCGTGATGGTCGCCTTTGTCTGTCATGCCCTCACATAATACTGCCTGAACGCGATTGATTTGCGTGTACGCGATCTCGTGCCCGGACGCGACCTATTCCGGGAAGCGGACAGCATCCGCGCCATTGGCGCCGCCGGCGCTCAGCCATTTAGAATTGCGCGCCGGTTGCGCTGACCCGTAGCAAGTGGCAAGGCCGGTCCCGAACCCGGTCCAAAAACTAGTCCCTTGACCGACATTGACCGGTCGAAAGCGACGAAAGGAAGGCATATGCCAACCGCCAGAAAAGGCGCCAAAGTGCCGAAGCCGACCACGACATCCGCGCTCATCGCTGGCGCCCTGGCAGCGGGCGACCGGGCGCCGGCGTTCAAGCTGACGCTGGACGACGGCACATCCGTGGCGCTGAAGGATTTCAAGGGCCGCAATCTCGTCCTCTACTTCTACCCGAAAGCCGACACGCCCGGCTGCACCAAGGAGGCCATCGCCTTTTCCACCCTGCGCGCCGCTTTCGCCAAATCCGGTACCGACATCCTCGGCGTGTCCGCCGATCCGGTCGCCGCGCAAAGCAAATTCAAGACCAAGCACAAACTCAAAATCGCACTCGGCTCGGACGAGTCGAAAACGATGCTGCAAGCCTATGGCGCCTGGGGCGAGAAATCGATGTACGGGCGCAAGTTCATGGGCGTCATCCGCAAGACGTTCCTGATCGATGGCACGGGCCGCATCGTCCGGGTCTGGCCGAAGGTCAGCGTGTCCGGCCACGCCCAGGAAGTTCTAGACGTGATCCTGGACGCCGCGCGCGCGCTTTAGCCGCGCCCCGATTCCGTGGACTTTCCGCCGGCGCCGCCACTGTGGCAGCGCGCGGTTACCGGTTTCTTAACCATATCGGTTTGATATCGGCGCTCCGGCAAGCGGTCCTCACGGCCGCGCCGGCGCGGAGCGTTCATGTCGTACCAGTCCCATTACGAACACCCGGCCCGCATCGCACACGCCCGCCCGCGATCGACCGAGACCGTCTCGCGTCACCTCAGCGCCAAACACGCCGCCAGCGGCTCACTCGCCGATTACACTTTGGTTCATGCCGGCCGCCAGGTCCGCCTCGGGCCGGTCGCGTTCTGGATCGTCGTCGGCACCTTGGTCATCATGGGCGTGTGGTCGATCGCCACCGGCACCTATTTCGCCTTCCGCGAGGACGTCCTCACCCGGCTGATCGGCCGCCAGGCCGACATGCAGTTCGCCTATGAAGACCGCGTCGCCGAGTTGCGCGCGCAGGTCGACCGCATCACCAGTCGACAGATGCTCGATCAGGAACAATTCGACAAGAAGCTGCAAGCCCTGATGCAGCGGCAGGCGATGCTTGAGCAACGCAGCGCCGCGATCGCCGGCGATGTCCTCACCACCGGTTCGATCAAGCCGGCGCGCATCGCGCCGCCGGAAACGCGCAAGACCACCAAGCCACAGCCGATCAGCGACACCGTCATTTTCACCGCGCCACCCGACCGCGAAGCGCGGCTCCAGTCGCGCGAGCAGCAGATCAATCCGACAAGGCTCGCCAATGGCGGCAC
>CANKBJ010000065.1 GCA_947479905.1 Bradyrhizobiaceae bacterium
CACCTTCATCGGCGCGACCACGGCGATCTTCGCCGCGACCATCGGTCTGGTGCAAAACGACATCAAGCGCATCGTCGCTTACTCGACCTGTTCGCAGCTCGGCTACATGTTCGTCGCCATGGGCTGCGGCGCCTATTCGGTCGGCATGTTCCACCTGTTCACGCACGCTTTCTTCAAGGCGCTGCTGTTCCTCGGTTCCGGCTCGGTCATTCACGCGATGCACCACGAGCAGGACATCCGCCACATGGGCGGCCTGCGCGAGCGCATTCCCTTCACCTATATCGTGATGATCATCGGCACGCTGGCGCTGACCGGCTTCCCGCTGACCGCCGGCTATTTCTCCAAGGACGCGATCATCGAGGCGGCCTTCGTTGGCAAGAACCCGATGGCGCTCTATGCCTTCGTCTGCACGGTCGCGGCGGCCTTGCTGACGTCGTTCTATTCCTGGCGCCTGATCTTCAAGACCTTCCATGGCAAGCCGCACGACGTGAAGCACTGGAAGGAGGCGCATGAGAGCCCGATGGTGATGCTCATTCCGCTCGGCTTCCTGGCCGTCGGATCGTTCGTCGCCGGCTTTCCGTTCAAGGAAGTCTTCGCCGGTCACGGCGTCGAGCATTTCTTCCGCGAGTCGCTGACGTTTGCGAAAACCAACACCGTTCTCACCGACATGCACCACATTCCGTTGCAGATCGCTCTGCTGCCGACGGCGATGATGGTGATCGGCTTCGTCATCGCCTGGCACTTCTATATCCGCCGTCCGGATATCCCGGTCGAACTCGCGCGCCAGCACGACTTCCTGTACCGCTTCCTCCTCAACAAGTGGTACTTCGACGAATTGTACGAGATCATCTTCGTGCGGCCGGCCAAATGGATCGGCCGTGAGCTATGGAAGAAGGGCGATGGCTGGCTGATCGACGGCTTCGGCCCCGATGGCGTTTCCGCGCGGGTCCTGGACGTCACGCGAAACGTAGTGCGGCTGCAGACCGGTTATCTCTATCATTATGCCTTCGCCATGCTGATCGGCGCCGCCGCCTTCATCACCTGGTTCATGTTCTCGGTGGGGGTGCATTAGATGAACTGGCCCGTCCTCTCCGTCGTCACCTTCCTGCCGCTTCTGGGCGCGCTGCTCATCATGCTGATGACGCGCGGCAACTCGCCGCTTGCCAAGGGCACCGCGCGCTGGGTTGCGATGTGGACCACGCTCGTTACGTTTGCGATTTCGCTGGTGATGGTGCAGAAATTCGATGCGTCGTCGGCCGAATTTCAGTTTGCCGAAAAGCACGACTGGCTCGGCGTCGCCTCCTATCACATGGGCGTCGACGGCATTTCTCTGCCTTTCGTCATTCTGACCACGGCCTTGATGCCGATCTGCATTCTCGCCAGCTGGACCTCGATCCAGAAGCGCGTGAAGGAATACATGATCGCGTTCCTGGTTCTGGAAACGCTGATGATCGGCACTTTCTCGGCGCTCGATCTGGTGCTGTTCTATCTGTTCTTCGAAGGCGGCCTGATCCCGATGTTCCTGATCATCGGCGTCTGGGGCGGCCAGCGCCGCGTCTATGCCTCGTTCAAGTTCTTCCTCTATACGCTCGCAGGCTCCGTGCTGATGCTGCTCGCCATCATGGCGATGTACTGGCAGGCCGGGACGACCGATATTCCGACGCTGCTGCGCTACAATTTCCCAGCCGGTTTGCAGACCTGGGCGTGGCTGGCATTCTTTGCCTCCTTCGCAGTGAAGATGCCGATGTGGCCGGTTCATACCTGGCTGCCCGACGCGCATGTCGAGGCGCCGACCGCCGGCTCGGTCATCCTCGCGGCGATCCTGTTGAAGATGGGCGGCTACGGTTTCCTGCGCTTCTCGCTGCCGATGTTCCCGCTGGCGTCGCATGATTTCACGCCGCTGGTTTACACGATGTCTGTCGTCGCCATCATCTACACATCGCTGGTGGCGCTGATGCAGGAAGACGTCAAGAAGCTGATCGCCTATTCCTCCGTGGCGCATATGGGCTTCGTCACCATGGGCATTTTCGCGGCGAACCAGCAGGGCGTCGCCGGCGCGGTGTTCCAGATGATCTCGCACGGCATCGTCTCCGGCGCGCTGTTCCTCTGCGTCGGCGTCGTCTACGACCGCATGCATACGCGCGAGATCGCATTTTACGGCGGACTGGTCACCCGCATGCCGCTCTATGCGATGATCTTCCTGGTGTTCACCTTGGCCAATGTCGGCCTGCCGGGCACCTCCGGTTTCGTCGGCGAATTCCTGTCGCTGACCGGCACCTTCAAGACCAGTGTTCCGGTCGCCAGCCTCGCCACCATCGGCGTCATTTTGTCGGCGGCCTATGCGCTGTGGCTCTACCGCAAGATGATCTTCGGCACGCTTAAACCCGCGCTGGAAGGCATCAAGGATATCGGCCTGCGCGAGGCGGTGATTTTCGCGCCGCTGGTGATCCTGACCATCCTGTTCGGGGTCGCGCCAAAGCCGGTGCTCGACATGTCGGCGACGTCGATCGCGCAGCTGCTCGACGGCTACAACAAGGCGATTGGCGTCAAGACGGCGGCAACGACAAGCAATCCTGTGAGCGTCGCGCGATGAACAGTCTAAACGACATATACGTCCTGTTGCCGGTGCTGCCGGAAATCGTGCTGGCGGTCGGCGCCATGGCGCTGCTGATGATCGGCGCCTATGCCGGCGAGGGCGCGTCGCGCTTCATTAACGGCCTGTGCATTCTGCTGCTGGTCGCGGTCGGCGCCTGCGTCGTCATGCTGCCGGGCGGGCGCGCGGTCCTGTTTGGCGGCAGTTTCGTCGTCGACGACTTCGCGCGCTTCCTTAAAATTCTGATGCTGACCGGCTCGGCCGGGACCTTGATCCTGTCGCTCGATTATCTGACCAGCGAGAAACTGCAGAAATTCGAATTCGGCGTGCTGGTGCTGCTGGCGACGCTCGGCATGATGCTGCTGATCTCGGCGTCCGACCTGATCGCGCTCTATCTCGGCCTCGAGCTGATGAGCCTGCCGCTTTACGTGATCGCGGCGTCGAACCGCGACAATGCGCGCTCGACCGAAGCGGGGCTGAAATATTTCGTCCTCGGTGCCTTGTCGTCCGGCATGCTGCTCTATGGCGCGTCATTGATCTATGGCTTTACCGGCACCGTGAACTTCTCCGGCATCGCGGCGGCGACCAAAGGCGGCGCCAGTATCGGCCTGATCTTCGGCCTCGTTTTCCTGTTTGCCGGCTTCTGTTTCAAAGTGTCGGCAGTGCCGTTCCATATGTGGACGCCGGACGTCTATGAGGGCGCGCCGACGCCGGTGACGGCGTTCTTCGCCGCCGCGCCGAAGGTCGCCGGCATCGCCATCTTCGTGCGCGCCACCGTGGTGGCGTTTCCCGGCATCACCCATTCCTGGCAGCAGATCGTCGTTTTCGTCGCGCTGGCCTCGATGGTGCTGGGGGCTTTCGCGGCCATCGGCCAGAAGAACATCAAGCGCCTGATGGCTTATTCGTCGATCGGCCATATGGGCTTTGCGCTGGTGGGGCTTGCCGCCGGCACCGCCGAGGGCGTGCAGGGCGTGCTCGTCTATATGTCCATCTATGTCGGCATGACGCTCGGCACCTTCGCCTGCATTCTGTCGATGCGGCGCGACGGCCTGCTGGTGGAAAATATTTCCGATCTGGCGGGCCTGGCGCGCACCAAGCCGGCGATGGCGTTCTTCCTCGCCATGTTGTTGTTCTCGCTCGCCGGCATTCCGCCGCTCGCCGGCTTCTTCGCCAAGTTCTATGTGTTTCTCGCCGCGATCAAGGCCGGGCTCTATGTGCTTGCCGTGGTCGGCGTGCTGGCCAGCGTCATCGGCGCTTATTACTACCTGACCATCGTCAAGATCATGTATTTCGACGAACCGGCCAAAGCGTTCGACGTCATGCCGGGCCTGCTGAAGTTGATGCTTGGCGTCGCCGGCATTCTCAATATCGTCTTCTTCGTCTATCCGGCGCCGCTGCTGGGCGCGGCGACGGTGGCGGCGAAATCCCTGTTCTGATGCGCGACCGAAAGGGACGCTGCATCTCATAAATGAACCGCGAAGCCACGGACCTGGCGGGGGTCCGGCATGTAACTTACGAGACGCTCGGCTCCACCAATGCCGAGGCGCTGGCGCGTGCGCGTGCCGGCGAACGCGGTGCATTGTGGATTTCAGCGCGAACGCAGGACGCCGGCCGCGGCCGCCGCGGCAGCGCCTGGACCTCAACCCCGGGCAATCTCTTCGCCACTTTATTGCTGAGCGATCCGGCGCCGCCGCCGCTGGCGCCGCAATTGTCTTTCGTCGCCGCGCTGGCTGTGCATGACGCGGTCGCCGAATGCGCGCCGCAGGTCGGTCCGCTCTTGAAAGTGAAATGGCCGAACGACCTGCTGCTCGGCGGCGCCAAGCTCGCCGGCATTCTGATCGAAGGCGAGAGCGCGCCGGCCTTCGCGGTCGTCATCGGCTTCGGCGTCAACTGCGCGGCGCATCCTGACAATACGTCCTATCCGGCGACCGACCTTGCCGCCGCCGGCGCATTGGTGGAGCCGGCACGGCTATTGGCGGCTTTGGCTGAAGCGATGCAGCGCCGGCTGGCGCAATGGGCGCGCGGCGACGGCTTTGCCGGCATCCGCGCCGACTGGCTCAAGCGCGCGGCCGGCCTCGGACAGGACATCCGCGTGCGGCTGCCGGAACGTGAATTCAGTGGCCGTTTTGAAGGCCTCGACGATGCCGGGCACCTCTTGGTGCGCGGTCCTGCCGGTCTGGCGACGGTGACCGCCGGCGAAATATTTGACCTCGGATAGAGAACAAGAAAATGGCGCACGCACAACAAGAACTCGTCTTCGCTCCGCTCGGCGGGGTCGGCGAAATCGGCATGAACCTGTCGGTCTATGGGTTGGGTCCGGCCGGCAACCGCAAATGGCTGGCGGTCGATCTCGGCGTCTCGTTCGGTCTCGAGGAGCATTTGCCCGGCATCGACCTGATCTTCCCGGATATCAAATATCTGATGTCGGAGAGAAAGAACCTGCTCGGCCTCGTCATCACCCACGCGCATGAAGACCACTATGGCGCGGTACTCGACCTGTGGCCGAAATTGAAGTGCCCGATCTTCGCCACGCCGTTCACCGCGGCGCTGCTCGCCGCCAAGCGCGCCGGTGAAGCGGGCGCGCCGGAAATCCCGGTCACCATCGTCGCGCCGGGCAGCCGTTTTTCGGTCGGTCCCTTCGACATCGACATGGTCGACATGGCACATTCGATTCCAGAATCGCAGGCGCTCATCATCCGCACGCCGGCCGGCACCGTGCTGCACACCGGCGACTGGAAAATCGACCGCACGCCGGTAATCGGCACCGGCACCGACGAGGCGAAGCTGAAGGCGCTGGGCGAGGAGGGCTGTCTCGCCATTGTCGGCGATTCCACCAATGCGGTGCGTGACGGCGTATCTCCGTCCGAAGCCGATGTGGCCAGGAACATCGCGGCGCTGATCAAGTCTGCCAAGGGCCGCGTCGCGGTGACGACCTTTGCCTCCAATGTCGCGCGTCTGCGCGCCGTGGCGCTGGCCGCGCAGGAAGCCGACCGGGAGGTGATCGTCGTCGGCCGCGCCATGGAGCGGGTGGTGCAGATTTCGCGTGAATTGGGCCTGTTAGAGGGCATCAAGCAATTCCGCTCGGTCGATGCCTATGGCTATCTGCCGAACAACAAGGTGGTTTGCCTGTGTACCGGCAGCCAGGGCGAGCCGCGCGCGGCCTTGGCGCGCATCGCCGAGGACCAGCACCCCGACGTCACGTTGACGCGCGGCGACATGGTGATCTTTTCCGCGCGCACCATTCCCGGCAATGAGCGTGAGGTCGGCCGCATCATCAATGGCCTGATCGACCAGGGTATCGAGGTCATCACCGACCGCACCCACATGGTGCATGTCTCCGGCCATCCGCGCCGCGCCGAGCTGGAGGAACTGATCTCCTGGGTGAAGCCGAAGATATTGATCCCGGTGCATGGCGAGTCGCTGCATCTGTCCGAACACGCGGCGCTGGCGCGGCGCTGCGGCATCCCGGAAGTGGTGCTGGTTCGCAATGGCGATCTGGTGCGCATCGCGGTCGGCAATGCCCGGATCATCGACGAAGTTCCGGCCGGGCGGACCTACAAGGACGGCCATATTCTGGTCGATGCCGACGCCCGCACCGTCGCCGACCGCAAGCGGCTGAGCTTTGCCGGCTGCGTATCGATCGCGCTGGCGCTGACCGACAAGGGCCTGCTGGCGGCCGATCCCGAACTCGACCTGATCGGCATTCCGGAGCGCGACCGCGACGGCGCGCTGATGGAGGATCTGGTCTATGACGCCATCGAGGAGACGTTCGAGACCATGCCGCGCAAGCGGCGCACCGATCCCGACGCCGTCGCCGAGGCTGTGCGGCGCGCGGTGCGCTCCACGGTCAACCAGCGCTGGGGCAAAAAGCCGATGTGCCATGTGCACATCCTGGCGGTATAGGCTGTCATTCCGGGGCGCGGGCTCTCGCCCGCGAACCCGGAATCCAGAGCGTCGTCATTCGATTTCTGGATTCCGGGTCTGCCGCTTCGCGGCATCCCGGAATGACGGAGATTAGGTTTGGCTCTATGATACTATCGCCGGATTGAGGAGTAGGAGAATTCAATGATCGGTCGTCTCAATCACGTCGCCATCGCGGTCCGCGACATTGCCAAGGCTTCGGCCGTCTATCGCGATACGCTGGGGGCCGAGATTTCGGCCAAGGTCGCGCAGCCGGACCATGGCGTGTCGACCGTGTTCATCACATTGCCCAACACCAAGATCGAACTCCTCGAGCCGCTCGGCGACAAATCGCCGATCAACAAGTTTCTCGAAAAAAACCCGGACGGCGGCATCCACCATCTCTGCTACGAAGTGGACGACATCATCGCCGCGCGCGATACATTAAAGGCGCAAGGCGCGCGCGTGCTCGGCGATGGCGAGCCAAAAATCGGCGCGCATGGCAAGCCGGTGATGTTCCTGCATCCGAAGGATTTCTGCGGCACCTTGGTCGAACTCGAGCAGGCGTAAGGAAACGGACTTCTCATGAGCTTGAGCACCACCACCATCATTGCCATCTATTTTCTGATCTGGTGGCTGACTCTGTTCGCCGTGCTGCCGTGGGGCGTGCGAAGCCAGACCGAATCCGGCGACTTCACCGCCGGCACCGATCCGGGCGCGCCGGCGATGCACCGGCTGTGGAGCAAGTTGCTGTGGACGACGTTGATCGCCAGCGCGATCGCGGGCGTTTTGTACTTCTGCTACGCGCGCAATCTCATTCCGTATGAATTCCTGTCGCGGATTTCGAGCCCGCCCGGCCGCTGAACAGGCCGCGCAGCGAAGTCGCCGGCGATTTTTTAAAAAGAACGGGCAGGGTCCCAAAAAAAAGAGCAGGGCGATGTGCCCTGCTCGGTCGCTTTTATTTGTCCCGTATCCCCGATGTTACTTCGTTTTCTATCGAGGCGGCGGCGATTTTCGCGCCAGAGACTTCCCTCCCAAGACTTGGTTCGTCGACTTGGACCGCATGTTGAAGCCGGTCTTGATTGGCCGGTTTCTTCATCCATTTGGACAAGGATTCTTTAGCTGATCATTTTGCCCCTGTCACCAGCATTCGTTGCTGCACTGCGTGATGACAATCGGCGCGTCGAGAATGACCGGCGACCCGGTATCGGGGGTGATGGTCAGCCGCAAATTCCAGACGCCGCGGCGTGGAATATCGATCGCGTCTGCTTGCCAGGTCCCGTCCGGTTGAGAAACGGTCTTCCGTTCGATTGCCGGCAAGCCGCCATCGCGCGGTTCCAAGACGAGAATTACACCACGGGCATGGTAAGCGCTGGAATCTTCGCGCCAAAGACGAATTGTCGCAACGCTTTGGCCGGGATCGATGGTGACATCGGCCATCACCGCTTCGGTGTGTATGTGGACAAACGCTGCCTCCGATGGAGGCGTTGCCGAATTCGTGTGCATATGGCCGCCCGGAATCATCGTACCGAGGACGCCGACCAGCAGCAGCACGCCGAGGCCAAGCGCGGTTTCGATCAACCCGTTGCGGCGCAGCGCCCCTATCGCCGCCGGGGCGGGCAGGCGCGGCGTAAGCCGGAAGCGGTTGACGGCGGCAATGGCGACCATAGTCGCGAATAGAGCAATCTTGAGCGCCAGGACGCGGCCATAGGCGGTCGCCAGCAGGTCGGCAGGGCCGCCCAGCAGCTCCCCGCTGTTGATCAGGCCGCTGGCCATGAGGACGCCGACGCTGGCGATGCCGAGGACCGAGAAGCGGGCGGTCGCGCGCCGAACGAATGCGCCGCCGGCCGGGCCAAAATTTGTATCGGTGGCGGCAAGCAAAAGGACAAAGGCCGGCAGGCCGCCGAGCCAGGCGGTCGCGGCCAAAAGGTGCAAAAGGTCGGACGCCAGGTGGAACCAGCCGGTCGCGCCCGGCGTCGCGCCGGCATGGCCGGTAAAGGCGAGCAGGCCGGCGAGGGCGACCGCGGCCGCTAATTGAAGGACGCGCCAGCGCGGCAGCGCCATCAGCAAGCCGAGCACGATGGCGACGGCGAGCCGCAGACTGGCAATCTCGCCAAACCGGGTGCCGGTTATCACCGGGGCGAAGCCGAGCCAGGCCTCGGCCGGATGAATATCGAGGATATTGGCTGCGACCAGAACGAGCCAGACCAGCCCGGTCAGAACTGTGCCGGCAAGCGCCGCCCAGACCATAAGCCTTAACCGGCGCAGCAGCGCCGCGTCCTGGCCGGGACGCAGGCAAGGCGCCGCGACCAGAACGATGAAACTCACCGTGCCGGCCGCCAGCAGCGTCGCGGCGAAATGGACGCCGCGCACCAGGGCGAGCGGGTCGACTACCGGCACGGTCGCGCGCTCATCGGCAGGCTGCCATCGTCAAGGCCCGACCTTGAAGCCGAACTCGCCCTTCGATCGGTGCGTATCGACCGAAAGCACGCGCCAGATCACCTTGTAAGTGCCGGGCGCAAGCTCCTTCAACGGCACCCGCAATTGCGCGGTATTGCCGGGCACCAAAGTCGCAGCGCCGGCCTGCATGGCCGTGCCCTTGGCGTCGCGCACCTCGATGGTGCTGAACTTTGCCTCCAGCGCTTCGGTGAACCAGATCGTCACTTCCTTCGGCGGCTGGCCCTGCACGCTGTTCGGCGCCGGCATGGCGCGATCGAGATGGGCGTGCGCGTGGGCCTGCATCGGCGACAGCGTGGCGGCGACAAACAGACCGGCGATGACGGCGCGGCGCATCAGCATGATCGTTTTCAGTTTCACTCGCCGTGTCCTTTCGCTTACGGCAGCAGCTTCAGGCCGGGTGCCGGATCGCCGGCGACAGGCTTGCCGGCCGCGGGAACCTCGACCCAGTGATGCGCGCCTTTTTCGCATTCCTGCACCACCGGAAAATACAACATATCGCCGGCGCTAAGTTCGCCGGCGATGAATGTCGTCAACACGAATTCGTCATAATAAGCGTCCGGCAGATTGCCGCCGGACCAGATGACCTCCCTCACGCCTTCGCTGAATTTGGCGCCGTGCAGGAAGCTGTAGGATTTGGCGTAAGCGCCGCGCTTGACCTCGAGCGTCCAGCCCGGCTTGACCATCGGCTTGACCGAGATGACGCCCTCGGGAATCTGCACGCGCAGTTTGACTGTCGCGGATTGCTCGCAGCCGTGCGGCACGCGCAGGACGGCCTTGTAGAACAAGCCGACCGGGGCGGCGTTCTGTTCGAGGGTGACGTGAGCGACGGCGTTGCCGGCGAGGCCGACGGAAAGTGCAGTGGCGATCGCGGTGCCGGCGAAGCAGCGATACGATCTCATAGGCAACATGATGCGTGTCCTTTCTGGTTTAATGACCGTGTCCGTGGCGAGTATTCGGATCGATCATCACGAGGCCTTCGAATCGGGAATACATCGCCAGGTCTTTCGGCAAGACCGCGCGCTCCGCTAATGCGACTTCGGACGCAAGGCGCCGTGCGACCGCGTCGGCAATACCGGCCTTGCGTAGATGTTCAACGTCCTTGAGCTGATCGCCGGCGCACAAAATGATCGACCAGCCATCGGCTTTCTTGCGCAACAAAGCGCGGCCGCCCATGTCGCCTTGCGTCCAGCCGGCGACCGCGTAATCCGCCACGACGGTGAGCGATGGAATATTGATCGGCTCGGCCGGCTTGTCCCAGGTCGATTTCATGAGGTGCCGGATGGCATCGGCATCAGTCGCCGGGTAATGCTGCGCGGCCGCCGTGGCCGCCGTCAGGAGGACGGCGGCCCATATCAGGATTGCTCTGAGAAACATGCGGGTGCCTCTCACAGTTTATAGCGCAATCCGGCGAAGACCGAACGGCCGGCGCCGGGATTGAACAATCTGGACGCAGCGGTGGCGCGATCGATGACGCTGGCCGATGCGATGTAGGTCTGATCGCCGAGATTGCGGCCTTCGATATAGGCGCTGAAAGCTTTGCCATCGTCGTAAACGGCGCGCATGCCCCACAGCAGATAGGAAGCGGACTCAACGGTATTGGCGCTGTCGACGTAATAGGCGTTCGGCACCCATTCGATATTCGGCCCCAGTGAGACGCCGGACGGGTGCTTGTAGAGCAATTCGGCGCGCACATATTGCGCCGGCGCGCCGGGCAGTCTGTTGTTGCCGAAGATCGCGTCGTTGCCGTAGCGGAAGTCGTTGTAGGTATAGGCGGCATTGAGCCAGAGACTGTCGCCGGATCTGGCGATGCCCTTGACCATGGCCAAGCCGAAACCTGCTTCGATGCCCTGATGCACCGTCTTGTCGGCGTTGGTCACGTTGCAGTTGCCGAAGGCGCTGACGAAGCATTGCAGTTCGTTCTTGATATTGGCGCGGTAAAGCGTCAGGTCCCATGTGACGTCGGGGCGCCGCCCGCGCGTGCCGATCTCGTAGGTCGTCGCGGTCTGCGCCTTGATGTTGTAGAACGGCGTGGCCGATGCACCGCCGCCTTCGCCGAAGCTCGGCGCTTCGCCGCTGCGCGAGACGTTGCCAAAGACCTGCCAGGCCGGGCCGATATCCCACAGCACGCCTGCTTTCGGGCTGAACAGGCTGTAGGTCGCGCGGCCTGCCAGATCGCCTTGCGTGGTGAAGTTCACCGACTGTTCGCGCACGGCATAGAGGTATTGCAGGCCAGTGACCAAAGAGACATTCGGCACGAAGTAGAACGAGTTCTCGAGATAGGCGGAATAATTCTCCGGCTTCTGCTTCAGCGATTTTGTCATCGCGCCTTTGTTGCCGCCGACATTGGCATACTGGTCGGCGTCGGTCGTGCCGTTGAGGACGTTGACGCCGGCGACGAAGCGGTTGCGATGGCCGGCGACGATCCGTTCATCGACGACGCGGCCGAAAGCGCCGTAGTCCTTGTAACGGTAGTCGAGCCATTCGAAGATCGGATGCATCAGGTGGCGGTCGGTGCCGAAGAGGCCGAAATCGACCGTGGCCGAGCCGAGCCGTACCGTCGTCTTGCTGGCGATGCGGCCGGTGTCGATGTTGCGCTGCCAGTCGTTGGCGACGTTCGCGGTCCAGGCGGTGCGCGGGCTAGTCAGCGCGCTGTCCTTGGTGACTTCGCCCGGAATGCTTTGCCGCACGCGGTTGAAATTCAGATAAAGGCGGGTTTCAACATCGGAGGTGATCTGGTAGCCGAAGTTTGCGCTGGCGCGCTGCGCGTGGCCGCCGCTGTGTTCGCGGTAGCCATCATTGGTCGAGTTCGAGCCGGTGATAAAATAATCGAACGGACCGTAGCTCTTGCCGGAGCTGGCTTGTTCGCGGAGGTAGCCGAAGCTGCCGCCATCGATGCGCGACTCGAAAGCGCTGGCGTCGCGGCCGGTCGGGGTGACGAAGTTGATCGCGCCGCCGAGCGAATTGGCGCCGTAGCGCAGCGCGTTTGCGCCTTTGAAGACCTCGACATAGCGATACGCGGTCGGGTCGATTTCCTGAAAGTCGCCGTAGCCGTCGGCGGTGTTCATCGGAATGCCGTCCATCAAAAGCTGGGTGCTGCGCAGATGAAAATTGCGCGACAGGCCGGAACCGCGAACCGAAAAGCGGGCGTCGTCGCCCCATTTGGGCTGCGCCCAGACCCCCGGCACGTAATCGACGACATCCTTTATCGTCTGCGCCTGGGTGTTCTTGAACGCCGTATCCGGCACGACGTCGACGCCGCCCGGCGTTTGTTCGATATTGCGACGTGCGGCTTCGGTGTTCGGCGAGACCAGCGAACCACCGCCTTGCGACGTGACGTCGATCGTCGGCAGCGGCACGATGGCAGGGGAAGATTGAGCGAAAGCGGATGACGAAATGGCCAGCGCGCACAAAGATGCGCAGCCGAGCTGGCGAGAGCGAGACATGGGAACGAGTCCTTTCCAGTACGATGAAGCGAAAACGCGGCCGAGTGGCCGCGAACGTTCACGTGCTGGAAGGAGGACCTTGCGCTTGCCGGGGGCTGCCGCCGATATCGGCGTGCGGCAAAGATTCGGCCGGGCGCAGGACGCGCAGGTGTGTCGCCGGCGCCAGTATGCCGATCGCAACGCCGTCGAAGGTGGCGGAGGCCGCCGGCGCGGCGTTGCAGAGGGTGCAATGGTCGCAGGCTTTGGTTGGCGCCTGTTGCGCCGGCGCCTGGTCGGTCGCGTCGGCCGTGCCGGTGCCGCTATGGCAGATGACCGTGAACGGATCGAAGGCGGCGCTGGCCGGCCGCTGAGCCGAGAATGCGGACAGAATCGTGGTCAGGGCGATCACATAGATCGCCAGCAGACCAACGCTCCGTCTTAGCCACACACGCATGCAAGCCCCGCCAATCCGGTATTCATAAAGCATTAACTTTTGAAATGAAATAGGCCCGCGCGGCTTTGCCCGCGCGAGGGGCATGCGCGGCAAAGGCCGTGCGAAGCGGCATGGTTAAGCAAAAGTTTACCGCGCGACGACTAGGGTCGGGCAGCCTATTTGCTGCATTCGGGACCGGCTTTATGTGCGGATTTGCTGTCGCGATCGACTGGCCGCAGGCCGACGCCACGGTGGCGCGCCTGATCGACGGCATCCTGCATCGCGGCGACATCACCGATCCGCTGTTCTCGCCGATGCCGAACATCGCGATGTGTACGCGTCGCTTGCGCATTGTCGATGCCGAGCACGGCGCCCAGCCGCAGATTTCATTCTATGGACGGCTCGCGGTGTCGTTCAACGGCGAGATCTACAACCACGCGGCGCTGCGCCGCGAGATGGAAGACCTCGGCGTCGGTTTCAAGACTTTGTCCGATACCGAAGTGCTGGCCAATGCGTTGCAGATCTGGGGTCCGCGTGCGTTGGAACGTCTTAATGGCATGTACGCCTTCGTCGCGGTCGATCTGACCAATGGCGAGTTTTTGGCGGCGCGCGATCCGTTCGGCGTCAAGCCGCTGTATGTCATACAGGCCGGAAAAGGCTTCCTTTTCTGCTCCGAGATGCGGCCGCTTTTGAATACGGTGCCGGAAGGCGACGTCATGCTGTTGCCGCCGGGCTTTGCCTTGTCTCGAAACAAATGTGCGCGTTTCAAATCGCCGATATTTCCGCGTATCGATGTGCCGGTGACGAATTCGCCGGCTGCGCTGGATGCGATCCTGCGCGAAGCGGTGCGCGTGCGCCTGCCGCCCGACCTGCCGGTGGCGACCTTGTTCTCCGGCGGCATCGACTCGACGCTTGTGGCACATTACGCGCGCGAATTCCGCCCCGAAGCGCCGGGCTATTTCGTCGGCGGAACGGACGCGCCCGATTACCAATATGCCGCGGCTTACGCCGAGAAGACCGGCTACGATCTGCGCATGGTGCCGTTCGATCCGGCGAGCGACGACGCCTTCGCCATGATCGACGACGTGGTGGCGATTACCGAATCCTTCGAGCCCAACCTCATTCGCGGCGCGGTCTGTTCGCTGGCGGCGAACCGGCAGATGCACAGCGACGGCTTTCGCGTCAATCTGTGCGGCGAGGGCGCTGACGAATTGTTCTGCGGCTATGCGCCGCTCGAAGTCGCTTTCAACGAAAGCGCGGCCGAAGGTGCGCCGGTGCGCGATGAGGTGCTCGGCCTGATGAACCGCGTCAGCCTGCAGCGCGTCGATCGCTGCGCGATGCGCTACCAGGTGGAAACGCGCGAACCGTTCCTCGATCCGGCCGTCGTCAATTACGCGCTCAATCTTGAAGCGGGTGCGCTGGTGCGCGACCTCAACGGCCTGCCGACTGGCAAGATGCCGTTGCGCGATCTCTACGACCTCTATCCGGAGCAGTTGCCCACGATCATCCGCGACCGCACCAAGATTCCGTTCGGCGAGGGCGCCGGCCTCGATGTCAGCGAGCGCAATTCGGATTGGAAGCGGCGCTTCGACGCCGCGATTTCCGATGCCGAATTGGCCGACGCCGGCCGCGAATTCGACGGCTTCAAGGTGCAGTCGAAGGAGGAGCTTTATTACCTGCGCCGGCTTGCGAGCAATTTCGACGTTGCCCGCGTGCCGCATTTGCGCGACCGCGCCTGGATTTCGGTGCCGGTGATGCAGCACCTCGAGAAGATGAAGGCGCACGCGTATTTCAGCCTTTAGGGCGGCGCGGCGGGCCGCTTAGGCCCTTGTCTTTTCCCGCCCGATCCGCTTTCACTCAACGCCCCGACACCCTCGAATCGCGGCTAAATCCATGCGCCTGTCCCGCTACTTCCTGCCCATCCTCAAAGAGCCGCCGCGCGAGGCCGAGATCGTCTCGCACCGGTTGATGCTGCGCGCCGGCATGATGCGCCAGGAGGCCGCGGGCATTTACGCCTTCCTGCCTTTGGGTCTGCGCGTGCTCAATAAAATCTGCGCCATTGTGCGCGAGGAGCAGGACCGCTCCGGCGCCATCGAACTGCTGATGCCGACCATGCAGTCGGCCGATCTGTGGCGCGAGAGCGGCCGCTACGACGCCTACGGCAAGGAGATGCTGCGCATCAAGGACCGGCACGAGCGCGACATGCTGTTCGGGCCGACCAACGAGGAAATGATCACCGAGATCTTCCGCGCCTATGTCCGCTCATACAAGGACCTGCCGCTCAACCTCTATCACATCCAGTGGAAATTCCGCGACGAGGTGCGTCCGCGCTTCGGCCTGATGCGCGGCCGCGAATTCCTGATGAAGGATGCCTATTCGTTCGACGTCGATCAGGCCGGGGCCGAGCATTCCTATCGCAAGATGTTCGTTGCCTATTTGCGCACCTTCGCGCGGCTTGGCCTGAAGTCGATCCCAATGCGCGCCGACACCGGCCCGATCGGCGGTAATCTCAGCCACGAATTCATCATCCTCGCCGACACTGGTGAATCGGAAGTGTTCTGTCACAAGAACTTCCTCGACATGGACGTGCCGGACGAGAACGTGAATTTCGACAGCCGCGAAGATCTGCAAGGCATCTTCGACAAATGGACGTCGCAATACGCCGCGACCTCCGAGATGCACGAGGCCGACAAGTTCGCCGCCATTCCCGCCGACAGCCAAGTTTCGGCGCGCGGCATTGAAGTCGGCCACATCTTCTATTTCGGCACCAAGTACTCCGCGCCGATGAAGGCCGTGGTCGCCACCGGGCAGGGCGGCGACGTGCCGGTGCATATGGGCTCCTACGGCATCGGGCCGAGCCGGCTGGTCGCGGCCATCATCGAGGCCTCGCATGACGACGCCGGAATCGTCTGGCCGGATGCGGTCGCGCCGTTCAAGGTCGGCGTGCTCAATCTCAAGCAGGGCGATGCCGCGACGGGGGCCGCCTGCGAGGAACTCTATCGCGGGCTCACCGTCAAGGGCATCGACGTGCTCTACGACGACACCGACAAGGGCGCCGGCGCCAAATTTGCCACGGCCGACCTGATCGGCCTGCCGTACCAGGTCATGGTCGGCCCGCGCGGGCTTGCCGAGGGCAAGGTCGAGGTGAAAAACCGCAAGACCGGTGCCAAGGAGATGATGTCGCCGGTCGCCGCGCTGGATTTGCTCGGCCGCTAGGACGCCGTAATAAACCTGTGCGCCGTCAGGGTTATTTCCCCCACGAAACCGCCCGAATCGTGTGAAAACCCCTCGCATGGGGACACCATGCCGATGACCACCGAGCCCATTCAATGAGCGAGCCCCTATGAGCGAGCCCAATGGGACGCGGCCCTTCTCTGCGTTTGAATGGATGCTGTCGCTGCGCTACCTGCGCGCGCGGCGCAAGGAAGGATTCATCTCGGTCATTGCCGGGTTCTCTTTTCTCGGCATCGTGCTCGGCGTCGGCACGCTGATCATCGTCATGGCGGTGATGAACGGCTTTCGCGGCGAATTGCTCGACAAGATCCTCGGCCTCAACGGCCATCTGTTGATCCAGCCGCTGGAAAAGCCGCTAACCGACTGGGAGGAAGTCGCCGCGCGCATCGCCGCCGTCAAGGGCGTCAAGCTCGCCGCGCCCATTGTCGAAGGCCAGGCGCTGGCGTCGTCGCCGTTCAACGCCGGCGGTGTGCTGGTGCGTGGCATTCGCCTGAAAGACATGGAAGGTCTGCCGTCGGTCATCAACAATATAAGGCAGGGCTCGCTCGGCGGTTTCGACGACGCGCAGGGCGTCGCCATCGGCCGCAGGCTCGCCGATCAATTGTCGCTGCGTTCCGGCGACAACATTACCTTGGTCGCGCCGCGCGGCGCGGTGACGCCGATGGGCACGACGCCGCGCATCAAGGTCTACAAGGTCGCCGCCGTGTTCGAGATCGGCATGTCGGAATATGACGGCGCCATGGTGTTCATGCCGTTGAAGGAGGCGCAGGCCTATTTCAACCGCTCCGGCGACGTCACCGCGATCGAGGTCTATACCGACGA
>CANKBJ010000066.1 GCA_947479905.1 Bradyrhizobiaceae bacterium
AGGGCGAACTTTTGCTCGGCATGGTTCCGCCGTTATCGGGCCAAATCGTAGTTGCAAACGACAACTATGCTCCGGTTGCTCAGGCTGCGTAAGCGGTTTGAAAAACCAAGACTAGAAGTCCTGGCGGGTTAAGCTCCGTCAGGCGGGGTTCGGAGGCACCTGGCAACAGAAGCCTCCACTTTCCCTTATTCAAATTTCCCTCCTTCTAGATTCCCGTATTCGCGCCATATTTCGGCCGGCGGACGGGATGAATTTCATCGCGCGACGCGCTATCATGCGCCATCGCTCTCCCGACCCGCAGGACACGAATGGCCGACCATATCCGCTACGATCTACTGACCCAGCAGGCGCTGCGCGGGGTGGTCCGCAATGTACTCGCCGACGCCGCCAAGAAAGGCCTGCCCGGCGACCATCACTTCTACATTTCGTTCGACACCCAGGCCGAGGGCGTGCGCATGTCGGACCGGCTGCGCGCGCAATATCCGGAAGAGATGACGGTCATTCTGCAGCATCAATTCTGGGATCTGGCGGTCAACGAGCAGGGCTTCGAGGTCGGCATGTCGTTCGGCGGCATCCCTGAGAAACTGGCCATCCCGTTCGACGCCATTTCCGGCTTTTTCGATCCGTCGGTGCAATTCGGCCTGCAGTTCGAGGAAATCGCCGAGGACCAGGCCGGCTTGAAGCAGGACACCCTCAAGCCGGCTGGCAAAAAGCCGGACGGCAAAAAGAGTCTGCTGACTACCGTTGGCGCGCCGGAGGCGCCCGGTAAACCCGCGCCCAAAAAATCCGAACCGGCAACGCGCCTGCCGACAGTATCGCCCCCGCCTGCTCCGGCGCCGGCGGCAATGCCCGCGGTGTCGCCGCTCAAGCCCACCGACACCGAGCCGACCGATCCGAACCCGGACAAGCCGTCGGGCGGCGGCGAAGTCGTGCGGCTCGATCGCTTCCGTAAGAAATAGCCGCGACTTTGCGGGCTTGTTTGCGCGGCTATTCGGCTTAAGTTTCGTCCATGGCCAAGACAGACAAGAAAGCGATCAATACCCGCACCGAAAGCGACTCGTTCGGGCCGCTCGACATCGCCGCCGATAAATTGTGGGGCGCGCAGACCGAGCGTTCGCTGCGCAATTTCCGCATCGGCACCGAGCGCATGCCGATCGAGATCGTGCATGCGCTGGGATTGATCAAACGCGCGGCGGCGGAAGTAAACCGCGATCTCGGCTCGCTCGATAAAAAACGCGCGGACGCGATTATCACCGTCGCGCAGGACATCGCCGACGGCAAACTCGACGACCACTTTCCGCTATCGGTCTGGCAGACCGGCTCCGGCACCCAATCCAACATGAATGTCAACGAGGTGATCGCCAACGTCGCCAATGTAGCGCTTGGCGGCGACCTCGGCGCGAAACAGCCGGTGCATCCCAACGACCACGTCAATATGAGCCAGTCGTCCAATGACTCCGTGCCAAGCGCCATGCACATCGCTGCGGCCTCACAACTGGCGCGTCATCTGGTTCCGGCGCTGACAACGATGCAAAGCGCGCTCGACAAGAAAGCCAGGGAGTTCGGCAAAATCGTCAAGATCGGCCGCACCCATACGATGGATGCGACGCCGGTCACGCTTGGCCAGGAATTCTCCGGCTATGCGAGCCAAGTGAAATCGTCGATCGCACGGCTGAGGCTGGCGCAGCGCGAACTCTACCCGCTGGCGCAAGGCGGCACCGCGGTCGGCACCGGGCTCAACAGCAAACCGAAATTCGCCAAGGCTTTCGCGAAGCGCATCGCCACGCTGACCGGCCTGCCCTTCGTCAGTGCGCCGAACAAATTCGAGCATATGGCCGGGCACGATGCCTATGTGTTCGCGCATGGCGCTATCAACGCCGCCGCCACCGCGCTGTTCAAGATTGCCAACGACATCCGTTTTCTCGGCTCCGGCCCGCGCTCAGGGCTTGGCGAACTGATCCTGCCCTCGAACGAACTCGGCTCATCCATCATGCCGGGCAAGACCAACCCGACACAGAGCGAAGCCCTGACGATGGTCTGCGCCCAGGTGTTCGGCAACAACACGACCGTCACCGTCGCCGGCAGCCAGGGCCATTTCGAGCTTAACGTCTACAAGCCGGTGCTGGCCTACGCGATGCTGCAATCGATCCGGCTTCTGGGTGACGCCGCCAATTCATTCACCGACAATTGCGTTGTCGGCATCCAGCCGAACAAGGAGCGCATCGCCGAACTGATGCAGCGCTCGTTGATGCTGGTGACCGCGCTGGCGCCGCATATCGGTTACGACAAAGCCGCCCAGGTGGCCAAGGCCGCGCATGCAAACGGCACGACGCTGCGCGAGGAGGCCGTTCGCCTCGGCTACGTCTCGGGCAAGGATTTCGACCGCCTGGTGCGGCCTGAACAAATGACTAGGCCGTATTAAGGCGATTTAGCCACCGCCACGATCGGCGGCGTATTGGCGCCACGCAACCGAGCCTATTGCTCCGAGAGCAAGTATTTGAGTTTGTTTCGACGGGCACTCAGTGGGCAGCGCCCCATCGCGTATAATTCTACTTTTTTCTTGTGTTATTTTATTGAAATACAAGCGGTTCGGCGCACTTTCAAGTATCCGAACTGTAGAATTTTAAAGTTCATGTCATGAAATTATTAAATATACATCCCACTTAAATATACATCCAACGACTACTTTACCGACCCATAAATATACCCAAGACATCTGCTGATATTCGGTCTTTATGGGTGACCGCTCTATTGCGATCAACTAACCGTGTATTGAAATCAGGCACTATAGCACCGCACTATGGTCGTATGATTCCAGGCTGCCCATTGGGCGGGAAACCAAGAGGTTCGCCTGACTCTCGACGCATTTAGCGGCGAATAAGTTGACCAAGGGCGCAAATCCATGGCCGAGGTTGGCCAGTAACGAGGCGTGAGATGGCAGAACTCGTCAATCTCCGGACGGCGCGCAAACAGGCCGCGCGACGGCGCGACGATCAAAGCGCCAATGCCAATCGTCTGGCCAACGGACAACCGAAGCACCTGCGCCGCCTGAAAGCGGCCGAACAGGAACAAGCCAGTCACATGCTCGATCTCCACCGCATCGAACCAGGAGACGGTCGATGAAATCGCCGGTCGTCAAACGCTCAATCGTCATTGCCGGTCACAAAACCAGCGTCAGCCTCGAAGACGCATTTTGGGCGGCGCTGAAGGATATCGCGACGGCGCGTGAGCTGACTTTGTCGGATTTGGTGGCGTTGATCGATACCGATCGCAAGCACGGCAATTTGTCGTCGGCGATCCGGATTTTCGTACTCGACCACTTCCGCGCACAGTCCAATGTGCAGCGTAACCAGCGCGACGACAAGCGCGAGGGCCTGACGAGACGGCTGTCGCCGTCAGTTCTGGGGGCCGACTGATCCTGCCGGCCGCTCGGCCTGCCTGGGCGGCGGCAACGCGTTGATATCGACAGGCGCCGGTAATGCCGGCGCCATTTCCTTGTCCGGTACAGAAACGGCACTGGGCGGTGCGGGCGGCTTCGGCTGCGCCGCTTCGATGGCGCGCAGACGCCTCGCCTGTGTGTCGACCGCGCGCAAAGTCAGCCAGGCTGTCAACGCCGATACGTCAATGTTGCGCGACGGCGCGCTGACCGGCCCCTTCAAGGACATGAAGATGTCGGGCCGTGCGCTTGTGGTTTCACTTGCGCCGGACAGAACGAGCCGCGCATCCAGCGACCCGGCGGTGAGATCGACATTGCCGCTCATCGCCAAGTCGGCGTTGACTATTTCCGCCGCGAATTCGGTCAGCCGCAATTGCCCGGCCCGCAGCGACAGGTTGCCGCTCGCGCGCTTCAGCGCCAACTGGCCGCCATCCAGCGCCGACCGCACCACGGTGCCGATGCGCCCGGCATCGATGGCCAGTCCCTGGTCGACGGCGCGGGTGACGGCGTCGAAGGCGCGCGGATCGAGCCCGGCCAATTGCGCGCTGGTCAATGTCAGCTTGCCCGTGCCGCGCAGGGAGCCGATCAACGCGACCGGACTTAGACCCGAGCCGGCTACATCGGCGGCGATGTCCAGTGTTCCCGTGACCGGCGGACGGGCCGCCGCCGGCAGCAGCGCCGCCGCGTCCGCGCCATTGAGCGACAGCTTCGCTTGCGTGGTCAATCCGCTGTCGGTGTCCTTGTAGTCAAGGCTGCCGGCGAACTTGCCGCCGCCAATATCGCCGGCCATATCGGCGATGGAAAATTCGCGCTTTCCGAAGCGAAGGCTGGCGCTGAACTCGCGAACCGTGAGCGGCGCCGATAAATCAACACGACGCGCCTTGAGCGCAAGCTGGCCGACGACGTCGCCAAATGCGCCATCGGTGAAAGGCTCGGTCGACCAGACCCAGCTCTTGTCGGCGCTTGGCGCAATTGTCGGCATGCCGATAGCAGCCGCGAGCAAGGTCGCGCCGTCGATCGTATCGGCGTCCAGCGCGCCGGAAATCCGGTGCGGCAGGCCGAGCGACCATATCATCTTGCCGCGCATCACGCTGCCGCCGATATTGGCGTTGATGTCGGTGACCGTCAGGCCGTCGCCGGCCAGCGCGAGGCGGCCGTCGAATGTCACCGGCAATGCCGCGCGCGCATCGCCCGCGCCGCGCAACGGCGCGGCATTGGCGCGGGTCACGACCGTGCGCAAGGCCGCTGATGGTGCCGCCGCGAACGGCCGCGCCGTACCGCTGACTTTCGCTTCAAGGCCCTTCGCGAGCAGGCGTCCATCGAGAACCAGTTCGCCATTCGCCGGGCCGTTCAACGAAAGGTTTACCGCGCCAGATCCCGGTTCGATTTCGATGGTGCGATCGAGCCCAAGCATGGTCAGCAGCACTTTGCCGTCGTCGGCTTCCAGTTTGCCATCCACTTTCAGATCGCCGGCATCGCCGATGGACTTGAACAGGTCGGCATTCGCCTGGCCGGTCATCGCCAGCCGCGCGCGGCCGAGCGAGCCGTCGATACTCAGTTTGGCCAGCGCCGACGGCGCCGCGCCATCGACGACCAGCCGCGCCCGCAGGCGGGCCGGCGCCATCGCCGCGGCGGCGCGCCCGCGCGGCGTCATCGTTGCCGGCACGAAGCGTGACAGCACCGCCATCACCGGCGCCATATCGGGCGCGGTCAGATCGACATTGACGCTGCCGCGCGGCGTCGGTTGCGTCGTATCGATGCGCCCGCTCGCCGAAAAAGCGGCGCCGCCGATATCGGCGACCGCCAGCCTGTCGATCTGCCATCCGCCGGCGTCGACTTTCAGCCGCGCGCTGACGTTGCGCGCGACGAAGGCGCCGATCGACGCCCGGCCGATATCGGCGGCGACCGTCATGTCGCGCGGCCGCGCCAAAGCGGAACCGGACAGCAGCGCCCGGCCGAAACCGAGCGCGGCGTCGATGTCGAGCTCCGGCGCGTTGAGCGCGGCGTCGAGCTTGGCCTGGTTTTGACCCGCGGCGAAAACATATGACAGCCGGCCGGATATCGTCTTGCGGTCGAACTCGGCGCGCAGTTTTTCAAACGCGATCTTCTCGCTGCCGAGCGTGAGGTCGCCGAACATGCGCAATGTGCGCAGGTCGATCGGCGGCGTCACCGGCACATCGCTGCGGCCCTCCAGCCAGGCCGCCAGCACCTGCGGGTCGTTGGCTTCGATTTCCGCCGGTCCATTGAAGGCGACGCCATCGGCGCCGACGGCGAGATGGCCGCTCAGCCGGACCTGGGTGTAGCCGGGCGCGCGGAACTCGAAGCGATCGAGATTCCAGCCGCCGGCGTCGCTGCTGATATCGCCGCGCACGTTTTGCACAATGTTGCCGCCGAGTGTGACCTGATCGATGCCGATACCGATTGCAATCGGGAAGGTCGGCTTGAACGCCGCGCCGCCGAGTTCGATCAGTTCGCGGATCGCGGCCGCCGGCGGCGGCCGGGTGCCGTCGCCTGACACCAGCACGCGGTCGAGGTCGACCTGACGACCCGACAGGACGCCGTCGAAGCGGGGATTTTTTCCGAATTTAAAATCGGCGACGCCGGTCAGCTTCAGTCCCTGTTCTTCGGAGCCGTACAGATATTCGACCTGTTCGATCAACGCCGACCGCGCATTGGCTTTGACCTTGCCGCTCAGCCGCCAGGGCTGGGTCAACCGCGCATTGCCGCGCAGGCCGATGCCGACCGGCTTGGCCAGACTCAGCGTGCCGTCGAAATGCGGCGTGCCATCGGCCAGGGTCAGCACGCCGTCGGTCTCGATGCTGAGCGGGCGATTGACCGGATCGATATTGAGGTGAAGCTTGATGGCGCCGTCGTCGGAATAGCGGCCCGACGAGAGGCGGAACGGATAAAGCTCCTCGCCGATGGTGACGGCGCCCTCGCCCTTGAACGGGCCGATAAGCGAACGCGCCTCGCCGTTGAACCACAGCCGGTTGAGCGTAACGGCGCCGCCACTGGCGGCATCGACGAAGGTCACCTTGCCGTCCTCGACGCTCAGCCGTTCGATCGCCAGCGCATCCGGGTTGAAGGCCACCGGAAAACCGGCCGTATCGATCTGGCCGACGGCATCGAGCCCGAGCGTCGTTTGCGGCCCGGCGATATGCAGTTCGGTGGCTCGCCAGTCGCCGCGCATCAGCGGCGCCAGCGCCAGTTCGACGGCGAGCGAACGGACGACCAATTTGCCGGCGCCCTTGCCGACCTCAATGTCGTTGGCGGTGAACCGCGGCGACGGCAGCAACCGCGCGTCGATGGCGCCGGCAATACGGACGGGTGCGCCGACCAGACGGCTGGCCTCTCTTTCGAAAAGCGAGCGATGGCTGCTCCAGTCGATCAGCAGCGGCCCGACCAGTGCGGTCAGCACGGCCAGGATGATCGCAATCGCCAATCCGAGCAAAGTGGTTTGCAAACGCCAACTCCAGCGCCAATCCGCAGCCGGCCTGCGCTTGCGCTCAATCTAGCAAAGTATAGGGCCCTGCAAAATATACGCCATACTTCGACGATTTTGGCGGCAATTCTGTGTCGCGGCCGCGTCAGCCCGGCGAAATCATCTTGCCCGGGTTGAGAATATTGCGCGGGTCGAGCGCCTGCTTGATGGCCAGCATTGCTGCGACCGCGGCCGTGCCATGTTCGGCCTGCATGTATTTCATCTTGCCCTGGCCGACGCCATGCTCGCCGGTGCAGGTTCCATCCATTGCCAGCGCGCGTTCGACCAGGCGGCCTGACAGGCCCTCGGCGCGCTCGACCTCATCGGCGTCGGCAAGGTCGATCAGCATGGTCAGGTGGAAATTGCCGTCGCCAATATGGCCGACGATCGGCGCGATGATGCGGCTCTCAGTGATATCGGCCTGCGTCGCCGTGACGCATTCGGCCAGCCGCGAGATCGGCACGCAGACGTCGGTGGCGATCATCGCCGCGCCGGGGCGCAGCGTGAAATTGGAGAAGGCGGCGTTGTGACGCGCTTCCCACATTTTGGTGCGTTCCTCGGCGCGCGTGGTCCAGACGAAGGGACCGCCGCCGAGTTCCTGCGATATCTCGTTGAAGCGCTCCGACTGTTCCTTGACCGACGCCTCGGTGCCGTGAAACTCGAGAAACAGCAAGGTCGTTTCCGGCAGCGTGAGCTTCGAGCCCTGATTGATGGCGCGCACCTGCAAGGCATCGAGCAGTTCGATGCGGGCGACCGGAATGCCGGCCTGGATGGTCATGATGGCGGCGTTGCAGGCGGCTTCCACGGACGGAAACGGACAGGTGCCGCCGGAGATCGCTTCCGGAATACCGGACAGTTTCAGCGTCAGCTCGGTGATGATGCCGAGCGTGCCTTCCGAGCCGATCATCAGCCGCGTGAGATCGTAACCAGCCGACGTCTTCTTGGCGCGGCGCGCGGTGTCGATCACCTCGCCATTGGCCAGCACGACCTTCATCGCGATGACATTGTCCTTCATCGTGCCGTAGCGCACCGCGTTGGTGCCGGAGGCGCGCGTCGAGGCCATGCCGCCGAGCGAGGCGTCGGCGCCGGGATCGATCGGAAAAAACAAACCGCTGTCACGCAATTGCTCATTGAGCGTCTTGCGGGTGATGCCGGCCTGCACGACACAATCGAGATCCTCGGCATGTACCGTCAGCAATTTGTTCATGTCGCGGAAGTCGATCGACACGCCGCCCTGCGGCGCATTGACGTGGCCTTCCAAGGACGAGCCGGCGCCGAACGGAATGATCGGCATGCCGTGTTTGGAACAGATGCGCACGACCTGCTGCACGTCCTCGGTGCTCTGCGGAAAAACCACCGCGTCGGGCGGCTGGTTGGGAATCCAGGTGACATTGTTGCCGTGCTGCTGGCGCACCGCCTGCGAAGTTACCAGGCGATTGCCGAAGGCGGCGGTCAGTTCGCCGATGGCGGCGGCGAAGCCGTCCGGGCTACGGTTTTTAACGACGGCTGAAACGGTCACGGTCGATGCCCCGGGCTGGAGACGAGTGAGGCCAGCAACCTGTCGGGCAGCGGCGCTCAGGTCAAGCGCACCGGAATGACGATCGTCCGCTCAGGAATACATCCGGTCGGTCGGCAGCGCCTGCTCCGGCTCGGCCGGCTTGCTGTTGCTGACGGTCATCGCCCACGACGCCATCATGATCGCCAGCGCGAACAGAAACACAGCCCGGGCAATTGTTTTGACCATCACGACGACTCCCGATTTCGACGGGAGGATAGCCGAGGCCCGCCGGTGGCGGAATACTTCGTTAATTTTTGGTTAACGCCGGGGTGCCGTCATCCACCGGTTTCCGGCGGATTATTCGCCTTGCGCGCGAACAGATTGCCGATCATCGAGGAAAACATCCCCGGCACCTCATCCGGCCGGAATGGCACCGGGCGGCACATGCCCATGGTAATGAGGCCGATGCGCGCCATGCGCTGCCCGGCATACATTGATTCAGCGGTATTGGCGGCGATGCGCTCGGCGAGCGCCCCGCCGATGTGCTGCGTCAAGGTCATGCCGGCGAGATCGACCGCGCCCAGTTTGCCGGCCTCGGTCAGCAGCCGGCGCAGCAGATGCGCGGTGGCGGCGGCCGTCGGGCGGTGGCCGTAACAGGCGGCGACGCCGCGCACCATGCGCACGCTCATCGCCACGAAGAACAGAACGTCGGTCATCGCCGTCGGCGATACGGCAGTGATTCCGAAGGCCGCCGCGGTGGCGCGGCGCACCGCCGCTTCAGCGCGGCGGTCGAGCGGCGTCATCACAGTACGCGACAGCAATTCCAGTTGCTGCGCCGGCGTGTGATGCGCCTGCGCCTGGCGCTGGAAGGCCTCGATGGCCGCTTCTGTTTCGCGGTCTTTCGGCACGACGGCCAGCACGTCGCGGATCGCTTCGCGCATGTCGGCGGGGCGCAAATTCTCGTCGGCGAAACGCTGCTGATGGGCTTCGACGCTTTTCAGCGCATAGAAGCTTCGCATCTCGCGCCCGACGATCAACGCCGCGCCGCCGAAACCGGCGACGACCACGGTCGATGCAACGGCGCCCAACGTGGTGCTGGTGGCGAAGGCGTTCGATATCCAGAGATAAGCGTCGATGCCGAGCCAGCCGACAATCGCGGCGGCAATGCCATAAAGACCGAGCCGCACCCAGCGGTCACGCAAGCGCGGCCTGACAGCCGCACGCGCGTCTTGCGCCACCGCGGCGCGTTCGCGCGGCACAATGCGTTCGGTATCCGCGGTCTCGACGATCAAAGGCCCTTGCGTCGCATGCGGCGTGGCGAAGGGCCGTGCCTGCGCCGGTTCGTCATCGACAATGACGCGCGGGCCCTGCGGCCGCTTTGAACGGGGATCGGTCATCGCAAGCGGTCTCCGATCAGATAATCGAGCGCGAGATCGAGATTGATGTGCGGAATGCCGTCGACCGGCGCCGGATCGATCAGTGGCGGCTCGAACTGTGGAATGCCGAGAAACGGCGCGCCCCAGCCGTCCGGCCGCGGCGGCTGCACCGGAATCGCGTCGATATAGAAGCGCGTCTGCTTGCCGGCGCCGACCATGCGGCCGATGACGCCCTGCCGGCCTTCAACCTCTTGCGCCGCTTCAACGGTCGAAGCGACCGAAGCCAATGTCGTGAAATCAATGTCAGCATTGCTGCCGCGCGCTTCCAGCGCCGGCAACGCCGCCATGTTGCGCAACAGCGCGCTCATATTGTCGCGTTGCAGATCGGGGATGTGATCGGCCTTGGTGGCGGCGAACAACACTTTCTCGACACGCGCGCTGCCGATCAGCCGTGTGAGGATGTTGTGCTGGCCGTAGCGGAAGCTTTGCAGAATGGCCTCGCTCGCCAGCCGCGTATCGTCGAACGCTTCGCGACCGGCCAACAAAGCGCCGAGCACATCGACCAGCACGATCTGGCGTCCGTAGTGGCGGAAATAGTTTTCGTAGAATTTGGCCACGACTTCGCGCTTGTAAACCTCGAAGCGCTCCTCCATCAGTGCGCCTAAAGTGCCGGCGGCGGGCCGCTCGGCATTGTCCGGCAAAGCGAGCGGCGCGAACCAGAGATAAGGCACATCGCCAAGCGCGCCGGGACAGACGAAACGGCCTGGCTGAAGGTAGCTCAGGCCGTGTTTGTCACGCGCGGTCATGAGCAGCGCGCGATAGAGATCGTGCGCCTGCTTGGCGACGGCCTCGCTCAAAGCCTCATCGGCCGGATGATCGGCGATGAAGGCGAAAAAATCGCGGGCGATCTCGGCGCGCAGGCCGCGCCGCCACAGCATCAGCATGGCGCGCGACCATTCGGCGTAAGTCTGCGACATCAACGGCAGATCGAGCAGCCACTCGCCCGGATAATCGACAATGCGCAATTTAAGCGTCGCCGCGCCGCCGCTGACGCGGCCGAGCACTTCGCCGACAAGGCCTGCCGGCACGAAGCGGATATCGACGCCGATCTCGCTGATATCGGCGGTGCGCTCCGGCCAGCCGGCCGGCGTCTTCGCCATCGCCTCGATATTGGCGGCGTAGGGAAAGCGCGGCAAAAGATGCGCCTTGGCGCCTTCCTGCCGCGCGGCGATCAGCCGCCCCTCGCCGACTACTTTGAGAAGCGGCATCCGGTTCGGGTTATGCAGCGCGCTCAGGAGATTGTGGACGAGACTGGTGATGAACACGGTCTTGCCGGCACGGCTGAGGCCGGTCACAGCGAGCCAGACGGTCGAACCTTTGGCCAGTTCGGTGAGGCTGGGGACATCGGCCAGCCATTCCGGCAGGCGGTCGAGCGCGGGGAGCTTCAACATGCGTAAAATCTCTCGGCACTCAGGGGCGGAAACGGCTATGTATCTGTCATGATGTAGCGACGGCCTGACGTTAATCAATACGGGACCCGATTGAATGCCATCCGCCTTCCCCGCGCCTTTTGTCTCCTCGACGAGGCGGATCCAGCCGCAATGGATCGATTTCAACGGCCATCTCAACATGGCCTATTACATCGTGTTCTTCGACCAGGCGGTGGACGAGCTGTATGAACTGCTCGGACTTGGGCCCAGCTACCTTAAACGCCACAACCACTCGACCATGGTCGCCGAGATGCATGTGCGCTACCTGCGCGAGGTGCATGAAAGCGCGCCGCTGCGCGTCCGCTGCCAGTTGCTGGCTTATGACTCAAAGCGCATTCACCTGTTCGAGGAACTGATGCACGCCGAAGAAGGCTGGGTATCGGCGACCTGCGAGACGATGACGCTGCATGTCGACATGACGACGAAGAAAGTCGCGCCGTGGCCGGACAAGATCATGGACGCGCTGGCGCGGATGCAAAACACGCACGCAGCGCTGCCGCTGCCCGATGGCGCCGGCCGTTATGTTTCGATGCCGAAACGCTAGAATCCAATCGACACGTTGACTTGTTTTAAGTTCGGTCGCTAGCATCCCGCTAAGCAGTCAGGAATGTACTGGATTGCGGTACGGGGCGGATCATGTCAGTCGCTGTCAACGCACAAACTCCGCGCACAGTCCGCAACGTCACGATGCGCGAGCATCGCATTCCGACGCAAGGCAGCGCGCCTTACATTTGCGTCGAAGGCCCCGATCAAAACCTGTGGTTCTGCGAAAGCGGCGCGGCCAAGGTCGGCTGTTTCGATCCGCGCACCGCGACCTTCAAGGAATTCGCGTTGCCAACGGCGGGCGCGACACCGATCGGTATCGGCCTTGGCGCCGACAACAATCTTTGGTTCGCGCAGAAGAAAGCCAACAAGATCGGCCGCATGTCGGTGACGGGCGCGCTCGCAGAATTCGATGTGCCGACCGCGAATGCCGGTCCCGATGCGATTGGCCTCGGCCCCGACGGCAATATCTGGTTCTCGGAAACCGACGCGGGGAAGATCGGCCGCATCACGCCGAGCGGCGTCATTACCGAGTTCAAGACCGGTATTTCGCCGGGCAGCAAGCCGCTGTCGATCGTGGTGCGCGACGGCGCGCTCTGGTTCAGCGAAGCCGCGGGAAACCGCGTCGCCCGCATCACCATGAGCGGCGAGGTCACCGAATTCGCCATTCCCGGCGCCGATCCGCAACCGCGCGCCATGGTCACGCATCCCGATGGCAACATCTGGTTCGTCGAGACGGGATCAAATGCGCTCGGCCGCATCGACCGCGACAACAAATTCAGCGAATTCGTTTTTCCGACGCCGAATGCGTCGCTGCGCGGTGTAACCGTCGGGCCGGACAACAATCTATGGTGCACCGAGAACTTCGCCAACAAGATCGGCCGCATGAAGCCGGACGGCACCTTCATCGCCGAATACGACATCCCCTCGCCCGGCAGCGGCCCGCGCTGCATCAGCGCCATGTCGAACGGCCGGCTCTATTTCACGCAATACGATACCGGCTCGATCGGGGAAATCATTCTCGACTAGATCGCGCCCGCAGCAACAAAGCTAAAGAAGGAACAGAACCGTGAAGGTCGAGCGAATTGAATATCAGGCCGGCAGCGCCGCTGCGATTGGCGCACTGATTTATGACGACACAGTCACGACCAAGCGCCCCTTGCTGCTGATCTCGCCGAACTGGCTTGGCATGAGCAACGAGAGCATCGAGCGCGTCAAGACAATGGCCGGCAGCAAGTATGTCGCCTTCCTTGCCGACATGTATGGCGCCGGCAAGATTTCCAAAGGCCCGCCGGAAGCGGCGGAACTCGCCAACGGCCTGCGCGCCGACGCGCCAGAACGGCGGCGCCGTATCACGGCCGCGCTCGAAACCTTGCGCCGGGAAAGCGACAAGCGTGGCATCGGCGACCTTTCAAAGCAGGCCGCGGCTGGTTTCTGCTTCGGCGGCGGCAATGTTCTCGAACTGGCGCGCAGCGGCGCCGATGTGAAGGCCGTGGTTTGCCTGCACGGCGATCTCATCACGTCGATGCCGTCCAAGACCGGCGACATCAAGGCTGCGATCTGCGTCATGCACGGCGCCGCCGATCCAGTGGTGCCGAAGAAGGACCGCGACGTTTTCGAGGCGGAAATGGAATCCAGCGGCGCCAAATGGCAAATGACCACTTTCGGCCATTTGCTGCATTCTTTCGCGGAAGAAGAATCCAACGTGCCGGGCATCGCCAGGTTCGATCCCGGCGCGGCACGGCAATGTTACAAGATGGTCGATGACTTCGTCACCGCGGCGTTCGACGGCAAGCTTTAAAAAAACAATCAGGGTCAGGGAGAGACGTCATGCAGAGGATCGCCAAGGCTTCCATGGGCAAGGCCTTATTGGGTCTGCTGATGCTGTGCGCCGTGACTGGTGCGAAAGCACAAACCTACCCGGACCGTCCGATCCGGCTGATTGTCTCGATCGCCGCTGGCAGCGTGACGGATGTCATCATGCGCAAGGCCAGCGCCGACTTGCAGCAGAAGCTCGGCCAGCCGGTCATCATCGAAAACCGCGGCGGCGCCGCCGGCATTCTCGGCGCGCAAACCTGCGCGCAGGCGACGCCGGACGGCTATTCATTGTGCGTCATCTATCACAGCACCATGTCCTACAACCCGTTGCTGTTCGACAAACTGCCCTATGCACCGGAAGACCTGATGCCGGTGACGCGCCTGTTCTTCCTCACCGAAGGGCTGTTCGTCTCCAGCCAGGCCGGCATCAACTCGGTCGCCGAACTCAAAGCCCATGCGCAAGCCAAGCCGGACGCGCTGAACTACGCCACGCTCGGCGATGGATCGTTCCCGGATCTGTTCATGCGCTGGCTCAACAATCAGTGGAGCACCCGGATCGTCGGCGTGCCGTACAAAGGCGGCGGACCGGCGGCGCAGGCGCTGGCCGCCAACGAAGTGCAGGTGACGCGCTTCGGCGTCGGCAACTTCATGGGCCTGATCGAGGCCGGCAAGGTGAAGGCGCTGGCGGTCGCCGCCGAAAAGCGCTCACCGCTGCTGCCGAATGTGCCGACGCTCAAAGAAGCGGGGCTCGGTGCCTATCCGGGCCAGGGCTGGTGGGGCCTCGCCGCGCCTAAGGGCACTCCGCAGGCCATCGTCGACAAGGTCAACAAGGCCTTCGTCGACGTGTTCAAGGACCCCGCCTTCAACGAGTTCCTCGACAAACAGTCGGTGGTCTCGGCGACGACGACGCCGGCCGGTTTCGCCGAATTCCTGGTCGAAGACCGCAAGGCCGCCGAGGTGCTGATCAAGCTCGCCAACAGCAAGCGCGAAGAATACAAGCCGCAGTAACCGGCCTGCAGTTTGAGAACGGCCAATCGCCGCGTTTTTTGGCTCTAAAGCGGTGGGGAGCGGGCCTTAACTGGCCGGCCAGCCCTCGAAATTGCGCCTCGCGAGTGCCATCTTGGGGGTGAAGGAATCAACCACAAGATGGCCGAACCCAAGCTTACCGAGCCTAAGCGTCACGTAACCGCGCCCGCCCCCGTTCCGGGAGGCATTGCCGCGCGCGCCATGGCGGGAGTAACGGCGGCTACGGCTTATCTGGCCGAATTGAACCCGGAGCAGCGCGAGGCGGTCGAGACGCTCGATGGCCCCGTATTGGTGCTGGCCGGCGCCGGAACCGGGAAGACACGGGTTCTGACGACCCGGATCGCCCATATCCTCAACCTCGGCCGCGCCCACCCGCGCGAGATCCTGTCCGTCACCTTCACCAACAAGGCGGCGCGCGAGATGAAAGAGCGGGTCGGCAAGATGGTCGGCCAGATCGTCGAGGGCATGCCCTGGCTCGGCACCTTCCACGCGATTGGCGTGAAGATTTTGCGGCGTCACGCGGAAATGGTGGGCTTAAAAAGCGATTTCACCATCCTCGGCGTCGACGACCAGATCCGCCTGATCAAGCAACTGATCGAGGTCGAGAAGCTCGACGAAAAGCGCTGGCCGGCGCGCGTCTTCGCCATGATCCTCGACGGCTGGAAGAACCGCGGCCTGACGCCCGAGCAGGTGCCGGCCGGCGAGGCCGCCGCTTTCGCCAACGGCAAGGGCAAGAAGCTGTACGCCGCCTATCAGGAGCGGCTGAAGACGCTCAACGCCGCCGACTTCGGCGATCTGCTGCTGGAATGCATCCGCTTGTTCCGCGAACATCCGGACGTGCTGCGGCAATACCAGACGCGCTTCAAATACATTTTGGTCGACGAATATCAGGACACCAACGTCGCGCAGTATCTGTGGCTGCGGTTGCTGTCGCAGACGCCGAGCAAGGTCGTCATTCCGGGACGCCACGAAGTGGCGGGCCCGGAATCCAGCGCTTTGTCTTCAAACGAAAGCATGAGTCTCGAAGATACGTGGGATGAACCCAAAGTGCTGGATTCCGGGCTCGCGGCTGCGCCGCGCCCCGGAATGACGGAGGAGAGTGCGGCGGCGCCCGCCCCGAAAAACATCTGCTGCGTCGGCGACGACGACCAGTCGATCTATGGCTGGCGCGGGGCGGAGGTCGATAACATCCTGCGCTTCGATCACGACTTCCCCGGCGCGAAGGTTATCCGGCTGGAACGCAACTACCGAAGCACCGGACATATTCTGGCCGCCGCCTCGACATTGATCGCGCACAATGAAGGCCGGCTCGGCAAGACCTTGCGCACCGAAGACGTCGACGGCGAAAAGGTGCAGATCACCGGCGCCTGGGACTCGGAGGAGGAAGCGCGCGCGATCGGCGAAGAGATCGAGCAGATGCAGCGCGCCGCGCGCGACGAAGGGCAAGATCATCCGCTGGACGAGATCGCCATTCTGGTGCGCGCCTCGTTCCAGATGCGCGAATTCGAAGAACGCTTCATCCAGCTTGGGCTGAGCTATCGCGTCATCGGCGGCCCGCGATTCTATGAGCGCGCCGAAATCCGCGACGCCCTCGCCTATCTGCGCGTCATCGCGCAGCCGGCCGACGATCTGGCCTTCGAGCGCATCGTCAATGTGCCGAAGCGCGGCCTGGGCGATGCCACCGTGCAGATGCTGCACGATTATGCGCGCAAGCAGCGCGTGCCGCTGACCGAAGCCGCGCGACTGCTCTCGTCCACCGACGAGATGAAACCCAAACCGCGTGGCGCCTTGCGCGACCTGATGGCGAATTTCGAGCGCTGGCGCAAACAGAAGGACACGCTGCCGCACAACGAACTCGCCGAGATCGTGCTCGACGAGAGCGGCTATACCGAGATGTGGCAGAAGGACCGCTCAGCCGACGCCGCCGGCCGCCTGGAAAACCTCAAAGAGCTGGTGCGCTCGATGCAGGAATTCGAGAACCTCGCCGGCTTCCTCGAGCACATCTCCCTGGTGATGGATGTCGACCGCGGCGAGGCCGAGCAAGCCGTCAACATCATGACGCTGCATTCCGCCAAGGGGCTGGAGTTCGACACCGTGTTCCTGCCCGGCTGGGAGGAAGGCCTGTTTCCGCATCAACGCTCGCTCGACGAGAGCGGCCGCAACGGGCTGGAGGAGGAACG
>CANKBJ010000067.1 GCA_947479905.1 Bradyrhizobiaceae bacterium
CGTGTGAAATCTAACTCACAATCACACGAGGCTGCGGGGTTGTTGCGGCCCCGGCGTTCCGCGCGCCCTCGTTTTAACGAGGGGCATAACGGAAGGCACTTATCAAGCGACGGCCTGCCCGGGGCCGCTCAAGAATACGGGCGATGAATCACGTCTGCTGTTTGAAAACCAAAACGATTGCGCGGCGCTCCTTCTTTCCCTCTCTCCGCTCTTCGCGGGGAAAGGTGCCCGCCGAATTGACCCGTATCAATGCCGCCCGCTGCCGAAAGGCCGACGCTGACGGTAACCAGAGGAGCTAGCTATGCGCGCACTCTCATTGACCCGCTTTACCGCCGCTCTCGGCCTTGCCGCTTTGCTTGCCACAACAGCCCTGCCTGCGCGCGCCGCGCCGGTGCCGTCGGGCACAATCGCGCTGAAGTCGGCGCTGGCCAGCGATGTCATCGATGTCCGCAGCCGTGGCCGCGGCGGACGCGGCGCGGCCATCGTCGGCGGGATTGCCACCGGTCTCATTCTCGGCGGCATCATCGGCTCGCAGCAGCCTTATTACTATGGCGGGCCGCCGCCGGCCTATTACGGTCCGCAGGCCTACTATCCGCCCAGCTATTACGGCCCGGTCTATGGCCCGCGTTACGGCGGGCCGCCCGACTGGATTTCGTATTGCTTCTCGCGTTACCGCTCGTTCGATCCGGTGAGCGGCACCTATATGGGCTATGACGGCCGCCGCCATTATTGCCGTTAGCGCATGATCCCGAAAAGCTTGCCCCCGGACTTGATCCGGGGGTGGGAACCGGTTTTCGGACAAGATCATGCGCAAAACAAAAAAGCTTGCGTCATAAAAAATGCCCGGCGCTTGAGGCCGGGCATTTCCAATTCTTAGCGGCGTCGTGCCAAGCCTCAGTCGTCGCGATAAACCTTCTCGCGCCGCTCGTGGCGTTCCTGCGCTTCGACCGACAAAGTCGCGATCGGCCGAGCCTCGAGGCGGCGCAGCGATATCGGCTCGCCGGTCTCCTCGCAATAGCCATAGGTGCCGTCGTCGATGCGGGCGATCGCCTCGTCGATCTTGGCGATCAGCTTGCGCTGGCGGTCGCGCGAACGCAGCTCGATCGAGCGGTCGGTCTCCGACGAGGCGCGATCGGCCAGGTCGGGATGGTTCACGTTCTCCTCCTGCAGGTGCAGGAGCGTTTCCTTCGCTTCCTTCAGAATGTCCTCGCGCCAGGCGAGCAGTTTCGCGCGGAAATATTCGCGCTGGCGCTCATTCATGAAGGGCTCCTTATCGGACGGCCGATAAGGCTTAACTTTGGCCAACATCCCACTGACTCCCTGACTTATTATTATATTGAGTGAAGTCCCCTCCCGATGCGGCGAGCTTATATACGCCCGCCACGCAGGCGACAATATCTGCCTGCGCCGGCTCCACTTGCCCGATTAGTATGAAAGCTCAATGACTTCGGTCGGGGAAGGGAACTTCGCCGCTATGCTTAAGGCTGGCGTATGCCGGCCTTGGCGATTTCCACCGCCACGCGCAGCTCGATCTCACCCATCACCGCGTCGAGGCCGGGGTCGCCGGTTCCCTCGGAAAGGCCGTCGGCGGCCACTTTCAGCCGCGCAATGGTCGAGCCGTCGAGGTTGCCGTCCAGCATGCCGAGCTTGAGGTCGTCGAGCACGTCGAGCGCCTTGCGGCCTTTGGCGACCGCTCGTTTCTTGCGTTCGGTTGGGCTTTCGATGCCTTGCAGGGCCATCAGCCCGTCGAGGCTGGAGACCGCGCGCAACGAGGGGGCGGCGGCGGTGTTGTGCGGCGCGTCCTGCTCGCTGACCGAGAAGCCGCCGGCAGCCGTGCGCCGCGCGGCGCCCGCTTTGCCCGCTACTCCCGCTGCGTTGGTCCCATAGATGCGCATTCGAATATTCCAGCCGATCGGACAGTCGGCCCCCCGATGTTCCAAACCTGCGCTTTTATGGTTAACCCCCGGTAAATGCCCGGCAAATTCTGCCGGACTCTGACTATTGCTGCCGGGCTCGCAACGCCGCCCGATCCGGGTCCAAAAGAAAAACTGCTGTAATTGCAAGGTATTAAACGCCTGTCCCGGTCTGGCACGGCATTCGCAATGCTCATGACACTTAACCGGTCACATTGGGGAGCAGTGATGACGCGGACGTGCTTCACCGCCCTTGTGGCGGCACTACTGATTTCGTTTGCCTCGGTTCACGCCGGGGCGACCTCGCGCATCAAGGACCTCGCCAATATCGAGGGCGTGCGCCAGAACCAGTTGATCGGCTATGGCCTGGTCGTCGGTCTCAACGGCACCGGCGATACGTTGAACAACATCCCGTTCACCAAGCAGTCGCTGCAGGCGATGCTGGAACGGCTGGGCGTCAATGTCCGCGGCCAGACGCTTCGCACCGGCAACGTCGCCGCCGTGATGGTGACGGCCAACCTGCCCGCCTTCTCGACGCAAGGCACCCGCATCGACATTACGGTCTCTTCTCTGGGTGACGCCAAGAGCCTGCAAGGCGGCATGCTGCTGGTCACGCCGCTCCTGGGCGCCGACGGCAATGTCTACGCGGTCGGCCAGGGTTCGGTGGCGATCGGCGGTTTTCAGGCCGAAGGCGAAGCCGCCAAGATCGTGCGCGGCGTGCCGACCGTCGGCCGTATCGCCAATGGCGCGCTGATCGAGCGCGAAATCGAATTCAACCTCAATCGCCAAAGCCAGTTGCGCATGGCGTTGCGCAATCCGGACTTCACCACGGCCAAGCGCATCGCCGCGGCGATCAACGATTATATCGGCGTGCCGACGGCGGAATCGCCCGATCCCGGCACGGTCGGCATCACCGTACCTCAGCAATACAAGGGCAATGTCATCGCGCTCCTGACCGAGATTGAACAGCTCCAGGTCGAGCCGGATCTGTCGGCCAAGATCGTCATCGACGAGCGATCCGGCATTATCGTCATGGGCCGCGACGTGCGCGTGTCCATGGTCGCGGTGGCGCAGGGCAACCTCACTGTCACCATCTCGGAGAATGCGCAGGTCAGCCAGCCGGGCGCTTTCGCGCCGCAGGGCGCCCAGACCACGCGCGTCGCCCGTACCCGCATCGGCGTGCAGGAAGACGGCAAGAAGCTCGCTTTGGTCAAGGACGGCGTCTCGCTGCAACAACTCGTTGATGGGCTCAATGCACTCGGCATCGGCCCGCGCGATCTGATCGCCATCCTTCAGGCGATCAAGGCCGCCGGCGCCATCCAGGCCGATATCGAGGTGATGTGATGGGAAGCATGTCAGCCCCCGCGTCCCTGCCCGCGCCGGGCATGAACGCCATCGACCTGTTCAAGAACAACAATGCGCAGGCGGCCGCCAGGCTCAAGGCGACCGTCGGCGGCACCGCCGCCGCCGGCGTCGGAATTTCCGATGCCGCCAAAGCCAAGGCCAAGGCGGCCTCGCAGGATTTCGAGGCCGTGTTCCTCAACAGTATGTTCCAGCAGATGTTCACCGGCGTTCAAGGTGACGGCCCGATGGGCGGCAGCGGCGCAACCGGCATCTGGCGCTCGTTCCTGACCGACGAATATTCCAAGAGCTTTGCCAAGGCCGGCGGCATCGGCATCGCCAGTCACGTCTATAGCGCTTTGCTCGCCCAACAGGAGGCCCGCTCATGACCCAGCCGGCAAAACCCGCCACGGCGCCAAAGCTGCCTGCGATCTCGACCTCGATCGAGGCCGAACGCGCTGTCGCCTATCTCAACAAGATCATGGACCGGCTGGTCGAGACCGTCGAACAGGAGACCGCGCAAGTGCGCGCCGGCCGCCTGCGCGACGCGGTCGCCAATGACGAAGCCAAGGTTGAACTGGCCCGCGCCTATGCGGCCGAGACCGAGCGGGTCAAGGCGGCCAAGGATATCATCGCCAAAAGCCTTCCCGACGCGCTCGAGCAGTTGCGAAAGCGACATGGCGCGTTCCGCGCTCTGTTGCAGACCAACCTGACGGTGCTGGCGACCGCGAATGCGGTGTCCGAAGGCATCATCCGCGGCGTCTCCGGCGAACTGGCGCGCAAGCAAGCGCCGTCGACCTATGGTGCGACCGGGCGCGCCAATACGCCGAACAGCAAGACCAGCCAGCCGCTGGCGGTCAGCAAGTCGCTCTAGTGCCCCGTTTCCGAAGTTCGTGATACATCGCAGCAAGCTCTGACACGAACTTCGGAACCAAAGGGGCACTAGCAAGTATATGATTCTAGTGCCGCTTATCGATTTGAAGTTCCTGAATGAACTCGCGGCAAGTGATGCAGGAACTTCAAATCGGCGGCACTAGACTTTCATCGCACGTTTCATTCGTCATCGACGCTCGATTTCAAACGCGCGCAGCATTTGTCGCGCGCACGACGTCGTGGTTAACCAGATGCTAACCGCGGTTAGCGAGCCGTAAAAATTCGTTGCAGTAAACCACGCATAGTTTTTTCACCGTTGTCATTTCATTAACCATACGCTTTTACCCGCCGTTACATTCCGTATGACAGTTTCTGCGGCGAGGCACACGCCAGCTTCTAAAGATTGGCGCGCGCTCATAAGCCAGTACGGCAAACCAGAAAGGTTTTGACATGTGATCGGGTATTACTCTCTCCGCCGGCGTCCGGGCGAACTTGCTTTCGCTGCAGAACACGGCCACTTTGATGCAGACGACGCAGAATCGTCTCGCCACCGGTAAGAAGGTCAACTCGGCCCTCGACAATCCGTTGAACTTCTTCACTTCGTCTTCGCTGAGCGCCCGCGCCAGCGATCTGAGCGGCCTGCTCGACTCGATGTCGAACGGCATTCAGACGATCCAGGCGGCGAACAACGGCTTGACCGCCGTGACTTCGCTGGTTCAGCAGTTGCAGGCGACGGTGTCGCAGGCGCGCGCTGACTCGTCCTCGGGCACCGTTACCCCGGGTACCGCGACGGTTCTCTCGGGCACCACCAACACGTCGAACGCCACCAACAACAAGATGACGTTCACGACGACAGCCGGCGTCTCGGTCGACATCAACGTCGATCCGGGCACCACCGCGGCGACCATGACTGGCACGACCACCGCGGCCATCACCGGCGGCGGCGGCAACATCCGCATCACCAGCGCCGATGTCAACTCCGGTGCTGCTGTGTCTGTCGCCATCGCGAACGGCGATACGATGGCGCAGGCTGTCACCAAGATCAATACTGCCCTCGGCGCCTCGGCTTCGGTGCAGGCTTCACTCGACAGCACCAACCACCTGGTGCTGACCAGCACGACCGGCAACAATATCTCGATCACCGATGCTGCCGGCAACGCCAACGGCACCACCGCCGAACTCGGCTTCACCAACGGTCAGTCTTCGACCAACGGTGTTGTCGGTACTCCGCTCACTGTCGACCAGATCGTGTCGGCTGTGAACTCCTCGACGGTCCTTGCTTCGCAGGTCAAGGCGTCGAAGGACAGCACGGGTCATCTGTCTCTGCAGAACCTGACGTCCTCGGCCATCACCGTGAAGGGTATCACTGCCGCCGCCGTTACCGGTAAGACGACAGACTCCCAGACGCTGGCAGCCGGCTCGGGCAGCGGTCTCTCGACCGTTCGTCAGAGCTTGCTGACGCAGTTCAATGCCCTGCGTACCCAGATCGACCAGGCGACCGGCGACTCGGGCTACAACGGCGTGAACTTGCTGAACGGCGACTCGCTGAAGGTGAACTTCAACGAAACCGGCACCTCGTCGATCAACGTCCAGACGAAGGACTCGACTGGCGCCGCTTTCGCCATCAACAGCACCAACCTGGGCATCGCGTCCTCGACCACCGGTGTGTTCGGCGACAACACCCAGCTCGACTCGCTGAGCACGACGCTGACGGCCTCGCTCACCACGCTGCGCACCCAGGCTTCGGCCCTCGGTTCGTCGCTCTCGGTTGTGCAGACCCGTCAGGACTTCACCAAGTCGATGGTCAACACCCTCCAGACCGGTTCGGATGGCCTCGTGCTCGCCGATACCAACCAGGAAGGCGCCAACCTGCTCGCCCTGCAGACCCGCCAGTCGCTGTCGACCACAGCGCTGTCGTTGTCCGCCCAGGCCGACCAGGCGGTGCTGTCGCTGTTCCAATAAGACCGGCCGGCAAAGAATACCGAACGGCGGGGCCTCAGCCCCGCCGTTTTTCTTTGGGACTGGACGATTACCGTCTAACAACGGAACGATAGGATCGGATCGCTACCGATTCCCCGGGAGACACAGCCATGCCGTTGAAAGTCGAATTGAAGCCGGGCGAGCGTATCCTGATCGGCGAGTGCGTCATCACCAATGCCGGCCACCGCGCCCAGTTCGTCATCGACGGCAAGGTGCCGATCATCCGCGAAAAGGACATCATGAGTTCCGAACAGGCCAATACGCCGGCCAAACGGATCTATTTATCCATTTTATTAATGTACACGTCGCGCGACGCCCGCGACCAGCACGCGACCTATTTCACGCTCGTGCGCGACCTCGTCCAGGCAGCGCCAAGTACTTGGCCGCAAATAGAAATTATCAATAATCATATCTTAACGGGCAATCTCTATAAAGCTCTCAAGCAAGCCAGGCAGTTAATCACCTACGAGCAGGAGCTCATTCGTAATGACGCAAGCGGCGCAGGCCTACGGCAAGACGGCGAATAAGACCTCAACTCCGCGCGATCTGGAGGCCGACCTCCTCCTGCAGGCGGCGTCGCAGTTGCAGAGCATTCGCGATGGCTGGGAATCCAAGCATACCGAACTCAACGCCGCGCTGAATAATAACCGCAAATTGTGGACGCTTCTGGTGGCGACGGTGACCCGGCCGGAGAACCCGCTGCCCGCCAATATCCGTCAGAACGTCGCCAATATCGGCATTTATGTGCTCAAGCAGACCATCGCCGCCATGGCCAACCCGCGGCCGGAGCATCTTGGCTCGCTGATCAATATCAATCGCGAGCTGGCATCCGGGCTGCGCAGTCAGGCCTGACGCCCCGACAATCCAAAGCATGAAAAAAGCCGCGGATTGGTCCGCGGCTTTTTTTGTTGGCAAGGAGCCGGCCAAACATCAATTCATAAAGTTGACCAGGCTGATCTGATACATCATTGACGTCACCTGCATGCTGGCCTGCAGCCGCGTCTGCAATGTCAGGATCTGCGCGCCGACATCTTCATTCGACACACCTTCGATTTGCTGAAGATAGTCGGACAACGTCGCGTTCTGCTGCTCGTGACGATCCTGCGCTGCCTTGATCGAGACCTGCGCACCGGCGAGATCGGTCTGGATACTGGCAACCGTCTGCGCGCCGGGACTGCCTGTCAGATTCGACGTCAACCGTCCGTTCAACGCGCTGCTCAGGTCGCCGCCGTTCGGATTGCTTGGCGCGATGGTCACCGCCGCCAGCGTGGCCAGATTTTGCACGATCGAGCGTAGCCCTTGCTCATTGCCGCGCACGCCGTAGCCGACCGCCAGCGTCGGATCGATGCGCGCGGTTGCGGTCGCGCGCGGCGAATCCGTACCGGTTTCGCCGGTGTACCAAATGACCGTATCGGCGGCGCTGCCGGTCGTCATGGCGGTAGCACTGCCAAAGCCGGGGCCGGTCACGCGCGGCGGCGGCGTGCTGGCGTCGGCGCTGAAAAACTCATTCGATGCCTGCACCGCCGAGGCGGCGGTCAACGCGGTGGCGGCCAGTGTGCCGAGCGAGGTGGCGATCGCGCTGCTCAGATTGGCCGCGGTGGCTGTGCCGTCGGCGCCGATCAAAAACTGATTGGGACCTGGCGGCGACGTGGTGGTCGCCTTCAAAGTCAGGTTTTCCGTGGTTCCGTCCGGCATGTTGAATCGCAGGGTCAACGTATCGCCGACGTTCGGAATGCCGCCGGACATATCGACCGAGACCGCCGGCGGCGTGCCGGTCGGTCCACTCACCGTCACATTGGTCAGCGATGACGAAATCGACGCCAGCTTGAAGCCAAAGGGCGAAACCGCATCCTCGGCCACCGACACCGATGTCGCCGTCGGCGAGGTGACCGTCAGCCGGCCAAGACCGCTGGTACCAAGATCGGCTTGCTTGCGCTCGGAGATGATCTGCTTGAGCCCGGCCTGCGCGCCGTTGCCGTTCATGATATGGTCGTAGGTCTCGACCGCGGGCTTGTCGGTAGCGCGCCCGGAAAACAGATAATGGTCGCCGGCCTGGGTGTTGAGCAGCCCCAATGCCTCGTCGAGCGAGAACTGCGCCGTCGATTGCGCCGTATTGGCGCCCACCGCGCCGGTGCCGTAGCTGCCCTGCATCATCGCCGTTTTCACGGAATTGCCGAGATCGGAAATCCGGCCAAGCGAGGTTTGCGCCACGTTGATGCGGGTCTGAACGTTTTCAGCGACGGAATCGAAGCTGCCGATGGCGGACAACTGCGCACGCAAACCGACGGTCATGCCACGCTCGACACCGAGGCCGGCATAGTTCGTCGCCTTCTTGCCGGTACTGAGCTGACGCTGCAAGTCGTCGAGCGTACCGCGCAGGTCGACAAGCGCCTGGATCGCCGCCGACGGCTTACCGCCAATCGAAGATATCGTCATGACTTCCTCAAATCTGCATCAAGGTGTCGATCATGTCCTTGACCGCCGACAGAACGCGGGCGTTCGCCGCGTATGAATTCTGCAAAGACAGCAGGTTCGCCATTTCCTCGTCGATGTTGACGCCGGCGGCGTCGTCGAAACGCTGCTGCAGCGCCGATTGCACGACGTCCTGACCCTGCTTGAGACTGGCCGCGGCATCGGCCGTCTGGCCCTGCACGCTGACCACCTGACGCAGATAGGTGCTGATCGACCCGGTAAAGGGCGAATTGGTGCTGCCGACGCCAGTCGCCGGCGAATACTGCTGCGAGGTATTGGTCAACTGATTGTAGAGAAAGTCGGGCCGCGTGCTGTCGCCGTTGGCGATCGACGGCGCGTAGCCGACAAGCTTGGAGGGATCGGCGATCAAGTTGCCGTTGACATTGATGCGACCGGCCAGGCCGACCGTCTGCGAACCGGCCGCGCTAATCTTTCCGGTAAAGAGGCTGGTACCGTCGGTGAAGAACGGCAGTTCGCTGCTGCCGCCCTGCAAGGACGTCGCCGTCGCGGTTTTCGTCACCGAATTCACGGTGACGGCATTGGCCGGACCATCGTTGAGAATGCGCAGCGTGGTACCGCTCGTATTCGAGGCCACCATGCCGGTCGCGCCGATGGCGTTGGCGATCTGGCCATATACCGCGCTCATGCCGCCGGAAAAGTCGATGCCGTAAACTTTGTCGGTGGCGGCCGCGGTCGCCGTATCGGACAACGGCAATATCGAAGGATCGTCAACCCGGATAAGTGTGATCGTGCGCGGCGTATTGGTCAGCGAGTCGGTATAGTTGACGGTAATCTTGTTGCCGGTCGAGAGGCCGCTGATATCGAGATCGAAACCGCTTTGGCCGCCGGACGTGACAGCGGCGCCGGCCGTCGTCTTGTCGGACAGTCCGCTCGCCATGGCGGCGGCGATCGCGTCGATCTGGGATTGCGCCTGCACAAGATCCTGGTCGCGCAGCTGGAGATAAGCGGCGATCGAACCGGACCGGATGGCATGCGACTGGATCAAATCGACATTGCTGCCATTGGCCGTGGTCAGCGTCAGCGTGCCGACCTGGCGTACGTTCGGGTCGGCGCTCCACTGCGTGGTCGCCGACATCGAGCCTTGCGGGTTGAAGCTTATCGTTCCGGCTTTGTCGCTGACCAGTTGAATGCCGGTGTTGGTGTAGATCGTCAACTGGCCTTGGTCGCCCTTGATGACGTTGATATCCATCAGCTTCGACAGTTTGTCGATATAGGAGTCGCGCTGGTCCAGCATATTGGCCGCGGAGGCGTCGATCGTGGTCGTCGCCTCGAGTTGCGTATTGAGCTGCGCGATATGGATCAGCGCGTCATTGACCTGCGCGACGGCGTCGGAAATGCCCAGTTCGGCATTCTCGCGCAGCCCCTGAATGCTGGTGGTCATGCTGTTGAGCTGTTGCGTCAGCAACTGGGCGGAACTGACGACGGACGATCGCGCCGCGACATCGTCGGGGCTGCCGCTCAGCGCCTGCAACGACGATGTGAAATTGTTGAATATCGTCTCCAGCGCGGAGTCCGAGCCGGGCTGACCGTAAACCCCCTGCAACTGGTTCAACATCTGCGACCGCGTCGTGGCGTAGCTGGCGCCTGAATTTTCCACCCGCAACTGCCGCTGCACATATGAATCGAGTTCGCGCTGCACACTGGCTATGCGAACGCTGACGCCGGTGCCACTGCCAGAGACCGCGACCAGATTGGAAGTCTTGCGGACATAGCCCGCCGTTCCGGCATTGGCGACGTTAGCCGACACCAGCGCCAGCGAAGACTGGTTGGCGTTCAGCCCCGAAATCGCCGATATAAGTGCCTGAGACAGACCCATGGCAGGCCGCTACTCTTTCTGTTTCCGGCGCGAGACTTGCCGATCTATCGCAGCATGTTCAGGAGATCCTGAACCATCTGGTTGGTCGTGGTGATGACTTTGGTATTGGCCGAATAGGCCTGCTGCGTGACGATCAGCTTGGTGAATTCGTCGGCGATATCGACATTCGATCCTTCAAGCGACGAGCCGAGAATTTTTCCGCTCGCGCCATAGACCGCCGAACCGGATTCCGCGGTTACCTCGAAGGCGCCGCCGTCCTTTTTCTTGAGCATATTGGCGCCGGAAAAGTTGGCGAGCGTGATTTCGGCAAGATCGACGGTGCGGCCATTTGAATAGGTGCCGGCGATACGGCCCTTGTCGTTGACCGCCACCGACTGCAACTGACCGGCGGCATAGCCGTTCTGCTGCATCTGATTGACCTGCACGGTGCCGTTGGCATCGGCGTACTGGGTAATACCGTCGGTGCTGTGAACCATGCGGACGTCGCCCAGCGATACGCCGTCGACGGTGACATTCGTCAGGATAATCGAATTGACCGCGGGGCTGAGCTTGCCGTTGGCGGTGAAGGTATAATCGGTGTTGGCGTTCTGCCAGGCCGCCTGCGAACCGGTCGCGGCGGAATTGGTCTGATAGAACATATTCCATGTATCTTTGTGGGCGCCGCCCAGCGACGCCGAGTCGACCTTGGCCCAGCGGATCTGAACGTTCACGGCCGAGCCTGACGTGTCGTAGGCGGTGACCGCGCCGCCGGAAATGCTTTCGGAGAGGAACGAGGTCACGTCCTGTCCCACCACTGTATTATTGGAAGGCAGCGACGAGGCGGTGCGAATGCCGAAATTGCGCGCCGTCGCAGTGCCGCCGATGATGATCGTGTCGGTGGTTGTCGCAGACGTCACGGTGATATCGCCGGTCGAGGCATTGGCTGTCGCCGTGCCGCCGACCAGCGCGCCGAGCGCGATGTTCAAGTCGGCCAGGGTCATGACGTTGCCGGCGCCGAAGGTAATCGTCAGCGGCGCATTGGCGCCGACGGTGAACACCAGCGTCTGGCCGTTCGCCGCCTTGCCCTGCGTGACAATATTGGTGGCGTTGGTCGTGCCGACCGAAACGCCGAGACTCGTCATGAGGGCCAGCGTGCTCGCGCCGCCGATCTGGATGTTGGTCTTGGCATCGGTGCCGGTGAGAACGAGATGGCCGGAAGGATCGAGAGTTGCGCCGACATTCGTGGTGCCGGTCTGCAGGTTGATCTTGGTCACCACCGCGGCCGCGTTATCGGCCGCGGCGATCGCGATCGGCGTGCCGTTGATCACCAGGTTGCCGGCGGGCGCCGACAAAGCCGTGAGGTCGGCCGAGGCCGTCATCACCGCCGCCGCGTCAGGCGAAATTCCGGCGCCGCTGCCGATGAGTTTGGCGACGGCGGGCGCGCCATTCACCGGGTTGGCGGTAAAGTTCGACGGATTGAGCAGCTCCGAACCGGGGACGGTCGGATCGGAATCGACCGTCTTCGGATAGCTGGCGAGGTTGGCGCGATAGTCGATTTCCGATGTCTGCTGCGCCGGCAGGAAGCCGTTCTGGAATTGCAGCATGGTCGGAACGCTGCCGGTCAAGTTGCCGGTGGTCGAGTCGACCGGAATGCCCATCAGGTAATAGCCGGCGCCATTGACCAGATAGCCGTTCTGGTCGAGGCCGAAGTCGCCGCGGCGGGTGTAGTTGTCGACGCCGCTGAAGGTCGGCCGTCCGTCGGAAAAGCTCTGCGGCTTTTCGACGACGAAGAAGCCGATGCCGTTGATCGCCATGTAGGTCGAGACCGCGGCGCTCTGCACGTCGCCCTGCACCGTATTGGTGGAGCGCGCATTGGCGACGACGTTGCCGGCCTTTTGCTGCGACGGGATGTTGTCCTGGATCAGGTCCTCGAAACTCGTATCGGTCCGTTTGAACCCGGTCGTCTGCGAGTTGGCGATGTTGCCCGAGATGTTTTCGAGCGCGAAAGCCTGCGCCCGCATACCGGTCACCGCGGTGGTGAGCGCGCCAAAAATACCCATGACAATTTCTCCACTGTCGCTTGCGCGGCGTCCGAATGACGCCTCGCGCGCACGATCCCGGGGAGAGCATCGCAATCGCCGTGCCAGTAATATTATCTAATAATATCAATATGTTACAAGAAAACGGCGGCCCGCCGGGGGCCGCCGCGAGGTGCGCTTTCTGCCGCGAAGCGGCAGTTTTTGCCGGATCGGATTAGCTCTGCGAGCCCGCCGCCGGGGCAAACTTCATCGCCACGCCGTTCATGCAATAGCGCAGGCCGGTGGGCTTGGGGCCGTCATTAAAGACGTGGCCAAGATGGCCCTCGCAACGGCTGCAATGCACCTCGGTGCGGGTCATGAAGAACGATTTGTCGGTGGTCTCGCCGACCGCGTTCGGCAGCGGCGCGTAGAAGCTCGGCCAGCCGGTGCCGCTTTCAAACTTGGTCGCGGCATCGAACAGGGCCAGGTCGCAACCGGCGCAGGTAAAGGTGCCGGCGCGCTTTTCCTTGTTCAGCGGCGAGGTGCCGGCGCGCTCGGTGCCATGCTTGCGCAGGACGTAGAACGCCTCCGGCGACAGCCGCTTCTGCCAGTCGGCGGCGGTGAGTTTCTTGAAGTCGATAGTGGTGTCGGTTGCTGCTGTCGTCATGGGTGCTGTCAAAGCTCCTGTGCTGCCAAATGCCGTGGACGCTGCGAGCGCGCCGAGCGCCGCGGTCGAGGCCAAAAACTTTCGTCGATCGATCTTACTTGGGATCATATCAACCTTCTCCCTTTTTCGGGCCCCAAATCTGTTCCAGCCGCTGATCGCGGCCGCAGTTCCAGCGATAGAATTTATATTTGGCCGGGTTCTTCTTGTAGAAATCCTGGTGATACTCCTCGGCCGGATAAAACGGCGTGGCGTCGGCGATCTGCGTATAGATCGTCTTTTTCAATTCTGCCGCGACCTTCTGCTTCGACGCCTCGGCGAGCTTTTTCTCCGCGGCATTGCGCACAAAGATGGCCGAGCGATATTGATCGCCGTGGTCGCAGAACTGCGCGTCCTTCACCGTCGGATCGATGCTGCGCCAGTACACGTCGAGCAACCGCTGATAGGAAACTTTGCCCGGATCGTAGGTGACTTCGACCGCCTCGGCGTGGCCGGTGCCGCCGGCCGACACTTGCGCGTAGGTCGCGGTCGAGGCCTTGCCGGCGATATAGCCGGACACGGTCGCCAGCACGCCCGGCACCTTGTCGAAGTCGGATTCGGTACACCAGAAGCAGCCGCCGGCGAAGACGGCCTTGTCCTGAACTTTATCTTGCGCGGCGACAGGCGCAGCCAGCGCGAACAACAAGGCCAGGCCGGCCAGCAGACGTTTCATCTTGCACCTCCCGCGTTTCCCTGCCGCCTGAGATAAGGCTTCCCGGCCGAATAGCCACTCAACTTCGCATCACGCTTATGCGAGCAAACCCCTCCCCGCATTCACGAATCCGGCTTGCCCGCGGCGTCTTGCCTGCCTAGTGTCGCGCTGAAACAGCGAGGAATTGCATGCGTTTTGACGGCACCAAGGCCTATGTGGCGACCGACGACCTGAAAGTGGCGGTCAACGCCGCTATCGCATTGGAGCGACCCTTGCTGGTCAAGGGCGAGCCCGGCACCGGCAAGACTGTGCTGGCGCTGGAAATCGCCAAGGCGATCGGCGCGCCCTTGCTGGAATGGCACGTCAAATCGACCACCAAGGCGCAGCAGGGCCTGTACGAATACGACGCCGTGTCGCGTCTGCGCGACAGCCAGCTTGGCGACGAGCGGGTCAAGGACATCCGCAATTACATCAAGCGCGGCAAGATGTGGGACGCTTTCGTCTCCGACGAGCGGCCGGTGCTGCTGATCGACGAGATCGACAAGGCCGACATCGAATTCCCCAACGACCTGCTGCTCGAACTCGATCGCATGGAATTCTTCGTCTACGAGACCGGCGAGACGGTGAAGGCGAAACGCCGGCCGGTCGTCATCATCACCTCGAACAACGAGAAGGAATTGCCGGACGCCTTTTTGCGCCGCTGCTTTTTCCATTACATTCGATTCCCCGACGCCGACACGATGAGCGCCATCGTCGACGTGCATTTCCCCGGCATCAAACAGAAACTGGTCAGCGAGGCGCTCAAGCTGTTCTACGAAATCCGCGACGTGCCGGGCCTGAAGAAGAAACCGTCAACCTCGGAGCTTCTGGATTGGCTCAAGCTTTTGATGGTCGAGGACATTGGACCCGAGATCTTGCGCGAGCGCGATCCGAAGAAACTGATCCCGCCGCTGCACGGCGCGTTGCTGAAGAACGAGCAGGATGTGCATCTCTTCGAGCGGCTGGCGTTTATGGCGCGGCGGGATGGCAGATAACGTGCTTGTCGTCCCCGCGCAGGCGGGGACCCGTAACCACCGAACGCGCGGTTTGAGAAAAAGCCGACGACCTTCTTTGCATTACGCTTTTGCACGGCGTATGAGTCCCCGCCTGCGCGGGGACGACATTCTAATTTTCCGCCACGCACCGATTCAATTTTCAAACAGCGGCGTTCTTTCTTCACCCTCTCCCATTGGGAGAGGGTCGCGAGCGATAGCGAGCGGGGTGAGGGGTTGAAGTCTAACGATAGGCTTAACCCCTCACCCGCCCGCCCCTAGCGCGTCCAAGACGCGCGTCAACGCGCTTATGGGCGGTCGACCTCTCCCGATGGGAGAGGTGAAAAACGAAGCAGGCGCGCCTCATCGCCCGTGTTGTTTGCGGCCCCGGGCAAGCCAACTCCTATCTCGTCTCCCTCGAAAATAATCGAGGGTGTGGCGCGCCAAGCGACGCTCCATTATTTCCGTGTGTGAGCATCTCATTGCGGAGATGCCCGCGCCTCTCGGCGCGCCACGGCGGCGTCTTAACAGCAGCCGGGCCGCGCTTCTGGCGGCTGTTGGCCTTCCCGAAGAACCCAGTGACACGCCCCTTACGGAGCAGCGGATCAGTCCGAGCATCGGGCAAAGCCAATGGCTTCGCGCCATCAGCGAACTCCTCGCAGGAGGTCCTAGTGCCTCCGGGCGGGGCCCCGGCACCGCCCGAGCGCGATGACTGCGTTTGTCACCGCCCGCGGGCGCCGCGCCCTGCTCCACCATCCTGACGCCTCATGACAGCGCCCTCGATAAGCAGGACGATGAGACTATAAGCATAGGTTTAAAGGCCTGTCAAGGCCCTCGCAGCCGGCGCCCATCCTTCGCGACGCCCGCCTTCGGCGGGCTCCTCAGGATGAGGGCGGAAACTCAGTCGGCCGCCGGGGTGTCGTCCGAATTCGCCGGTCCGTCATCGGCCGGTCGTCTGGCCGAGCGGGGCTTCGCCGCCGGTTTCGGCTTTGCCTCGGGTTTGGCCGCCGCCGTGCGCGCCGCCGCCGATGGCCTGGCCGGTTTTTCGTCGATGGCCGGCGCGGCTTCCGCCGACGCCTCGGCGTCGCCGCCGAACCAGCCCTGCGCCTTGCCGAAGGCGACGATCTTGTCGCCGGCGCCGCGGCCGATGCGGCGCGCGGCGGCTTCGACATCGGGCGACAGCTTTTCCGGCGCGGCCTTGTTGGCGGCGAGCGCCTCGGCGACGAGAGCGTTGAACGCGGCCGCCTGTTTGCCGGCGGCCGGCTTGCCGCCGGACGGCTCGGCGCTGAACGACGACAACTGCTTCTTGCCGAAACTGGAGAAGCTCGACAGCGAAATGTCGGCGATCACGCCGCTCTTGCCGCCGCCAATGCCGGCGTCGTTCTTTTTCGCGGACGCATCGGACGGCCGCAACTTGCCGGAGACCAGCACTGTGCTTTCGGCGAGCGAGAGGCCCTCTTCGCTGCCGGGCTCGGCGTCGAGGCCGGCTTCGCGCAAGGTGGCGACGACGGTGGCGAGGACCTCGTCCGTGACGCGCTCGACCGTGCGCTGCTTGCGTTCGAACGTCGGGAAGGCGCCGATCTTGCGCTCGAGCCGCGCGGTGAAGGCGCGATCAAGCACCTGCACGTCCGGCGAAATCGAGAAATCGCTTACCACGACGACTTTCGGCCGCGGCGAGGAGCCGCCGCCGCCGCCGAGGACGGACGATTGGGTGAGCGTGGATTCGGCGCAGCCCGCCAGCAGCAGGACAGAGACGCAGGCAGCAATCAGTCGCATCGGAAAAACTCAGGCTGGAGACCAGTTCTGAGTTTCTATTACCACAATGCCGGAATATTGAAGGAATAAGTCAGACCGGTGCCGACCTCCACCTGATCGCGCTTGCCACGCAAGGAGACCAGGGGCGAATTGGCGACATCGCCGGTCAGGCGCTCATATTCGATGAACACGTTGCTCGACCATTGCGGGGTCCAGGCATAGAGCGCCTGCGCGCCCGCGCCATAGGAGCGCAGGCCGCCGCGCGCGTCATAGACCGGCAGGC
>CANKBJ010000068.1 GCA_947479905.1 Bradyrhizobiaceae bacterium
CCGTCCGTTCCCCCTGAGGGGCATGATCCGGTAGCGCCGGCTCGTGGGGAACGGATCGGCGTCCGCGGGCGCGGGGTTAAGCTGACCCCGCGCGCTCGGGCGGTGCCGGGGCTCCACCCGGGGGCACTAGGACCCCCCGCCGGGAGCCGGCTGACGGTGCGTAGCCGTTGGCCTTGCCGGGGCAAAAGGGTTTCTCGATGCCCAAAAGGGTCGAGAGCCCGGCCGCCCTGGGAGGTCAATAGCCGCCGGAAGCGTGGCCCGGCTGCCGCGAAAGCGCCGGACGGCGCGCCGAGAGGCGCCACGCATCTCCAAAAGAGATGCGTGTGATGAAGGAAACGTCGCGCCTTTCGGTGCGCCGTCCCCCTCTTCTTTTTTAGGAAGAGGGACACTTGCAAAGCTCGGGCGCGTCCGCGCCGCGAGAATGCGAGCGCTCGCCCACCGAACAAGCCGGCGAAAACATCGTCGCCCGCAAGTTTGCAACGCCCCGCCCCCGGCATTACATAAAGACTATGTCCACACTCCTGATTTCGCACCCCGCCTGTATCGACCACCAGACCCCGCCGGGCCACCCCGAGCGGCCGGACCGCATGCGCGCGGTCGAGCAGGCGCTGGAGGACGAGCGTTTCCAGATCCTGATGCGCGAACAGGCGCCGATGGCGACCGAGGAACTGATCACGCTGGTGCATCCGCTGGAATATTTCCAGGAGATCCGCAACGCCTCGCCGTCCGAAGGCATGGTGCGGATCGACGCCGACACGACGATGTCGCCCGGCAGTTTCGAGGCGGCTTTGCGCGGCGCCGGCGGCGCGTGTCTGGCCGTCGACGAGGTGATGAACCAGAAGGCGTCGAACGCCTTCGTCGCCACACGCCCCCCCGGCCACCATGCCGAGACGGCCAAACCGATGGGCTTCTGCTTTTTCAACAACGCGGCGATCGCCGCGCGCTACGCGCAGAAGCGTTACGGCGCCGAGCGCGCGGCGATTGTCGACTTCGACGTGCATCACGGCAACGGCTCGCAGGATATTTTCTGGTTCGACAAGAGCGTCTTGTATTCATCGACGCATGAGATGCCGCTTTATCCCGGCACCGGTTCGCTCGGCGAGCGCGGCGAACATAACACCATCGTCAATGCGCCCTTGCGCGCCGGCGACGGCGGCGACCAGTTCCGCGATGCCTTTGAAACGGTGATCCTGCCGCGCCTACGCGATTTCCATCCCGACATTCTCATCATCTCGGCCGGCTTCGACGCGCATACCCGCGATCCGCTCGCCAATCTCAATCTCTTGGAAGCCGATTACACCTGGGTGACTCAGCGGCTGATGGATGTCGCCAATTCAACGGCGCAAGGCCGTGTCGTCTCCATTCTGGAAGGCGGCTACGACCTGCAGGGCCTGGCGCGCTCAGCCGCTGCGCATGTCACCGCGCTGATGCGGGGGTAGCCGCCATCGCGTGCTTACCGCGCCGTCAGTCCGCCATCGATCGGCACATCGGCGCCGGTGATAAACGCGGCCGCATCCGACAACAGATAAGCGCACAGCGAAGCGACCTCCTCCGGTTTGCCGAGCCGTGCCAGCGGAATATCGCCGGCGAAATTCTCGCGCGCTTTTTGCGGATCGCGCGCGTTCGCCGCGATGTCGTCGACCATCGCACCGTCGATGAAGGCCGGACAAATGGAGTTGGCGCGCACCGGCGGCTTGTAGCGCGCACCGTTGAGCGCCACCGATTTGGTCAGGAGCGACACCCCGCCCTTGGACGCGCTGTAGGCGGCCAATCCGGCGCTGCCGACCAGTCCGAGAACGGACGACAGGTTGACGATCGCCCCGCCCTGTTTGCGCAACAGCGGAAACGCATATTTGCAACCGAGGAACGTGCCGTCGAGATTGATCGACATGACGCGCCGCCAGGTGGCGAAATCGGTCTTTTCAATATTGCCGACAACAGCGATGCCGGCGGCGTTGACCAGCCCATCGAGACGGCCGTGCTTTCGCATGATCTCGGCCGTGACGCGCTGCCAGTCTTGCTCCGATGTGACGTCGAGCGTCATGTCGATGCCGGATTTAAGATCGGAGGCAATCACGGTACCCCCTTGCGCTTTTACTTCCGCCGCGACCGCGCCGCCAATCGCGCCGCCGGCGCCAGTGATGAGAATGATCTTGTCTCGCAGGCCGGTCACGCGCGGTCACCTCATTGTTGCATTACGCCGCATTGTCGCGCATTCATTCGGCCATGTCAGCCAATGGTTCCAGCATGCTTCCCGTAACTTTGATCACCGGCGCGTCCTCCGGCATCGGCGCGGCATTGGCGCACGAATTCGCCAGCCACGGCCACGCGCTGGTGCTCACCGCGCGGCGCGCGCCCGAATTGAACGCGCTGGCCGACGCGATCGCCGCGAACGGACACGCCCGCCCGCGCGTCATCGCCGCCGACCTCGGCCAGCCCGAAGGTGTAGCCAGTCTTGCCGCCGCGTTGCAGGAGGCTGGCCTGGAGGTATCGATTCTAGTCAACAATGCCGGCTTCGGTCTCCTGGGCGACGCCGCTTTGCTCGACCGCGACCGGCAGCTTGCCATCGTCGCTCTCAACAACCGCGCGTTGACCGACCTGACCTTGCGCTTCATTCCCGGCATCACGCGGCACAAAGGCGGCATCCTCAATGTCGCGTCCATCGCCGGCTTCATGCCCGGACCCGGCATGGCGGTCTATCACGCCAGCAAGGCCTTCGTCGTCTCGCTCACCGAAGCGCTGCACGAGGAGTTGAAGGCCGACGACGTCAAGGTCTGCGCGCTCTGCCCCGGCCCGGTGGCGACCGAATTCAACGATCGCGCGGGCGTGCCGCACGATTATTTCCCGGCGGCGCTATCGCGCTCGGCCGAAGCGGTGGCGCGCGCCGGCTATGCAGGCTTCATGGCCGGCCACCGCATCGTCGTCCCCGGCAAGCCGAACCGCATCGCCACGCTGCTGCCCAGGCTCCTGCCGCGCGGCCTGGTCCTGAGGTTTTTAGGCTGGCGCTGGTCGAAGGCCCGTCGCCGCGGTTGACGGGAGGCCCTATATTCGCCATCCCAGAGTACCCGCCCTTGCCTGCCGGATAACGACCATGGCCGACACCACCAACGCCGATATCAAGAAGCTGACCTTCGAGACGGCGATCGCCGAGCTTGAAACGATCGTCAAGCGGCTCGAAGAAGGCAAGGTGCCGCTCGAGGAATCGGTGGCGATCTACGAGCGCGGCGAGGTCCTGAAAAAGCGCTGTGAAGAGCTGTTGAAACAAGCGGAAGCCCGGGTCGAAAAGATTACGCTCGACGCCTCCGGCAAGCCCACCGGTACCTCCCCGCTCGACGTCGAATAGCGCCGTTTCTTGCGGGTCCGGACGGCGAATTGCCCGGCCTGTCTCAACGGTGTAAGTCTCTGATACCCCGGATCGAATGCAGCCATCCGGGCTCAAGTTTGACGACCGGAGTTCCATTTTGTCCGAGGCTTCCAAAACCCCGCTGCTCGACCGCGTGAAAATTCCGGCCGATTTGCGCAATTTCTCCGCCGAGCAACTCAAGCAGTTGGCCGACGAATTGCGCCATGAAATGATCGACGCGGTGGCCAAGACCGGCGGGCACCTCGGCGCCGGCTTGGGCGTGGTCGAACTGACAGTGGCGCTGCACGCGGTGTTCGACACTCCCGCCGACCGCCTGATCTGGGACGTCGGCCACCAGGCCTATCCGCACAAGATTTTGACCGGACGCCGCGACCGCATCCGCACCCTGCGCCAGGGCGGCGGGCTGTCCGGCTTCACCAAGCGCGCCGAGAGCGAATACGATCCGTTCGGTGCCGCGCATTCCTCGACCTCGATCTCCGCCGCGCTCGGCATGGCGGTGGCGCGCGATCTCAACGGCGACAAGAACAATGTCATCGCCGTGATCGGCGACGGCGCCATGTCCGCCGGCATGGCTTACGAGGCGATGAACAATGCCGGCGCGCGCAACGAACGTCTCATCGTCATCCTCAACGACAACGACATGTCGATCGCGCCGCCGGTCGGCGCCATGTCGGCCTACCTCGCCCGCCTCGGTTCCGGCGCGACCTACTTGAAGATCCGCGACGTCGGCAAGCAACTGACCAAGCATCTGCCGAAATCGTGGGACCGCGCCATCACTCGCGCCGTCGAACATGCGCGCGGCTATGTCATGGGCGGCACCCTGTTCGAGGAGATGGGTTTCTATTATTGCGGGCCGATCGACGGGCACAATCTCGATCACCTCTTGCCGATTTTGCGCAACGTGCGCGACGCCGAGATCGGGCCGATCCTGGTCCATGTCGTCACGCAAAAGGGCAAAGGCTACGCCCCGGCGGAAACCTCGGCCGACAAATATCACGGCGTCGTCAAGTTCGATGTCGCCACCGGCGCGCAGGCAAAATCCAAAGGTAGCGCGCCGCAATACACCAAGGTATTCGGCGACAGCCTCATCAAGGAAGCGCGCAAAGACGACAAGATCGTCGCCATCACCGCGGCGATGCCGTCCGGCACCGGGCTCGATCAGTTCGAAAAGGAATTCCCGGCGCGCACTTTCGATGTCGGCATTGCCGAGCAGCACGCGGTGACTTTCGCGGCGGGCCTTGCCACCGAAGGCTTCAAGCCATTCTGCGCCATCTATTCGACGTTCCTGCAGCGCGGCTACGACCAGGTGGTACATGACGTCGCCATCCAGAAATTGCCGGTGCGTTTCGCCATCGACCGCGCCGGCCTCGTTGGTGCCGACGGGCCGACGCATGCCGGCGCTTTCGACGTTGCCTATCTGGGCTGCCTACCCAATTTTGTTTTGATGGCCGCCGCCGACGAGGCCGAACTGGTCAACATGGTGGCGACGCAGGTCGCAATCAATGACCGCCCCTCCGCCCTGCGCTATCCGCGCGGCGAAGGCACCGGCGTGGCGCTGCCGGCCGAAGGCGTGCCGCTCGAAATCGGCAAGGGCCGCATCGTCCGCGAAGGCCACAAGATTGCGCTGTTGTCCTACGGCACGCGGCTCGGCGAAGCCCTGAAAGCGGCCGATGAACTGAAGGCGCTCGGCCTGTCAACGACTGTGGCCGACGCGCGCTTCGCCAAGCCGCTCGACACCGATCTGGTGCTGCGGCTGGCGCGCGAGCACGACGTGCTGGTCACGATTGAGGAAGGCTCGGTCGGCGGCTTCGGCTCGTATGTCCTTCAGACTTTGGCCGAGAACGGTGTGCTCGATGCTGGCTTGAAGGTGCGCTGCATGGTGCTGCCGGATGTGTTCATCGACCAGGATACGCCGGCGGCGATGTATGCCAGCGCCGGCCTCGATGCTCACGGCATCGTCGTCAAGGTGTTCGAGGCGCTCGGCAAGGACCACGCGGCAGAGACCGTGAAGCTGGCGTAACGCCAGTGCCCCCAAAAAAAGAACGCGCCGATCGCCTGCTGGTCGAGCGAGGGCTGTTCGACAGCCGCGCCAGGGCGCGGGCGGCGATCGAGGCCGGGCTGGTGTTTGCAGATGGCAAGCAGGTCCTCAAAGTCGCTGAGGCCATCGCGCCGGATGCAAGCATCGAGGCCAGCGCCGCCCATCTTTATGTCTCGCGCGGCGGCGTCAAGCTCGCGGCCGCGCTCGATCATTTCGCCATCTCGCCGAAAGGCCGTGTCTGCCTCGACGTCGGCGCCTCGACCGGCGGCTTCACGCAGGTGCTGTGCGAGCGCGGCGCGCGCAAGGTTTACGCCGTCGATGTCGGCAGCGGCCAATTGCATCCGACTGTGCGCGCGCTGCCCGACGTGGTGTCGCTGGAGCAGACCGACATACGCACGCTCTCCCCTGCGCATCTGGCACCGCCACCCGATCTCGTCGTTATCGACACCAGTTTCATTTCGCTCAAACTGGTTCTGCCGCCGGCTTTGGCGCTGGCGCACAAACCGGCGCAGCTCGTTGCATTGATCAAGCCGCAATTCGAAGCCGGGCGCGCGCTTGTCAAACGTGGCATCGTCCGCGATCCCGCCGTGCATGCGGCCGTCTGCGGCGACATAGCAGCCTTCGTCGCCACGCTCGGCTGGCGCGTCGATGGCGTTATTCCGTCGCCAATCAGCGGCGGCGACGGCAATGTTGAATTTTTGCTCGGCGCGACGCGCGAATAGACCAATCATCAACCGCGCCGATCCGCCGCATCATCAGCTTTGATCGAAGCCGTCATGGTCTCGCCACATCGCGTGCTAAGGTCGCCGCCATGACAATGCCGGCTCAACACATCGCCACTGCCGCACGCGCGCCGTTGCGCGCATCGCTCTGGCGCATCGAAATCAATGCGACGGTGAAGCTCGCCTTGCCGATCGCGCTGACGCAACTTGGCCAGGTGGCGATGATGACCACCGACCTGATGCTGGTCGGCCACCTCGGCGACACCGCCATTGCGGCGGCGGCGCTGGCGCAGACCGTACTGTTTGCCGCCTTCATGATCGGCATGGGCGTCGTCTCGGCCGTGTCGCCGCTCTCCGCGCAGGCCTATGGCGCGCGCGAACCGCGCATGGTGCGGCGCGCCTTGCGCGTCGGCCTGTGGGCCGCCGTGCTGCTCGGCGTGCCGATGACGGCGCTGCAATACCAGGGCGAAGCCATCTTGCTGGCGCTCGGCCAGAATGCGGACATTGCGCAACTCGCCGGCCGCTATCTCATGGGGCTCGGCTGGTGCCTGGTGCCGGGCTGGTGGTTCGTCGCCTTGCGCGGCTTCATGGGCGCGGTCAATAAACCGGAGCCGGCACTTTGGATCACGCTCGCCGCCATCCCGATCAATGCGCTGCTTGCCTATGCGCTGATCTACGGCGCGTTCGGGTTGCCCGAACTTGACCTGCTCGGGGCCGGCGTCGCCACAACGATCGTCAATCTCGGCATGTGCATGGCCGGCTTTGCCGTCTGCTACGCGCAACGGCCGTTCAAGAAATTCCAGGTGCTCGGCCGCTTCTGGCGCATCGATCGGCCGCTGCTTGGCAGGCTTTTCATTGTCGGCCTTCCGATCGCCGGCGCATTCCTGCTCGAGTATGGCCTGTTCGCCACCGCCGCGATCCTCATGGGCTGGATCGGCACCACCGCGCTCGCCGCGCACCAGATCGCGCTGCAAACGGCGTCTATCCTGTTCATGGTGCCGTTCGGCATATCGATGGCGGCGACGGTGCGCGTCGGGCACGCGGTCGGGCGGCGCGACGCCGCCGGCACGCGCCGCGCAGGTTTTGCCGCCATAGGCCTCGCCGCGATTTTCATGAGTGCGATGGTGCTGCTCATCGTCGCCTTCCGCCACGTCATCCCGTTGCTGTTTCTCGGTACGGCAGCGGCCGATATTGGCGCCACCGCGGCGCTGGCCGCCACCCTGCTGGCCTTCGGCGCGACATTCTTCATCGTCGATGGCGTGCAATCGGTCGCCGCCGGCGCGCTGCGCGGGCTCAACGACACCCGCATCCCGATGATCTTCGCCGCGGTGAGCTTTTGGGTGATCGGCTTCGCCACTTCCTACACCTTGGCGTTTCCGGCGCGGCTGGAGGCGGTCGGCGTCTGGATCGGCTTTACCGTCGGATTGGGCGTCTATGCACTGCTTTTGGTGTGGCGCTTTAACGTTCTGACGCTGCGCGGCTATATGCCGGCCGCGCCGGGCCATATCGCGCATTGAGGTTGCCGCCGGGCCCCTCGGTCGGTTAAAGCCGCGTCATGACCGAACAATTGAAGATCGCCCGCATCGGCCATCGCGGCGACGGTATCGCAGACAGCAATACCGGCCCGGTCTATGTGCCTTTTGCACTGCCCGGCGAAACCGTGACGGTGGAGCCTGTCGGCGGGCATCCCGACCGCCGCCATTTGCTGCGCGTCGAGCAGGCGTCGCATGAGCGCGCCGTGCCGATATGCAAGCATTTCGGTGTCTGCGGCGGCTGTGCCATGCAGCACTGGTCGCTCGCCGAATATCTTTTGTGGAAGCGCAATCTGGTGGTCGAGGCGCTCGAGCACGCCGGGCTGATCGCGCCGGTCGAGCCGATCATCGACGCCCATGGCAAAGGCCGCCGCCGCGCGACCTTTCATGCCAAACGAGCGCACGGCGACATTCTCGAAGTCGGTTACACGGCGCAGCGCACGCACCAGATCATCGGCATCGATGAGTGTCCGATCCTGACGCCCGGCCTCAAGCAGGCGATACCGATGGCCTGGGCCATTGCCGAGCTGGTGAAGCCGACGGCCAACAAGCCGCTCGACATTCATGTCACCGCGACCGACAGCGGCATGGATGTTGACCTGCGCGGCGCCAATCCGTTTTCGACCAAGCAGACCGCGGCTTTGGCGCGCATCGCCGACGAGTATAGACTCGCCCGCATCACGCGCTACGGCGAACTGGTGCTGCAACGCGAGCAGCCGATGCTGAAAGTCGGCCGCGCGATGGTGCCTCTGCCGCCCGGCGCGTTCCTGCAGGCAACCGGCGAAGGCGAAGCGGCCTTGGCGCGGCTGGTGACCGGTCACATCGGCGACAGCAAGAAGATCAAGCGCGTCGCCGATCTGTTTTCAGGCATCGGCACATTCGCGCTGCGCCTGGCGGAAACCGCGCGCGTTACCGCGATCGATACCGAGAACGCCGCCATCCGCTCGCTCGATCGCGCGGTGGCGATGACGTCGGGCTTGAAAGCGGTCGAGACGCAAACGCGCGATCTGTTCCGCAGTCCGCTGATGGCCATCGAGTTGAAGAACTACGACGCCGTGGTGTTCGATCCGCCGCGCCAAGGCGCTGAATCAACGGCGCGCGAACTTAGCCTTAGCAAGGTGCCGGTGGTGGTCGCGGTGTCCTGCGACGCGACGACTTTCGCGCGCGACGCGCGCACGCTCATCGATGGCGGCTACAGGCTGGTATCGGTGACGCCGGTCGACCAGTTCCGCTATTCGCACCATGTCGAGCTGGTGGCGAAGTTCACGCGCTAGCGGAAATCCATCCCGTCGCCCCAGCGCTCGCGCCACACCTTCTCGCCGATAGTGCAGGACACGCGCGGCTTCTCGGCGCTCGCCGGGATGACGCGCGCGTCCGGTTGAAGGCCGGCGATTTCGAGAATGAGCTTGGTGCGCGTCGCCTTGACGAATTCTGAACGGTCCCGGATCGGCACGACGAAAGCTCCGGTGCCGCCGATGACGCAGTCCTCATAGTAGACATCGAGTTCTTCGGCATCGACATAGCCCATATTGCTGCGCTTGAGCATGATCGGCAGGCCGTTGATGGTAATGCCGGCGGCGACGGTCTCGTCGCGCGTGAGCGCGACCAGCGGGCCGGCATTATTGGCGCCGTCGCCCGACACGTCGATGACGCGGCGCAGGCCGCGATAGCCGCTATTGTCGAACAGCGCGCGGCCGAAATTGATGGCGCCGGAAATCGACGTGCGCGAGGCGCGGCGGTATGGCGCATTGGTGATTTCGGCGGCGAACGAATCCGCCGACTCCGGTCCGTCAATGACGCGCCACGGCACCACGATCTTCTGGTCGGCGGCGCCGGCCCATTCGAAATAGGTGACGGCGATCTTGCCGTTGCCGCCTTCGCGCAGCGCCGAGAGGAATTCGCGCGAGGTGAGCGCCTGGATATAGCCTTCGCGCTGCAGCGCCTGCTCTTCCGGGTCCATCGAATAGGAAACATCGACGGCCAGCACGAGTTCGACATCGACGGAGACGGCATTGGGAGAGCGGTCGGCGAAGCGGGGATTGGGAACGGCCCCGGCGACAAGCGCGAATGCCGCGGCGGCCAACCCGCCCGCGACGGCGCCATAAAGACGACTACGCCTCATGCCCGCTCCTTGCTCTGTTCCGTGCAAGAAACCGAATGTTGGCACGAAGCGCGGGCGGAAAAAAGGCCGTCCCGGCGCGCGGGCGGGGTCAGCCGTCGAGCGCGTCGGTGCCCGCAATTTCGATGCCGAAACCGCCCAGGCCCACATACGTGCGCTGGCTCGAGGTCTGCAGGCGGATCGAGGAGATGCCGAGATCCTTCAATATCTGCGCGCCGAGGCCGACGTCGCGCCATTGCTGCGAGCGCGCCGCATCGGTACCGGTATCGCCCTCGTGCGGAATGGCGGCGACCGGCACGCCGGCGGTGCCGTCGCGCAGATAGACGATGACGCCGCGGCCTTCCGCCTTGAAGCGGGCGAGCGAAGCGCGGATCGCCCTGGCGCCGCCGAACACGTCGCCGATCACGTCGGCGCGATGCAAGCGCGCCGGCACATTGCGGCCATCGCCGATGTCGCCATAGGCGAAGGCCATGTGATGCACCGAGTCGAACGGAGTCACATAGGCATAGCCCTTGAGCGTACCGATTTCGGAGGCCGCCGGAAATTCGCCGACGCGTTCGACCAGTTTCTCGCGGCTTTGCCGATAGGCAATCAGTTCAGCAATGGAAATGTAAGTGAGCTTGTGCCTGTCGGCGAAGGCTGCGACCTGCGGGCCGCGCATCACCGTACCGTCGTCGTTCATCAGTTCGGACAAGACGCCGACCGGCGGCAGATTGGCGAGCTTGCACAGATCGATGCAGGCTTCGGTATGACCGGAGCGCATCAGCACGCCGCCCTGGCGCGCGACCAGTGGAAACACATGGCCGGGGCGCACGAAGTCGGAGGCGCCGCTGTTGTCGTTGGCCAGCGCGCGCACCGTGTTGGTACGCTCCTCGGCCGAGATGCCGGTGGTCAGACCATGCTTGACGTCGACGGTCACAGTAAATGCGGTGCCGAGCGGCGCATCGTTCTTGGCCACCATCGGATCGAGATGCAGACGCGTCGCGTGCTCGGCGCCGAGCGGCGCGCAGACGATGCCGGACGTGTAGCGGATGATAAAAGCCATCTTTTCCGGCGTGCAGAGTGATGCTGCGACAAAGAGATCGCCCTCGTTCTCGCGGTCGTCGTCGTCGGTAACGACCACGAGTTCGCCCTTGGCGAAGGCCTTGATCGCCGATTCAACTTTGCTGTGAGTATTGGGCACTTGGACTTACCTCTTGCCGCTTAAGTTTCGCGGCTTAAATCTTGCGCGGCGTCACGCCGGTTTGGTGAACGGCCACGCGACGCCTGCGCCGACCTGACCACGATGCATCAGATAGTGATCGGCCAACACGGCCGCCACCATGGCTTCGCCGATCGGCACGGCGCGGATGCCGACGCAGGGGTCATGGCGGCCCTTGGTCATGATTTCGGTGTCGTTGCCGTAACGGTCCACCGTCTTCTTCGGCGTCAGGATCGACGAGGTCGGCTTGACCGCGAAGCGCGCGATGATCGCCTGTCCCGTGGAAATACCGCCGAGGATGCCGCCGGCATGGTTCGACAGGAACACCGGTCTGCCGTCGTTACCCATGCGCATCTCATCGGCATTGTCCTCACCGACCATCGCCGCGGTATCGAAGCCGTCGCCGATCTCGACGCCTTTGACAGCGTTGATGCTCATCAGCGCGGCGGCGAGATCGGCATCTAACTTGGCATAGACCGGGGCGCCGAGGCCGGGGGGGACCCCCTCGGCCACGACCTCGATGACCGCGCCGACCGAGGAGCCGGACTTGCGGATGCCGTCGAGATACGCCTCGTAGAATTTCGCCATCACCAGATCGGGGCAGAAGAACGGATTGTTGTCGACCTCATTCCAGTCCCAGCGCGTGCGGTCGATTTTGTGCGGGCCCATCTGTACCAGAGCGGCGCGCACCGACAGGCCGGGAATGACCTTGCGTGCCACCGCGCCGGCGGCGACCCGCACCGCGGTCTCACGCGCCGAGGCGCGGCCGCCGCCGCGATAATCGGTGATGCCGTATTTGACGTCATAGACATAGCCGGCATGGCCGGGCCGGTACTTGTCCTTGATGTCGGAATAGTCCTTCGAGCGCTGGTCGACGTTCTCGATCAACAGCATGACCGGCGTGCCCGTGGTCACCTGGACGCCGTCCTCGCCGGTGAATACGCCGGACAAAATCTTCACCGCGTCCGGCTCCTGCCGCTGCGTGGTGAAGCGCGACTGGCCGGGGCGGCGCTTGTCGAGATGGATCTGGATGTCGGCTTCCGTCAGCGGGATGCGCGGCGGGCAACCATCGACCACGCAGCCGATCGCCGCCCCGTGGCTTTCGCCGAAGCTGGTGAACCTGAACAGGTGGCCGAAAGTGTTGAACGACATGGTGGTTTAGGTACCCCGCAGCCTTGCGGGGGTCAAATGCCTGCCCGGCTCAAGCGTAACGGGTCAGTTTATCGCCCTGAAAGACGTAAACTTCGCCCTGAATGATGTCGATCAAGGGCGCCACCGCCGGTTTGGCGACGCCGAGGCATGCCATCAGCCCGCGGCAGGTGCCGCCATGCGAGGTGGCGACGACGTCGCCTTGGAGCCCATCGTACCAGCGCTTCATCCGGGCCGCGACCATCTCGTAGCTTTCGCCGTTGGGCGGCACAAAATGCCATTTGTCGTGTTCGCGCTGCGAAATGCGGACCGGATCGTTCCGGTGCAACAGCGCGATGGTCGAGCCCTCCCAGTCGCCGAAGGAAAGCTCGATCAATTGCGGCTCGCTCATGTAGCCCTCGGCCGGCAGGCCGAGCTTGGGGCGCAGCAGCTCCATCGTCTCGGTGGCGCGACCGAGCGGGCTTGAGACGTAATCGAGACTTCGCGGATCGCGGCCGTCGCGCGTCAACAGATCGTGCAATATCTCGCCGCAATGGGCGGCCTGGCCCCTGCCCTTGTCGTTGAGCGGAATGTCGCGGTGGCCTTGCAGCCGGCCGGCCACGTTCCAGTCGGTCTCGCCGTGACGGATATAGAAAACCGTCGGCAATGTCATTTTGAATTGCGCATGATCTGATCCGAAAAACGGTATCCACTTTTCGGGATCATGCGCGCCTATTTCACCGTGAAATCGGGGGCGTCCGGATGCTTGATGCCGACGATATGATAGCCGGCATCGACATGCTGGATTTCGCCGGTGACGCCGCTCGACAGATCCGACAGGAAGAACACGCCGGCCTTGCCGACATCCTCCAGCGTGACGTTGCGGCGCAGCGGTGTATTGAACTCGTTCCACTTCAGGATATAGCGGAAGTCGCCGATGCCGGACGCCGCCAGGGTTTTGATCGGACCGGCCGAAATGGCATTGACCCGGATACCCTTGACGCCGAGATCGGCGGCCATATAGCGCACCGAGGCCTCCAGCGCCGCCTTGGCCAGACCCATGACATTGTAATGCGGCATCCACTTCTCGGCGCCGTAATAGGTCAGCGTCAGCATCGAGCCGCCATTGGTCATCAGCTTCTCGGCGCGCTGCGCGATCGCCGTGAACGAGTAGCAGCTGATCAGCATGGTCTTGGTGAAGTTTTCTTCCGTGGTGTCGACGTAGCGGCCGTCGAGCTGATCCTTGTCGGAAAAGGCGATGGCGTGGACGATGAAATCGAGCGAGCCCCAGGCCTGCTGGACCTGTGCGAACACCGCGTCGAGGGAGGCCGGATCGGTGACGTCGCAATGGCCGACCACCAGCCCGTCGACCTCCTCGGCCAAGGGCTCGACCCGCTTTTTCAGCGCGTCGCCCTGATAGGTAAAGGCCAGATCGGCGCCGTGGTCGCGGCAGGCCCGGGCAATGCCCCAGGCGATCGATCGGTTATTGGCGACGCCCATGATCAGCCCGCGTTTGCCGCGCATCAGACCTGAGATTTCCGCCATTGCCGTCCTCGTGATCGCCGGCCGGGAGCCGGTCGGCATCGTATGGCATAGGGTATCCGGACCATCAAGCAAGCTGGCCGGTAGGAACCGAAATTGGCGTTAATTCAATTCAGTTCCGGGAATATGTCTATAATCACGGGGTTTTTCTAACCATAGGGGCATCGATTGGCGCAGGCCCCGGGTGTTCTCGGCTAGGCTTATTTGCCGGGCTTCAGGTAGCGCGGATCAAGGAGGGCCTTTGGCCACGTTCCGGCAAGGCGTTGAACTGACGATTCCCGCCTTACGCCGCTATGCGCGGGCGTTGACGCGGGACGCCGACATTGCCGACGACCTGGTGCAGGACACCTTGGTGCGGGCGTTGCGGTCGGAGCACCTGTTTCTCGGCGGCGACGTGCGCAGCTGGATGTACACGATCCTGACCAACCTGAACCGCAACCGGCTGCGGTCCCTGTCGCGGCGGCCGACCATGGCCTCGCTCGAGGACCACGACGCGCCGGACGCTTCCGGTTCGGAATCCGGCGCCCGCGATATCGAGCGCGCGCTGGCGAGTCTGGTGGAAGACCAGCGGCACGCTTTGTTGCTCGTGGTGCTGGAAGGCCTGAGCTACCGCGAGGTGGCCGATGTGCAGGGCGTACCGATCGGCACCGTGATGTCGCGTCTGGCGCGGGCGCGGGCGCAGATCAAAACCTTTCTGGATGGCGAGCGTCCGACGCTGCGCCGGGTTAAATGAGAGAGAAAGCTTAGCCATGATCGATCGCGAATTTCCCGTGACCGAGGACGAGTTGCACGCTTATGTCGACGGCGAATTGCCGGCCGACCGTAGCGAAGCCGTCGGCGCCTGGCTCGCCGCCAATCCCGACCAGGCCGCTTTGGTCGCCGCCTGGCGGACCCAGGCCGACAGCATCCGCGCGCGTTATGGCGCGGTCGTCAACGAGCCGGTGCCGGAACGACTGCAACTCGACCAGATCATCAAGAACGACATCACCTATGGCCGCGCGCGCGGCCGTTCCTTCGCGGCGATGGCCGCGGCGGCGGCGCTTGTTGCATTTATCGCCGGCGGCGGCGCCGGCTGGTATGCGCACGGCGCGGCGACGGCGGCGCAACCGGTGTTCGACAAATTCACCGCCGAGGCACTCGACGCCTACCGGCTCTACGTCGTCGAGGTGCGCCACCCGGTCGAAGTGCCGGGCAGCGAACTGGCGCATTTGAAGCAGTGGCTGTCGCGGCGCGTTGGCCATGAACTCAACATTCCCGACCTGTCGTCGATGGGTCTCAAGCTGGTCGGCGGCAGGCTGTTGCCCGGACCGACCGGCGCCGCCGCCTTCTATATGTATGAGGGAGCGACCGGCGAGCGCTTCACCATTTTCTGCGGCAAGGCGGGCGGGCCGGAAACCGCGCTGCATTTCAAGAGCGCCGACCAGTTCGCTTCGTTCACCTGGGTCGATGACAAGATCGGCTATGTGGTGAGCGGCCCGGCCGACCGCGAGCGGCTCGAGGCGGTGACCAAGACCGTGTACGAACAGATCGACAGGAGCGCGCCGAAGAAGAGCTGAAGCGTCACCCCAGATCCTTCCTCGGATCGTAAGGCGAAGCATCGCGCAGCTTCTTCGCCAGTTCTTTAAGTTCGTCGCTGGTCTTGTCGGGCAGCACCACGCGCACGGTGACAAACAGATCGCCATGCGCGCCCTTCGCGCCGCCTTTGACCTTGAGACCCTTGCCCTTGAGCCTGAAAGTGCGCCCGGCATTGGTGTCCGGCGGAATCGCAAGCTCAACCGCGCCGTCGAGCGTCGGCACCCGCACCTTAGCCCCGAGCACCGCTTCGTAAAGCGTGATCGGCAGTTCGATGCGCAGATCGTCGCCGTCGACCTTGAACACCGGATGCGGCGCGACGGTGATGGTGATGATGGCGTCACCCGCGCGGCCCGACGGACCGGCATAGCCCTGGCCCTTGAGCCTGATCTGCTGACCCGTCGTGATTCCGGCGGGGATTTTCACCTCGACCTCTTTGCCGGTCGGCAGATGCACGCGCGCCTGCGTGCCGGCCGCCGCTTCCGGCAGCGTGACGGTCAATTCGGCAATCAAATCCTGACCGCCCGCTTGCGCGCCGAAATCCTCCGCCTCGAACTGATTGAAGTGGCCGCGCGCGCCGCCGCCGGGAGAGGCCCGCCCGCCGAACATGCCGCGCAGCAAATCCTCGAAACCGCCGGCGCCGGGGCCCGCGCCAGCGCCGCGACGCTGGAAGCCGTCGGTGCCGAAACTGAAACTTTCGAAATTGGCGCCGCCGGGACCGCCGCCCTGGCCGAAGCCGCCGCCCGGCTGCGCGCCCTCGAAGCCGCGAAAGCGCGGCTTGCCCTCGGCGTCGATCTCGCCGCGGTCGAAGGCCTTGCGCTTGTCGTCGTCGCCGACGATTTCATAGGCCGCGTTCAGCTCGGAAAAGCGCGAGGCCGCCTTGGCGTCGTGCTTGTTGGCGTCGGGATGCAGTTTCTTGGCAAGCTTGCGGTAGGCGGCTTTGATGTCCGCCGCGCTCGCACCCTTGGAAACCCCCAGAATGGTGTAGGGGTCGCGCATCCTTCGCCTCTCCTTGAAACCGGTTTGAAATGAGCCCCTGCCCGCCGGCGCTCGTGCCGGCGAATCGAACTTAATGTGGGGTTCCGCAAGCGGAGTTGCAACGCGCCTTGGCCCAAAATGGGCTACGGCGCGCAAGCGCCGCGTTTTACGACCGCTTCCAGGGCTTCATCGAGCGGACTTCCCAGCCGGCGCCCTCGATCGGCTTGCAGGCTTCGCCCTGTATCCAGGACTGCGACGCGCCTTTCACATAGCTGGCCAGGAAGTCGTGACAGGTGCGATCGTCCTTCTGATAGGCCGAGGCGATGGGCGTCACCGTGCCGCGCGCGCCGGTCGCCGGATTTTCCCAGGGCTGGCTGGAATCCTTGCGGCCATGTTTGAGCACTTCGCTGACGGCGGCGCGGGCAAAAACCAGATCGGCGGCCGGCGGCAGA
>CANKBJ010000069.1 GCA_947479905.1 Bradyrhizobiaceae bacterium
CTGAAGCGGCTGTCGGTCGAATTGTCGCGGTTGTCGCCCATCATGAAATAATGATCGGCCGGCACCGTATAGACCTGGGTGTTGTCGGCGAAGCCGTTATCGACCAGATCGAGCGTCTCGTACGTGACGCCGTTTGGCAGCGTGTCTTTCCAGCGCTTGACCGGCGTATCGTGCCCGGTCTCCTCGGTCTCGATATAGTCGGCGATGCGTTCGTGTTTCACCGGCACGCCGTTGATCGAGACGACGCCGTCGGCGACCTGGATCTTGTCGCCGGGCAATCCGATCACGCGCTTGATGTAATCGGTCGAGGTATCCTTCGGCAGACGGAACACGACGACGTCGCCGCGCTCGGGCAGATACCCGCCAGGAATGCGGCCGGAGAAAATCGGCAGCGACAAAGGCAGCGAGAACTGGCTGTAGCCATAGGAATACTTCGACACGAACAGGTAATCGCCGACCAGCAGTGTCGCCTTCATCGAGCCGGACGGAATATTGAAAGGCTGGAACAGGAAGGTGCGGATCACCAAGGCGATGATCAACGCATGAAAAATGACGCGGATCGTCTCGCCGACGCCGCCCTCTTTCCGCTTGGTACCGGATGTCACGCTCATTGCGCCTTTCGTCCTGAAATGTCGTCAAAAAAGCCGACATCGTCGCCCCGCCGGTCTTGTAGCGGGAAGGTCCGCGCCGTGCAATGAAGATCGGCGAAACTATTGTATAAGCATTTGGCGTCGTTAGCTTATTATCTCAAGCGGCAGTCCGTGGCACCGCCGCGGGAACCGCGGAAATGATGACAATGGCCTGGGCCAGCGGGCCCTCGTCCGTCAGCGACACATCAATCCAGGCCTCGTGGCCCGGCGGCAGCATGGCATTGAGCCGGGCAAGCGCGCCGCCGGTCAGCCGCATGGTCGGCCGCCCCGACGGCAGATTGACCACGCCCATGTCGCGCCAGAACACCCCGCCCCGCATACCGGTACCGAGCGCCTTTGAGCAAGCCTCCTTGGCAGCGAAGCGCTTGGCATAGGTTTCCGCGACATTGGCCCGGCGCTCCGCCTTGGCGCGCTCGGCCGGCGTGAAGATGCGGTTGAGAAAGCGCTCGCCATGACGCTCGATCGTCTTGGCGATGCGGCGCACGTCGCAAAGATCAGAGCCAAGACCGATAATCATTTGATAGTCGCACGCCCGCGCGCCATTGCCGCGCGCATGAACGTCACCGTCTCCGGCAAGCCCTCGAATATGGACTCGCCGATCAGGAAATGCCCGATATTGAGTTCGACGATCTGCGGCAGCGCGGCGATCTCCTCGGCGCTGGCGTAATCGAGACCGTGACCGGCATGCACCTCAAGTCCAAGACCGGACGCCAGCGCGGCGCCAGCAACGATCTGTTTCCATTCGGCGCTCGCCTGCGCGGTTCTGCCCTCGGCCAAAGCATCGCACCAGGCGCCAGTATGTATTTCGACAATGTCGGCGCCCAACGCCGCCGCCGCCTCGATCTGCGCCGGTTGCGCGGCGATGAACAGCGAGACGCGAATGCCGGCATGCTTGAGCGCGTGCACCGTGGATTTAAGCGCCGTCTGCTGACCGGCGGCATCGAGGCCGCCTTCGGTGGTGCGCTCGCTACGCTTCTCCGGCACCAGGCAGCAGGCATGCGGCTTTGTCTTCAACGCAATGCCGACCATCTCGCTGGTCGCCGCCATCTCGAAATTCAACGGCTTGTCGATCTCGGCCTTCAGCCGCGCGATATCCTCGTCGCGGATGTGGCGGCGGTCTTCGCGCAAATGCGCGGTGATGCCATCGGCGCCTGCGACGATCGCCAGTTTTGCGGCGCGCACCGGATCGGGCAGCAGGCCGCCGCGCGCATTGCGCACGGTGGCGACGTGATCGATGTTCACGCCCAAGCGAAGAGTCATTTTGGACTCCGCATGATCTTGTCCGAAAACCGGTCCCCACTTTTCGGGATCATGCGGTTAGGATTACCCATTCACCCGATCCACTTTCGCCACCATCGGCTTGGCGCGAAGCTGCGCGATGATGTCGGTGAGATGCTTGAGGTCATAGACTTCGAGATCGATGGTCAGGTCCGTGAAGTCCGGCGCGCGGCGCGCCATATTGATGTTGTCGATATTCCCGTCGTGCTCGGCAATGACCTGTGTGATCTGCGCCAGCGAGCCCGGCTCGTTGGCCGATTGCACCGCGATGCGCGCCGGAAAGCGGCGCGGCACGCTTTCTTCCGAGTCCCAGCGTACGTCGAGCCAGTGTTCCGGCTTGTCCTCGAATTCGGCCAGCGCCGCCGACTGAATCGGATAGATGGTGATACCCTCGCCCGGTGAGACGATGCCGACGATGCGGTCGCCCGGCACCGCGCCGCCATCGGGCGCAAAACGCACCGGCAGATCGCCATTGATGCCGCGGATCGGGATTGCCGGCCCGACTTTCTCGCCGCCCGGCACCTTGAACTTGACCGAGGTCAGCTTCTTCAGGCCGAACCAGCCGCTTTCCGATTTCGGCTTCACCGCCATGGCGGCGGCGCGCTCTTCCTTGTAATCGGGATACATCGCGCGGGCGACGTCGGAAGCTTTCAGTTCGCCGCGGCCGACCGCCGCCATCACCTCTTCCAGCGACGACCGCGCCAGGCGCGGCAATGCGCCGGTCAGTTTCTCATCCGAATAGGCCATCTTGGCGCGCTGAAACAACCGCTCGACAATGCGCCGGCCGAGACCGGCATATTGCACGCGCACCGCGGTGCGAGTCGCGCGTCTGATCGCCGCGCGCGCCTTGCCGGTGACGACGATGGATTCCCAGGCTGCCGGCGGCGCCAACTGCGCTTTTGAAATCAAGATTTCCACCTCGTCGCCATTGCCAAGTTCGGAGGTCAGAGGCGCGATCTTGCCGTTGATCTTGCAGCCGACCGCGGTGTTGCCGACATCGGTGTGCACCGCATAGGCAAAATCGATCGGCGTCGCCTTGCGCGGCAGCGCGATCAATTTGCCCTTGGGCGAGAAACAGAACACCTGGTCGTGGAACAGCTCGAGCTTTGTGTGTTCGAGGAATTCTTCCGGGTTCGAACCTTCCGCCAGCAACTCGATGGTGCGGCGCAGCCAGGCATAGGCCGTCGACTCGCGCGACAGCAATTCGGTCGGCGAACCGACGCCGTCCTTGTACAACGCATGCGCGGCGATGCCGTATTCGGCGATCTCGTGCATCTCGAAGGTACGGATCTGCAGTTCGACGCGCTGCTTGCCCGGACCGATCACCGTGGTGTGCAGCGAATGATATTCGTTGGCCTTCGGCGTCGAGATGTAATCCTTGAAACGTCCCGGCACCATCGGCCAGGTCGTATGGACGATGCCGAACGCCTGATAGCAATCGCCCGGCGAATTGACGAGAACGCGGAAACCGAAAATGTCGGACAGCTGCTCGAAACCGACCGACTTGCGCTCCATCTTACGCCAGATCGAATAGGCGCGCTTGGCGCGGCCGACGACGCGCGCCTGAATGCCGCGGTCGGCGAGCTTCTTGGTGAGCTGCTGTTCGATCTCTGAAATCAGTTGCACGTTGCGAACGGCAAGCGCGGCGAGCCGCGCGGTGACAACCTGATAGGCATCGGGATAGAGTTCGCGGAATGCCAGGTCGTCGAGTTCCTCGCGCATCTCGTGCATGCCCATGCGGCCAGCCAGCGGCGCATAGATTTCCAGCGTCTCCTCGGCGGTGCGCTTGCGCGCCGCCGCTGGCATGTAGTCGAGCGTGCGCATATTGTGCAGACGGTCGGCGAGCTTGACCAGCAGCACGCGCACGTCGTCGGCGATCGCCAGCAACAGCTTGCGCAGGTTTTCCGCCTGCTTGGCTTCCTTGGTCACCAGATCGAGCTTCTTGAGCTTCGTCAGGCCTTCGACCAGCACGCCGATGTCCGGTCCGAAAAGCTGATCGATCTCGGCGCGCGTGGCCGCGGTATCCTCGATGGTGTCGTGAAGGAGCGCGGCCGCGATCGTCGAGTCGTCTAACTTAAGATCGGTGAGGATCGCCGCGACCTCGATCGGATGCGAGAAATACGGATCGCCGGAGGCGCGCCTTTGGTCGCCATGCGCTTTCATGGCGTAAACATAGGCGCGGTTGAGCAGCGCCTCGTTGGTGTTCGGATTGTAGGCCTTCACCCGCTCGATCAGATCGTATTGCCGCATCATCTGCGGCTTGCGGGATTGGGTGGCCTTTTCGGACGCTTGTGGCGGATTGCCAGCCGGGCGCTCGAGCGGGGCCCGGGTCGGAGCCTGCTTCTGCATGCGCGGGAGATCGGGGCGCGTCGGCATCATATCAAGCTTGCCTCGAATGCGCCGGGCTTCCGGATGCGAAAAAACGCGAAACGGCGCATATTTATATAGATATCACGACAATCCGGCACACCTGCAAGGGTTTGCCGCGCTGCTTAACAAAAAGCCCATATCAGCCCGTGTCAGCCCAAGTTCGGCGGGGCAAAACGAAAAAGCCCGGCGGTTAAGCCGGGCCTTGATCGCGAATCTGAACGAAAAAGCCGAATCGGCGACGCCGACGCGAACCGCCTATTCGGCGTCCTCTTCCGGCACTTCTTCCGGCGGCGCCAGGCCTTCGAGGCCCTTGAGCAGCTCTTCCTCGGTCATGCGGTCGGAGGTCACGACGTCGGCATCGACGCCGCCGGCGCCGATCAGCGGCACTTCCGGTTCCGGCTCATCGACTTCGACATATTTCTGCAGGGAATGGATCAGGTCTTCCTTCAGATCGCCCGGCGACACGGTGGTTTCCGCGATTTCGCGCAGGGACACGACCGGATTCTTGTCGTTGTCGCGGTCGATGGTAATCTGGGACCCGGACGAAATCATGCGCGCCCGATGGCTCGCCAGCAGCACGAGATCGAAACGGTTTTCAACCTTGTCGATGCAATCTTCTACGGTGACACGGGCCATCGGCTCGTCACTCCTTTAGGTGGAACTATGTCTTTGAGAACCTCCGGTACCTATCCCCTGCCGGGCCGGATTTCAAGCATTTTTGTCTTGGTTTAGCCGTAACCCTCTGGTAGCGAACAATCCGCGACCGCAAAGCAGGCCGGCCGGACGGGGGCATTACCGGATTAGGCATGATTTCGCGGGGGTACCTTCGAATTTATCGACGGCGCCTTGAGGTCTTAAAAATTCGCGGTCCGATACGGCGAGCATCCACGCTTCTCGCGCGCGGCATCTGTGCGGTATCGGATTTATTGACAAAAAACGTGCGAGATTTGTGAGAGAGCAACCATGACCGTTCCCGGCGAAAAAATCGCTTTGTTTATTGATGGCGCCAATCTTTACGCGACGGCCAAGTCGCTCGGCTTCGACATCGATTACAAGAAGCTTCTCGGCGAGTTTCAGTCGCGCGGCTACCTGCTGCGCGCGTTCTATTATACCGCGGTCATTGAGGATCAGGAATATTCGTCGATCCGCCCGCTCATCGACTGGCTCGACTACAACGGCTATTCGGTCGTCACCAAGGCGACCAAGGAATTCGTCGACCAGACCGGCCGCCGCAAGGTCAAGGGCAACATGGACATCGAACTCGCGGTCGATGCCATGGAGATCGCCGGCACGATCGACCATATGGTGCTGTTCTCCGGCGACGGCGATTTCCGCTCGCTGGTCGAAGCCGTGCAGCGCAAGGGCGTGCGCGTCACCGTGATCTCGACCGTCACCACCCAGCCGCCGATGGTCGCCGACGAACTGCGCCGCCAGGCCGACGTGTTCACCGACATCATCACCTTGCGCAACAAGATCGGCCGCGAGCCGTCGGAGCGTCCGGTGCGCCCGCGCGAGCATGGCGAACCGGGCCAGCACCCGGCCTTCCTGCAACGCCCGAGTGGCGCGCCGCAACGCGCCGGCGCCGGCGTCGAGGACGACGACGAAAACTACGAGTAAGAGCACGACGATGGCGGTGGCCGTGGTCAAGCCTGAGCTTTCCAAGCCCGGGCGGGATTGCCCGCGCTGCCCGCGTCTGGTCGCCTATCGCCAGGCCTGCCGCGCCAAGGAACCGACATGGTTCAATGCGCCGGTGCCCTCTTTCGGGCCGAACGACGCGCGGCTGCTGATCGTCGGCCTGGCTCCCGGCGTGCAAGGCGCCAACCGCACCGGACGGCCGTTCACCGGCGACTATGCCGGCGTGCTTTTATACGCGACGCTCGGCGAATACGGTTTCGCCAAAGGCACGTTCGACGCGCGCATCGATGACGGGCTGACCTTGACCGACTGCCGCATCACCAATGCGGTGCGCTGCGTGCCGCCGGAGAACAAGCCACTGCCGGTCGAGATCAATACCTGCCGCGATTTTCTCAAACCGACCATCGCCGAGATGCCGAAGCTGAAGGCCATCGTCGCGCTCGGCGGCATCGCGCATGCGAGCGTGCTGACCGCCTTTGCTGCGAAGAAATCGGCCATGCCGTTCAAGCACGCAGGGCAGAACATGCTGGCGTCGCCGGACGGCAAAAGCGTCGCGCTGTTTTCCAGCTATCACTGCTCGCGCTACAACACCAATACCGGCCGCCTGACGCCGCCGATGTTCCGCGATGTCTTTGCCAAGGTGCGCGATTATCTCGACGGCGCGTGACTACCGATACGACATGAACTCCATCAGCGAGCCGTCCGGGTCGCGGAAATAGACCGAGGTGCCGGGGCCCTTGGCGCCGTTGCGCTGCATCGGCCCGCGCTCGACCGCAATACCTTGCGCCTGCAAATGCGCGATGGCTTCCGCGATCGGCCCGTCCCATTCGAAGCACAGATCGCTGTTGCCGGGCTGCACCGGGAGGCGCGCCAGCTCCGCCGGCTGCACGCCCGGACCATGGACATTGAGCTGCTTGTCGCCGAATCGATAGGCAAAGCCCCCGGCCGGCCGAGTCACCAGCTCGGCGCCGAGGACTTCCGTATAGAATGTATTGGAGCGTTCCCACTCCGACACATGAATAACGCAATGATCGAGTTTGGTCGGCAGCATAGTGAACCTATCCCCGGCTGAGCCGGTTACAGAATCGTGATGTTCGCCTTTGGGTCAAGTCCGCTAAATCAAGAGCCGACGGCGCGGCAGCCGCAAATGCCGAATTAGTCAAAGGGAGCGATAACATGACAATCCAGTTCATACGTACCGGACTTTACGCCGCGTTATTGTGCGGTGCAGCGGCACTGCCCGCCGCCGCCCAAACCGCGACGGCGCCGCTCAAGGATGCCCAGGGCAAGGAAGTCGGGTCGGTCAATCTGACACAGACGCCGCGCGGCGTGCTGATCAACGTCTCGGTCAAAGGCCTGCCGCCTGGCGAGCATGCCTTTCACGTCCATGCGGTCGGCAAGTGCGAAGGCCCCGCCTTCACCTCGGCCGGCGGCCATTTCAACCCGGATAACCACAAGCACGGCCTGCTGGCGGCCGACGGCGCACATGCCGGGGACATGCCGAACCTGCATGTGCCGCAAAGCGGCGACCTGACCGTTGAAGTCATCAATGCCGCGATCACGCTGGAAAAAGGCAAACCAAATTCGGTGTTCGACACCGACGGCTCGGCCATGGTGATCCACGCCGGCAGCGACGATTACAAGACCGATCCGACGGGCGAAGCCGGCGGCCGCATCGCCTGCGGTGTGGTTCAGTAGCCGCGACAATCAATCGAGAAACGGAGCGCGGACGATGCTGGATCACGTCGGTATCAAAGTGAAAAGTATCGCCCGCGCCCGGGCCTTTTACGACGCCGCGCTCAGACCCCTGGGTCTGACGCCGCAATATGACTTCGCCGTGCCGAGGTCGAAGAAGCGCTTCGTCGGCTACGGCACGACGACGAACAAGACCTGTCTGTGGATCGGCACCAGCGTCGGCGTGAAGGCGAAGCTATCGGGACCGGTGCATATTTGTCTGGCCGCCAAGAGCCGCAAGAAAGTTATCGCTTTCTACGAGGCAGCGATCGCGGCGGGTGCAAAAGACAATGGCCCGCCAGGACTGCGCAAGGAATATGCCCCGAATTACTTCGCCGCTTTCGTCGTCGATCCGGACGGCAACAACATCGAAGCGGTCTGCAAGCGCGCCGAATAGCCTGCGTCAGCCCCTGTCCCGCATGATGCGGCTCTTGTCGCGCTGCCAGGAACGCGCCTTCTCGGTCTCGCGCTTGTCGTGCAGCTTCTTGCCCTTGGCCAGCGCGATCTCGATCTTGGCGCGGCCCTTGTCGTTGAAATAGATCTTGAGCGGCACGATGGTCATGCCCTCGCGGTCGACCGCGCCGGAAAGCTTGTTGATCTGGCGCTGGTGCAGCAGCAGCTTGCGCGGCCGCTTCGGCAAATGGTTGAAGCGGTGCGCCTGCAGGTATTCCGGAATATTGGCGTTGATCAGCCAGATCTCGCCGTCCTTGGCGTCGGCATAGGATTCGACGATCGAGCCCTTGCCGGTGCGCAACGACTTGACCTCGCTGCCGGTGAGCACGATGCCGGCCTCGAACACTTCGCCGATCTCGAAATTGAACCGCGCCTTGCGGTTTTCAGCCACCGCCCTGAGGCGGCGCTCCGGTTTTGCAGCCATTCTTGATCCAGCTTCCCGCGATTAACCCTGGAGCTATGCCACGCGAGGCCCCCGCCCGCCAGATGGAACGATCCGACCGGCCCCGACTTAGGCCTATGTCTGTTACACGACACAATAGCCGGGTAAGATCGTGGATTGCAGGGGACTGCCCCGTTGCCCAAATTCTATTTTCAGTTGACCGACGGCCTGACCAAGCTCCCGGACACCGGCGGGATGGTTTTTACCGATGCCGCGGCGGCGCGCGAACACGCGACAGCCTGCACCGCAGCATTTAGCCGCCGCGCCGCGCAATTCAATGGCATTGACGGGTTATATTGGTCGGTCCAGGTCGTGGATGAGCTGGGCAAACAGATCTTTACGCTGCAATTGGAGCAGCCGGCCCGCGCGCGTGACTGATTTGCCGCTGAGACCTTGGCGCCCGGCAGCCTAGCCCTTGGAGCCCGGCAAATGCCTGTCGATCTGCTGGCTGACGACCTTGTAGCATTCGCAAGCCCGTTTTTCGAGCTTGCGCCGGTCGACGATCCGGATTTTGCCGCGCTTGTATTCGATGGCGCCGGCCGTCTGCAGGCCGCGCGCCACCAAAGTCACGGTGGTGCGGCGCACTGCCAGCATCTGCGACAGGATTTCGTGCGTCAGCGTGATCATGTCGCCGCCGGCGCGGTCCTGCGTTTGCAGGAGCCAACGGCATAGCCGCTGTTCGAGATCGTGCAGCGCATTGCACGCCGCCGTCTGTTGCACTTGCGCCAGCAGGCCTTCGTTATAGCGCACGATGGTCTCGCGCAGCCCCGCGCTCTTCTTCATCGCCTCTTGAAAATGCGCGATCGAGATGCGCGCGGCCGAACCCTCGACCCGCACGATGCCGCGCGTGAAGGCATGACTCGGGCCGAAACCCGACATGGCGCCGACTGCGCCTTCGCGGCCCACCGTCGCGATCTCCACCGATTGTCCCTGCTTCATCACCGCGAGCAGCGAGATCATGCCGCTGAGCGGAAAATATATGTATCCGAACTGGTCGCCCTGTTCCTGCAACAGCGTGCCCTGCACCATGGCAAACGTCTTGAGGTGCGGCTTGAGCAGCGCGCCCTCGGCAGTTGGCAGTGAATCGAGAATCCGGTTGGATACGCCCAAGTGGGGGACTTCCATAATGACTATCCCGCCCGATCGGTCGAGCGGACGAAGGCGGATAGGTGCACGCGCTCCGAGGGGGCGTGCCGCCACAATCGATGAAAGGCTTAAGCCACACGAGAACTGTCGTCTGTCCGGTATCGGACAGATCGGTGACAACCGTCGATAGGTCCCGCGCGATGCGGGGCCAGCGAATGCGGATGACAAATCCGGATGTGAATTGGCGAAATGCCCGATCCGCGGTGTCGCAGCGCGGAGAATTTTTTTAAGCCGGCGCCGCGAACGGACGGCGGCTGATAAAGACGCTTTGGCGCACAACGCGCCGACCTCAACAGCCTACACTATGGCGCGACAAGGTGTATGATTTATGTTGATCGGCGCCGAAGCTGAAGTTCCACTACTCTTTCATGGTGGCAGGCGACTGAGGCGCCAAGACGCGCTAGTCCGCTTGGAGGACGGCGAACGCAAGTTAAGGCCGATCACGGCTTTTTCAGCAGGTCCCTGATCTCGGTCAGCAATAGTTCCTGCTTTGGCACCGCCGCGGGCTTGTCGGCTTCTTTCTTGACGAGTTTGCCGAGCGCCCGGATCACCAGAAACAGCACGAAAGCGATGATCATAAAGTTAAGCGTTATTGTCAGGAAGCTACCATAAGCCAATACGGCACCTTGCTTTTTTGCCTCAAGTAAAGTGCCGGCCGTGACCTTGGACGACAGCGGCAGGAAGTAGTTCGAGAAGTCGAGCCCGCCGGTCAGCGCCCCGATCAGAGGCATGATGATGTCGCCGACCAGCGACGAGACGATGCTGCCGAAGGCGGCGCCGATGATCACGCCGATGGCGAGATCGACGACATTGCCGCGCAGCGCGAATTTCTTGAATTCCTCAAGCATGGTCCGCCCTCACCCGCCCCGGTTCGACCACGCCCGTCTAGTTGATCAGCCCGGCATGCACCATGGCGTCGCGCACGATCGCCTTCGACTTGTCCGACAAAGGCACCATCGGCAGCCGCACTTCGTCGGAAATCTTGCCGAGCAAGGACAGCGCATACTTGGCGGGCGACGGATTGGTCTCGACGAACAGGTGTTGGTGCAATGGCATCAGCTTGTCCTGCAGCTTGAGCGCGGTGGCGTAGTCGCCCTTGAGGCATGCGCTCTGGAACTCGGCGCACAGCCGCGGCGCGACATTCGACGTCACCGAGATGCAGCCATGGCCACCATGCGCCATGAAGCCAAGACACGTACCGTCTTCGCCGGACAGCTGATTGAAGCCGTCGCCCAATTCGGCGCGCTGCTGCGAGACGCGCACCATGTTGGCGGTGGCGTCCTTGACGCCGGCGATGTTCTTGCAATCGAACAGGCGCTTCATGGTGTCGACCGACATGTCAATCACGGAGCGTCCGGGGATGTTGTAGATGATGATCGGAATGCCGATGGCGTCGTTGATCGCCTTGAAGTGCTGATACATGCCCTCCTGCGTCGGCTTGTTATAGTACGGCGTGACGATCAGCACGGCATCGGCCCCGGCCTTCTCGGCATGCCTGGCGAAGTCGACCGCCTCGGCGGTCGAGTTCGAGCCGGCGCCGGCGATCACCGGCACGCGGCCACGGGTCTGGTCGATGCACCATTCGATGACGTGCTTGTGCTCTTCATGACTGAGGGTCGGGCTTTCGCCGGTGGTGCCGACCGGCACCAGACCGTTCGTCCCCTCGGCGATCTGCCAGTCGACCAGGTCGCGGAATGCCTTCTCGTCGACCGCGCCATTCTTGAACGGCGTGACCAGCGCGGTGAACGAGCCCCGGAACTTGGTCTTCGCGGTTCCAGTCGCGGTTCCATTGGCAATCATGGCTCACTCTCCGTCCCGGCCTTTAATGCGGCAAACTTCATTGATATCGGGTCACCCGCGCCGATGAAAGCCCCCGTTAACGGCGGCCTGCGAAGCCGGCCCTGTTTTTACCATCGTCGCGACTTATGCGCGCAGACCAGGCCATCCCGGCTATGCTTTGGCGGCGAAATTGGCTTATTGCGGACTATATTGGCGTGTGCCTTTGAGTCGGGCGCTCAAGCTGAAGGCGAAAGCTCGAATGGACTTTATCGATCGACTTTGTTGGCGGCTCCCCAGGGACACGTCAGGGCGCCGTGGCTCGATCCGGGGCGCCTGTCTGGCGGCCGGCTTGCTATGCGCCGTTTCAGCCGCCGCGCAGGCGCAAGTCCCGGTTCAGCCACCGGTTCAAAAGGCCGCGAAAAAGCCGCCGGCAAAAGCGTCCGCCGCCATCGCTCCCAAAAAGACCACCGCCATTCCCCCCAAGAAGGCCGCCGCCGTTTCCCCTAAAAAGACCGTGGCCGTGCCGATGCCGCAAAACCGGCCCGGCAGCCGGCAGGCTGCCCCCAATGCGGCTGCCGCCAAGGAAGCTGCCCCTAAGCCGGTTGCCGCCAAAGCCGGCTCTCAGCCGGGCCCCGCCTCCGATTCCTATGCCCAGGCCAATGTCGGGCTGCGCGGTGGCATCTTTGCCGCCAGCGCCAACTTCAAGCCGATGGCGCGACCGGCCGCCGGCCCCTTCGCCATCGCGCCGACCACGAGCACGTCGGCCGCCGACATCGCGCTGGTCCGGCAGGTGATCGACGCGACGCGCAAGGGCAACGAAGCGATCGCCGACGTCGCGGCACGCTCGATCGCCGACCCGGTGGCGCGCAAACTCGCCGAATGGATCGCGCTGCGCAGCGACAACACCAAACCGACCTTTCAGCGCTATGCCCATTTCATCCACACCAATCCCTCCTGGCCGCATGCGCCGCTGCTGCGCCGCCGCGCCGAGAATGCGCTGTGGAACGACAAGATCGACGACGGCACGGTGCGCGGCTTCTTCGCGCAGCAGAAGCCCTCCACCGCCAAGGGCCATTACATGCTGGCGCACGCGCTGCTGGCGCAACCTCCTCAAGGACCTGGCGACCGCGACGGCGCCGCCGCGCTGGTGCGCTTCGCCTGGCGCCATCTCGACAGCAGCGGCGACGTCGAGCGCAGCGTGCTCGACATGTACGGCAACATGCTGACCGCGGCCGACCACAAGGTGCGCATGAGCCAGCGCTTCTATGAAGACAATGCCGACGCCGGCCTGCGCGCGGCCGAGCGGCTCGGCGGCAGCGAGATGGCGATCGCCCGCGCCTGGGCGGCCGTCATCCGCAAAGCCGGCAATGCCAAGGCGCTGCTCGACGCCGTGCCGTCCTCGGCGCAAAAGGACGCCGGCTACATCTTTGCCCGCGCCCAATGGCTGCGCAAAAACGGCAAGCCCGACGAAGCCGCCAAACTCGTCCTCACCGCTCCGAAAGACCCGGCCGCCCAGGTCGACGTCAATCAATGGTGGATGGAACGGCGTCTGCTGGTGCGCAGTCTGCTCGACGCCAAGGACGCCCAGACCGCCTACCGGCTGGCCCGCGATGCCGCCACGCCGACGCAGGGCAATTACCGCGCCGACAAGCACTTCACCGCCGGCTGGATCGCGCTACGCTTTCTGCACGATCCGGCGACCGCGCTGACGCATTTCGCGCAAGTGTCCGACGGCACCACCAATCCGCACGCGCTGGCGCGCGGCGGCTATTGGGAGGGCCGCGCCGCCGAGGCGCTCGGTCAGCAGGCGCAGTCGCGCGCGCATTACGCGCGGGCGGCCGAGCATACCGCTACCTATTACGGCCAATTGGCGCGCGCGCGGCTGGGCGTCGCCGATCTCGGCCTGCGCGGTCCGCCGGCGTTCAGCGCTCCCGAGCGCGGCGCGTTGAGCAATCTCGAAGTGGTGCGCGTCGCCGAAATTCTCTATGCGCTGGACGAACGCGACATGCTGGCGTCGATCTTCGCCGAACTCGGCGAAAGCTCGAGCGACGTCGCCGGCATGGCCATGCTGGCGGAAACCGCCGGCAAGCATCGCGACGGCCGCGCCATGCTGATGCTCGGCAAGGGCGCGCTCGGCCGCGGCCTGCCGCTCGACTACTACGCCTATCCGGTCATCGGCCTGCCCGACTACACGCCGATCGCGCCGCCGATCGAGCCGGCCGTGACCTATTCGATCGCCCGCCAGGAGAGCCACTTCAACCAGAAGGTCGTCTCCCCGGCCAAAGCCATGGGCTTCATGCAGGTGACGCCTGTTGCCGCCAAGGATACGTCGCTGCGTTACAAGGCGCCGTACAACCCGGCGCGCCTGCTCAGCGATCCGATCTACAACATGCAGATGGGCGCGGCCGAGCTGTCGATGCTGCTGAGTACCTATAACGGCTCTTATCTTCTGACCTTCGCCGGCTACAATGCCGGACGCGGCCGGGTGCGCCAATGGATCGAAGCCTATGGCGATCCGCGCGATCCGAAGGTCGACCCGGTCGACTGGGCCGAGCGCATCCCGATCGCCGAGACACGCAATTATGTGCAGCGGATCATGGAGAACCTGCAGGTCTATCGCGCCCGTTTCGGCGGCGGGACCAAACTGGTCATCGAGGCCGATATCCGGCGCGGCGCGGCGGCGAATTAGAGCACGGCTTGCGGCCGGGCGTCACGCAGGCGACAACTAGCCCTATGAACGCCCCCACCTCGCACTTCATCTCCGCGCCCGATGGCCTGCGCCTGCACGCGCGCGAATACGGCCTGCGCAGCGCGCCATCATTGCCGGTGGTCTGCCTGCCGGGCCTGGCGCGCAGCGGCCGCGATTTCGACACGCTGGCGAGCGCGCTGGCCGGCGATGCCGCGCGGCCGCGCCGCGTCGTCGCGCTGGATTATCGCGGCCGCGGCCTCTCCGCCTACGATCCCGATCCGGCCAACTACAATTTTCAGGTCGAGATCGCCGACGTGCTGGCAGTGCTGACCGCGCTCGACTGCGCGCCCGCGATATTCATCGGCACCTCGCGCGGCGGCATTCTCACCATGCTGATGGCGGCGGTGCGGCCAAGCATGATCGCAGGCGTCGTGCTCAACGATATCGGCCCGGTGATCGAACCGAAGGGCCTGATGCGGATCAAGGGCTATGTCGGAAAATTGCCGCAGCCGCGCAGCTATGCGGACGGCGCCGATATCCTGCGGCGGCTGTTCGCGGCGCAATTTCCCAAACTGACCGCCGAGGACTGGCTGGCGAGCGCGCAGCGCGCCTTCAAGGAGGCCGATGGCCGCCTGGTGCCGGACTATGACGTGGCATTGGCCAAAACGCTGGAGGGCGTCGATTTCGAGAAGCCGCTGCCGCCACTATGGGCGCAGTTCGACGCACTCGCTCAGGTGCCGATGATGGTTATCCGCGGCGAGAATTCGGACCTGCTGACGGCGGAAACGGTCGAGGCTATGGCGGCGCGGCGCGCCGCTAACGAAACAACAGCGGCACGCCGCACGGCGCTTGAAACTCTGGTGGTGCCGGATCAGGGCCACGCGCCGTTGCTGGCGGAAGCAGACGTGATCGCCCGCATAGCCGATTTCGTCGGGCGCATTTAGCGCTAAGATTGGTCGGAGCGGCAGGATTTGAACCTGCGACCCTCTGGTCCCAAACCAGATGCGCTACCAGACTGCGCTACGCTCCGACGACTGGGAAGTCCGGGTGGTACACGCTTCGCCGCGGCGCGGCAAGCTTCGCTCCAGCGAGCGCTTCAGCGCCCGGTGAAGATCGGATGCGCCACCCTGTCGCCGACCGCGATGCCGAGCTTGCGCGTGGTTCCGGCGATAACTTCGAGCACCCCGCGCACGGGGCTATTCGACGGCACGATTTTTTCCGACAGCGGCTCGGTGTTCTCGGCGATCCGCATGATCCGGCCATCGCTGCGGATGAAGATCATGTCGAGCGGGATGTAGGTGTTTTTCATCCAGAACCCGACTTCCTGGTCGCGCTGGAAGTCGAACAGCATGCCCTGCCCCTCGGGCAGTTCCTTGCGATTCATCAGACCCTGCGCTCGCTCGGCATCGGTCGTCGCCATTTCGACGGCGAAGGCATGCACGCCGCTCTTGCTGGCGATCTCAAGCGTGCGCGGGTCGGCGGACCACGCCGGGCCGGCGGAGAGTAGACCGGCCAGCAAGGCAACGGCGACAAGGGCGTTGCAGGCGAATTTGCGCATTGACTGCATAGACCGCATTTACGCGGCTAACCGGCGGATTGGCAATACGATTTCCAGTTAGTGCGAAGCCAGACCGAGCGGCCCGCCATCGGGGCGAACTTCCGCCGCCATCAGGCCTTTCGGCCCGGGCCCGAAACGCACCAAAACGGTCTGCCCCGGCCGAAGTTCGGCAAGGCCATAGCGGCGCAGCGTTTCCATATGGACAAAGATGTCCGGCGTTCCGTCACCCCGGGTCAGGAAGCCGAAGCCGCGCAGGCGGTTGAACCATTTGACCTGGGCCCGTTCGAGCCCGCTGGTCGGCGTCACCGAAACGTGTGTGCGCGGCGGCGGCATCTGCGCCGGGTGCAGCGCGGTCGATTCATCCATCGAAACAACCCGGAACGCCTGCAGACCTTTCGGCCGCGGCTGGACTTCGACGACGATGCGGGCGCCTTCATAAGCCGTCTGGAAACCATCGCGGCGCAGGCAGGTCACATGCAGGAGGATATCCGGCATGCCGTTGTCGGGGACGATGAAACCGAAGCCTTTGGAGACGTCGAACCACTTGATGACGCCGGCAAGCTCGATGAGATCGGTCGCCGTTTCATCGATGACGTCTCGGACCGCGCCGGGTCGGAGATTTGTATCTGGCATTTCGATTCAATCCCGTTCGACAACTTGCGTCCGTTTGACGCGCTGCGGCCCCCGCCGCTTTTCGACGCTTATTATTGAAGCTTACAAAGCGCTCCGACGAATCTGTGATTTGAAGATAACACCCGGCCTTAAACCGCAAAGGCCAAAATGCGCTTGCACACAGCTCTGTGCACAACGGATACCTCTGGGAAACCCTTGCGAATCAGTGCGTAACGAAGGC
>CANKBJ010000070.1 GCA_947479905.1 Bradyrhizobiaceae bacterium
GAGCGGATCACCCTTCGCTGATAGCCCCGCCAACCGCTTCTCCGTATCGAAAAACCCGAGCTGACCCATCCGCGCCTCCCGAATCATGCCGTCATCCGGAAGACTCGCACAGGAGAGTAGACGCGGCTATTTTTCGAGGTGCCCAATAGTAGATGGACCGGACGGCGGATAAAACCCCTCAGAAACTATCCACAGGCACAAAGCTACCGGTTGGGGTATTTCCGCCACGCTTTGGCGAAAGCGGCCCTAAAAGGCAAAAACCGGGGTTTTGGCGAAGCCCGGCAGCGGCGCCGCCGCCGCGTCGAAGATCGCCCGTCCGCCCAACTCGGCGCCGCTGCGCCGGTACAGCATGGCCGAGGCTTGCGGCGCGCCCCCCAGGACGCAGGCCAGCCGGCCGCCGTCCTTGAGCTGGCGGCGGAAAGCCTCCGGCAGGATTTCGATGGCGCCATCGACGAGGATAGCGTCAAAGGCACCGCCGCGCTCCCAGCCCTCGACCAGCGGACCCTTGGCCACGATCACATTCGGCTGCGACGCCAGCGCCGCGCGCGCCGCCTGGATAAGCGCGTCGTCCTGTTCGAGGGCGACCACCTGCCCGGCAATGTGCCCCAGCACCGCGGCGGCATAGCCGGTTGCGCAGCCGACCACGAGGACCCGGTCGGTCGGTTCCAGTTCGAGCGCTTGAATGAGCTTGGCCAGCACCACCGGCTTGAGCAGGCAGCGCGTGCCGCCGACCGAAAGCGTCCGATCGAGATAGGCAAGGCCTACGGCCTCCGGCGGTACGAAGCGCTCGCGCGCGACCGCCTGCATGGCGGAAATGATGCGCAGATCGGTGACATCGGCGGGGCGGACCTGGCCATCCACCATATGACGGCGCGCGGCGGCAAAGTCGGTCATCGCGTTTCCTTGATGAAAATGACGGAAAACAGGCGGCTTTTGTGCGGCAACCATCGCAAAAAGGCAAGCGATCGAAAGTGCATAAGCAACGTTGTCGACCGCGCTTTCGTCATATATAGGCTGGGCCCAACCACAGCGCCCGAGACGGTAACGGGCGCTATCTTTTACGGCCACGTGGCGGAGTGGTTACGCAGAGGACTGCAAATCCTTGCACCCCGGTTCGATTCCGGGCGTGGCCTCCACTCAACTTAAGCTTCGCCGGCGCGCGGCGGGAAAAGGGCCAAAAGGCTCCTTTCACGAAGATGGACTATTGACCGACCTTGATGCTTTGCAAAGCCGGTTTGCTTTGTTATAGGCCCGGTGCGTTATGTGACCGGTTTGTTCCCTGGTAGCTCAGCGGTAGAGCGTTCGACTGTTAATCGAAATGTCGCTGGTTCGATCCCAGCCCAGGGAGCCACTTTCCACTTAGGCCACGGCGCCGCTTAGCGAACCGGACGGCACCCGCTTCAGGGTTGTGACCAGTTCATCGATTTCCCAGGACACCCGCGAAAAATCGGCAAAGAGGCGCATATCGGCGTCGAGCACGATCAATTCCAGGCGATGCTGATTGACGACGTTCGCATCGTAGCCAACGCCAAGGTCGAACCGCCGTTGAAGCGGCGCAAACGGACCCGTGGTTCGCAAGATTCGGTTTCGGCTGTCGAAGGCCATGGTTCTGTGGCTGCCATAGGCTGCAAGGCGGGCCGGCAGATCGAACGCCGGGTCGTAGGTGATCGCTGCAACGTTGATCTGTCCGGCGATCCCGTCTTCGGCTAACCGCCGCTGCAAACGCGCAAGCTTGCTGACAGTCAACGAGCATTTGTTCGGATTCATGCAGCGCGTATAGAAGAAACTCAGGACGGACGGACGTCCGGCGAATAAACGTCCGAACGAAATGATCTCACCGTCCTGATCCTGCAATTCGACGCCGACAATATCCATGCCCGCTGCCGGATCGACGGCAACCGGCGCGGGCGCGATGGCGCAGCAGGCTTGCGTCGCAGGCTGAAGGCTGCAGCAGGAATGTTCCGCCGGCGGCGGCTCGATGGCGCCGAGCGTTTTTTCCATCTCCGCGCAAACCGCCGACGAAAACTCAGGCGGATTCTGCTTCACCAGGACCAACAAGTCGGCGCGTGCCGCGGCGGCACGGGAACCGAGCCAAGCAATCGTGCGCAGCACTTCGATCAGCGCCGTCGCCGGCGCTCCACTTTCTGTCTCTCCGCCGAACCGCACAACATCGTCACAGCCGCGCAGCCGCTCGATGCAATCGACTAACAGGGCCACAACAGACGGCGAAATGTCGCGCGCGCCGCGCAACGCCTTGGCCGCCGCGGCAATTGGATACGGCGCAATGCCGGTCTCGAGCTGCTCGATGACGATGGGGACCGCGGCCTCCGGCAATCCATAAGTTTCAAATCCGGCCATCAGTTGACCGCGCAGCCGCTCCGCGTCGCGGCTCGATCTTCCGGCGTAGATCGGCGACTGTTCGGCCAATAAGCCAACAAGATGGGCTTCAGACGGTGTCGACCCACATGGCGGCACGCCGCGCTGGACCCGGTCGACCAATGGCATCGCACCCTCGGGCTCCCGCATGACGCTTTGGTCCCTAAGGCTTTTTTATCAGCCGACCGGCCGCGGCCCGCAAGCTATCATGCGCACCTTCGATGCCAAGTTTCACAACCTGACTTAACAGGCTCTGGTCGTTGTGCAGAATATTCTCTTTCGCATTAGCCAAGGCACCAAGGCTGGTCGCACGAATATCGTCGAAATCGCCGTCGTCCATAACGATGTCGCGGGCGATTGCAGCGAATTTCTCTGGGTTTAGAAAATTCAATCCGGTTGCGCTGAGCGCCCGCAAGCTGCGGGGTTGCGACTTGTCGGTCAGCAGCTGTTCGAACAGGTCTTGCGATTTCGATGCACCGGCAAGAACCCTCAATGCCGCTTCCTTGATCGAGAGGTCGGCCGTGCGGTGGAATATATCGAGTGCGAGATCGGCGATGCCGGCATGATCGTCGTAGCCGAGGAATTGCAAGGCGGTCGTCGGCGGCACCAGCGCCTTGTCCGGCTCGCGCAGGCCAAGCTCCAGAATCCGCTGCGCTTCGGGATCTTTCTCGGCCGCGAGCGCTTCGAGAGCGTCGCGGCACAGCTCCGGATCTGTGCCGGACTGCGCCAATTCGCGCATGCCCGCAAGAAAAGCGGCACGATGAGGCGCAAACTTTTCAGCCAAGAAAGCGGCGGTGCGCAGAGCCCGCATCGCGGCCTTGCGAGCAAGCAATGGCGCATTGGCGTCGCGCACGGTCGCAAGAAGCGCCGCGACATTTGTGCTGAATGCGTCGCCGGTCTCGGGCATGCGAACGTTTCTCGACAATAGCGATCTTACAATGCCGTGGACGGTTCCGCCAACAGGTCCCGCCGCCAATGCGGCGCCGGAATTGCGCACGCCCGGCTTTGCCGCGAGAGCCGCCTCAAAACTCTTTCGATAATCTTTGACGTCCATTCCGTCCATCCTTCCGCCGCACACCGTGTCATCGTCAGACAGCCGGCGGTCGTCGCAACCTATCATGGACCGCCAGCAACAACCGTCGGCGGCAGTTCGAAAGGCACATCGTCATACGCAAAACCAAGCCCGTCCGCCGCGCCGACCGCGAGATAATCGAGCATGTCTTCCACTTTTGGCGTGCGTCCTGGCAAAGGTGTCGATAACGACGGCGGAAACGGCCCACCGGGCGCGGTCGATAGGCGCGGACGGGTCGTAATCCCGTTCCACGGCCACATCGTATCGCCAAGCCGGTGTCCAACGGTGTTTGGCGAGGCCGGGGCAAAGGCCAGCGCATCGGCGGCGGTCTGATGGTGCCGAACCCATTGCCATTTCGCCCACAGCCGATCGACATTGGCGTGCAGCATGAAGAACAGCGGATCGCGCACCGCCGTGCCGATTGAACTGATGGGGCCGAAGAAACTGACGTGGGCGGAGCCGTGCGGGTCAATTTCCATCGCAATGAAGTCGGCATAGTCGAAGCCGAGGTTTATCGTATCGATTTCGCTCAATACCGCGGCCGGACTGTTTGGCGGAAAATCCGGTCCGCGAACAATGCCGGGCAAGCCATCGGTCACCCAATGCTCAAGGGCGTGGCCCGGTTTAAAAACGGCCTGTCCGCTTGCGTCCGGCTCGCCCATAAAGTCGCGCGTGAACAGATCGGGCGCCGGCTCGTCGAAGCGCCAGTAAGGCAGCGCAACGGTCGGATCGATGGCTTGCAGCGAACGTTCCAGATCGAGCAGATAAGCCCGGTGCCACGGCAGGAAGCCCACATTGCCATGCATCTCGCGCGTCGTGTTGTTGACATGCATATCGCGGAAATCACGATATGCGCCGGTGCCACGCGCGTTTAGCGTGCCGATCGCATTCAAATACCGGTCTCGCTCCGGCGCCGTCAGCGCCTGAGTCTTCTTGCGGATTCGGACCATGACGTCTTTCGATCCGAGCACGGCGCCGTCGGTTGTGCCGACCGCCTGCACGACCGCATCGCCATAGGCAACGCTGGGCTTTAGAAACTCGCCGGCAACCCAAAACGAAACCGCACGCCCGTCTGCCGGCAGGCTGAGATTTAAGCTTCCGGTACCGCGATCCGAACGAACCGTGTCGAATACCAGTCCACCACCGGTCCCGGCACTTCGAAGCGTGACAGCGACACTCCCGGCCGGCGGCCCGTTCACGAGCCGGGCCGAGGCCTTGACCGGGCTCCAGGTCAGAAACACCCTGCCCTGGGCATCAGTGCCCGTTAAGTTGATCTGAACCTGCATGCTGTCGATGTCTCGCGAAAACAGCCATCAGTAGTACTACTGGCTCATTGCAACCGATTTCTTATGTGCCGTCAAGCGAGCCTTGTTTCGGCTTTGCACCAAGGGTGATAAGCACCCGGACCGCCTCAAATATCTTTCAAAGTCAGATTTCCCAGTTCATGAGCAAAGTGCCGAACGGCCAGATCGCGGCAGGAACACTCAGCCAAGAATGGGATGCGCTGATCGCGGCCGCTCAAGGCGAGCCGCTGGCGCTCGCCCGCCTCGCCGACCGGATGGCCGACCGGGATTTGCCAAAACCCCCGGTCGATGCAGCGACCGATAAAGCGCGGGCTCTCTGCTACAGCGCCATCGCCGCGGCGCCCGACGATCCGGAAATCGCCGCGATCGCCTCCAGCCTGTTGAGCGAAACGGTACCGCAATGGCACGCCACCATCATTTTGGACCGGGCCCGCAACGAGGCCTATGACGCAGCCCTTCAGGCGGCCATCAAGCCCGGCATGCGCGTTCTCGAAGTCGGCGCCGGCACCGGCCTGCTCGCCATGATGGCAGCGCGGGCGGGCGCGGCCGAAGTGATAACCTGCGAAGCCAACCCGCTGATCGCCGAGCGCGCGCGCGCGATCATCGCCTCCAATGGCTATGCCGACCGGGTACGCATCGTCGGCAAACATTCGTCCGAATTGCGCATCGGCGAAGACCTCGCCGGACCGGCCGATGTGTTCGTCTCCGAAATCATCAGCGACGCGCTGATCGGCGAAGGCATGCTGCCGGTCACCGAGGACGTCGTGCCGCGCCTTTTGAAACCGGGCGCGGCGGTTATCCCCTATCGCGGTTCGGTCCGCGTCGCGCTCGCCAATTACACCGCCGCGGGCACGATGCGGATGGGCGAGGTCGACGGCTTCGACGTATCGGCGTTCAACCGGCTGATCGCGCCGAGCTATGCGTTGCCGATCGAAGACCCGCTGTTGAGCCTCAGCAGCGCCGCCGCCGATCTGTTCGCCTTTACTTTCGCCGATGGCGGACCGTTTCCGGCGCGCCGCGCGCAGCTGACGCTGCGCGCCAAAGAGCCCGCCAATGGCGTGGTGCAATGGGTCCGCATTCGCACCGACGCCGACAGCTACTACGAGAACATGCCGCGCACCGGCGAGGGCTCGAGCTGGCATGCTGAGTTTTATCCGTTCGCGGACAACAGCGTGGCGCGGCCGGGCGACGATATCGTCGTGCATGGCAGCCACGGCCGGACGACCTTGCGCATCTGGGCCGGCAAACGGTGACTGCTTTTCTAGCCGGCGCGGTCCAGCCGCTCCAGCTCGTCGGCAATCGATGAGAACCGCGCCGCATGGGCGCGATCCGACCGGAAACGGGCCAATTCGTCGGCCAGACCGATGAAACTCGCATGGGTCTCGTCGAACATGCGCTGGATCTCGACGCCGATATCGCTGCTGGTCTTCTGCGCGGCTTCCAGCGATTGCGTCACCAGCTCAACCCGCTTGCCGAGCGATTGAACGGCTGAGCGCATCAGCGCCGGCGCATTCTTGTTGCTGCCCGAGGTGTCGTTCTTGCTCTCGATGGCGTTTCTTGTGTCATTGGCCAGTTTGCGAATTTCCTGCGCGACAACGGCGAATCCCCTGCCCGCCTCGCCGGCGCGAGCCGCTTCGATCGTGGCGTTCAACGACAGCATGTTGGTCTGCTGCGCGATGCTGCCGATGATCTTGAGAATCGACTCGATCGCCCGGCCCACCTCGTCAAGTTGCTCGAAGTCGCTCAACAGTCCGCTTTGCACGGCGACGTGATCGACACTGGAGCCAAGTCCGTGCTGCAAACGGTCTTGCGTCGACCGCAGAGACTGAGCGAGTTGCGCGACCTTGTCGATCAGCCCGTCCATGCGCTCGGCCAAACCGTCGGACGCTTTCAATTCGGTGCGAAAGACCTCGATCAGACGCTGCCGCGCGCGGGTCTGGAAATCCGCCAGCGCCAGACGCCGGTGCAGGAAGTAGCTCTTGAAACGACCGTACTGGACGGCGAAATCGTCGACGTAGCGATCGTGAAACGCCACCCCCTCCGGCACATCGAAAAACAGGATGGCGCAGAGCGTCTGGTTGATATTGATGCCGAGCAATTCGCCGAAAGTCGAGAATCCCGCGGCCGGAATATTGGCGAAAGTATCGAGTTGCCCGAGCGAGGGCCCGTTATAGAGCCGCCGGCAGATGCAGTCGTTCAGGATCGCACCGAGCGGCTTCGGCTTGTCTTGCAGAAATTTGTCGAAATCAGAATTGGTCTTCTTGACGAAGTCCTCGGCTTCGAGAAGGAACAAGCGGTCGCCCGGCGCGATGTCGCAATAAAAGCTGATCACGCCTTGCGTCAGGTCCATGTTCGAGACCGAGCGCACGAATATCTCGCCTTCGATTTCGATGCCGAATGTGAATTTCTGCAAGCGGTCGGCGAGCGCCTCGCGCGAACACTTGAAATGGCGGGTCAGCACGTCCATGAAACTCGCCGGCTCGAACTGGTCCGACTCGGCGACCTGCATGACCGAACGGCGGATCGGGTCCGACTGGCACACCAGAAAGCTGGTCGGCGTGGCGCGGAAGTTGTGCGTCTTGAAAACGCCGAAGCGTTTCCCCTTGGCGACGCGCACGAAGGCGACGACCGCGGCATTTTCGACGATCCTCTCGCCGTCGAACAAATACGTATTCTTGAAATCGAACTTGCCGCCGGCCGATCCGCCGACGAACAGGCAGGGGAATTTGCCGTCGCGATACACCGCCTCCATCAGGAAGCTTTCGCTGGCCGACAGGCCATCGATGAATGTCAGCGCGAAGGTGTCAGCGACATTGATGGCAAAGGAGGGCTATACCCGCGCCAGCTCGGCCCGGATCGCGTCGATGCGCTGATCGAGCGAAAGTGTGGCGCCGGACGAGCGAATGTCCCGGCTATGCAATGGCACCGTATGCACGGAAACGTCGGCGATGACATCGCTTGAAAATAATTGTAGCACGACGGTCGGCCATGACGCCGGCGCGGCACAGTAAAGCGGCTGCCTGGTTCCGTCGGGATCGGCCGCCAATTCGCCGGCGGTCGATACCGCGATGAACCGCGTTGCCGGCTCAAGGCGCGCCTTGATCTGGCGCACGACGGCGGCGAAATCCAGATGCGGCGAAATGAAACCGACGACAAAGGATGGCGCTGCGCGGTCGATAGAGAGGTCGGTTTCTGCGAGACCGCGTTCGGAATAGTTCGTCAGCCGGATCGTGCGCACAAACTGCTTCGGCAATTCGATGAGCGGAACCAACGGCGCCTCGACCGGCTCAATGCGCGTCGATTGCCGCAATTGCCGAAGGCCAAACATGTTCGATATCCCAATATGCCTGTATTTTGCTAACCCGGTATGGTTAAGGATTGCTTGCAACCTGCCGGCGGAGCCGCTTCCGCGTCTGGCTTTCACGGCAAAAGGAATTATGACATTCGCGTCTGTCACAATCGGCACGCGACGACACTTTCAATAAATGCAATTATCGGCTAGCTGATCAAAAAATAAGCAAAGCCATAGAGAAATCAGGTTTCATGCCGGACACCAGCCCCCTCCTCACCGACCTGTACGAACTCAACATGGTCCAGGCCTATCTGGACAAGGCAGAGGACGGCGAGGCGGTATTTGAATTCTTCGTGCGGCGGCTGCCGGCGCGGCGCGGCTTCCTGCTCGCGGCCGGGCTGGAAGATGCCCTTCAATTTCTTGAGACCATGCGCTATTCGGCCGCGGACATCGACTGGCTGAAAAGCACCGGCCGCTTTCGCGACAATCTGCTCGATTATTTGCGCGACTTCCGATTTACCGGCGACGTGCACGCCATCCCCGAAGGCAGCGTCTGCTTTCCCAACGAACCGCTGCTGCGCATCACCGCGCCACTGCCGCAGGCGCAACTGGTCGAATCGCGGCTGATCAACATCCTGCATTTCCAGACGCTCATCGCGTCGAAAGCGGCGCGTATGGTGCTGGCCGCGCCGAACAAGATTTTATCCGACTTCGGCCTGCGCACCGCGCATGGCGCCGAGGCCGGCAACTTCTCCGCGCGCGCCAGCTACATTGCCGGCTTCAACAGCGTCGCCAATGTTCTAGCGGGTCAGCGCTATGGCATTCCGATCGTCGGCACCATGGCGCACTCCTTCGTGCAGGTGCATGGCGACGAGATGACGGCATTCGAGACGTTCGCGCGGGCGCGGCCCGAAGGCGTGATCCTCCTGATCGACACCTACGACACCGAAGCCGGCGCGCGCAAAGTCGTCGAGCTGGCGCCGCGCCTGAAGAAGGACGGCATCGCCATTCGCGGCGTGCGCATCGATTCCGGCGATCTCATTGCCATGTCGAAAAAGGTGCGCGCCATTCTCGACGCCGGCGGTATGAAGGACACCGTCATTCTGGTCTCAGGCGGCATCAACGAAGACGTGCTGCAAGGCATGAAGAAGGATAGGGCGCCGATCGACGGCTTCGGCATCGGCGTCAATCTCGCCGCCTCGATCGATGCGCCCTCGCTCGATTGCGCCTACAAATTGCAGGAATACCGCGGCGTGCCGAAGCGCAAATTGTCGGAAGGCAAGCAGACCTGGCCCGGCCGCAAGCAGGTCAACCGCGCTTATGGCAGCGATGGCCGCATGAGCGGCGACATACTCTCGCTGGAAGGCGACAAGCAAAACGGCGAACCGCTGATCGTCGAGGTGATGCGCGGCGGCAAGCGCCTTGGCGCGGTGCCGACATTGGCGCACATCCGCGAGCGCGCGGCACGCGATCTGGCGCGGTTGCCGGAGCCATTGCGGCAGTTGCAGCAGGGTATTGAATATCCGGTTGCTGTGAGCGTTGCGCTCAAAGATTTGGCTGTCGAAGCGGATCGGCTGACGAAGAAGTAATTAGTCGTCGTCCCCGCGAAGGCGGGGACCCATAGCCCCTGCTCCATCGACAGGACACGGCGTATGGGTCCCCGCCTTCGCGGGGACGACAGAATTACAGAGCCGCTCCCATCCTGTTCCAGCCGCGCAGGCCCTCGCCGTAAACCTCATGGCCGGTCTCGGTGACGACCACCGTATCCTCCAGCTTGATGAAGCCGCGCGCCTGATGCAGCAGCGTGGTTTCGACCGAGACCACCATGCCGGCTTCGAGCGGCATGTCGGCATATTCGGCCGGATAAGGCACCGGACCGTGATCGGTCAGGCGCGGCGCTTCGTGGCTGACCATGCCCATGCCGTGCGCGAGAAAATCGAGGTGATTGTGATGCTTCGATTTGGCGCGCAGCGGCTCGCCGGCGGCATAGATTTCGCGGCCCATCGCGCCGGCTTTGATCGGCTTCATCGCCGCGCGCTGGATGGTTTCGATCTCGCCGAGGTAATCGGTGAGTTCGCCGTCCGGCTCGCCCAAGATCGCCATTCGGCAGATGTCGCCGATGTAGCCTTTATAGTTGCCGCCGGAGTCGATCGACATGATATCGCCTGGCTCAAGCTTCTGGTCGGACGGCGCGCGGTTGAGACTGGTGCCCGCCGTAATCAGGCAATATTCAAAGGTCATGCCGCGCTTGACCTCTTCCAGACGCAGCGCATCGACGATGTCGTTCTTGGTCGCGCCCGCGCCGTGGCTTTCGATCACCGCCTGCATCGAGGCCAGCACGGATTCCGACGCGATCTTAAGTTTCGCCAGTTCACCGGCGGATTTCACCGCGCGCTGGCGCTCCAGCACGAACAAGGCATCGACCCAGGTAGCGTCCGGAAAGGCCGCGCGTAAAACATTGGCCGCGTCAAAAGGCAGGAAGCCGAATTCGGCGGCGATGCGCTTCGGCGACAACCCCGCCTTGCGCATGTAATCGACCGCCTTCTGCATGGCATCGACCGAACCGGCCGACGCGGTCTGCACTTCGCCCATCCACAGAGGTCTGTTCTGGGTTTGAAATTTTTCCAGCCGATGGCCGATATAGGCGGCCTTTTCCGGCGCGCCCTTGGGATAAACGAGGACCGGCATGTAGCGGCTGACGCCGGTCGCATCCATGACGTCGAAGAAATCGGCGCGATGACCGCCGGTGAGATACTGCGCGTTGTGCTTGGAGGTGGCGACGATGACGTCGATGGCGGCCGCGTCCATCAGCCGGTCGAGCCGCTGGTGGTCGAACGGAATGGCGAGACGGCCCGTGACTTGCGCGTTGACATTCATGGCATTCACTCCCGGTCCGGCGTCGTCTGCGCGCCGATGCCGGGAGTTTAGCGCATGCGCGCGACCGCGCCCAGACGGCCTACCAGAGTTCCTTGCTGGCGATCCGCGCGCCTTCCGCCAGCGCCTCCAGTTTCGCCCACATCACCGTCGGATGGACGCGGCGATAGAACGGCCCCTGCGCGAAGCCGCAATCGGTGCCGGCGATGACGTTCTCGCGGCCGACGATTTTCGCCAGGCGAACAATGCGCTCGGCGACCAGTTCGGGATGCTCGACGACATTGGTGGCGTGGCTGATGACGCCCGGAATCAGCACCTGCCCGGCGCCGAGCTTTGCATTCTGCCAGACTTTCCATTCATGCTCGTGGCGCGGATTGGCGCCTTCGATGACATAGGCGCCGACCTTGATCTTGAGGATCAGATCGACAACGTCCTTGAGCGGCACGTCCGAGACGTGCGGGCCCGGCCATGAGCCCCAGCAGACGTGATAGCGGATGCGGTCGGCCGGCAGGCCCTCGATGGCGTGATTGATGATGTCGACCTGTGCGCTGAGCCAGCGCTTGTAATCCTCAAAGCTCGCCGGCGGCACCATGCGGTCGTAAGTCACCGCGAGGCGCGCATCGTCGAGCTGCACCAGGAGGCCGTTGTCGATGATCATCTTGTATTCGACGCGCATGGCGTCGGCGATCGCCTGCTGCAATTCCGCGTCGTTCTTGTAGTATTCGTTCTTGCGGTCGGGAATGACGCTGGCCGGCGCAGCGACTGGCAGGAAGCCTTCTTCCGCCTTCACGCTTTTGAGCGCTGCCTTGAAATTATCGATGTCGCGCTGCAGTTCGGCCTGACCGGTGTATTTGATCGGCCCGGTGCAGATCGCCTCGGTGACGGTGGCGACCGCTTCCTTCGAATCCAGTTCGGCGTAAAAATCGGCGAAGCGCGTGCGGTCGGCGCCGCGCTTGAACGGATTGGCCGAGGGATTGGCCTTGTCTTCCTTGATCGGACGCCGCTCGAAGCCGGACAGCCGCGTCAGAGCGTACTGCGCCGATGAGATCGACTTGCCGAATTCGCCGTCGCTCATCACGTCGATGCCGGCGTCAGCCTGCTGCCGCACCACTTCGGCGACAGAGTCGGTCAGGCATTTATTATAGGCCTTCTCGTCGTAAGGCTTGCCGCCCTGCACCAACCGCAGAAAATCCTGCAACTGCGCCGGGCGTATCAGACTGCCGACATGGGTGGTGAGAATTCGGTCGGTTGAATGTTTCATGTCGGCCTGCCCTGCTCTTTTCCAGAGCCAAGGCTATGCAGCCGGCGCGACCGAATTGCAATGGTGGGCGACCGCCCGCCTTCGCCCGCTGATGCAGGTCGACGAACGATGCGAGAGGCGATGACATTAAAAAGCTCACCCCCTCCCGACGCGTTTCGCGCATCGATCTCCCCCCTCCAGGGGGAGGTAAAGAGAAGTTGTCAGGCTTTGACGACGCCGATCAGTTGTTCGAGCTTGGCCGGATCGTTCCTCAGCGTGGCGCTCGGCCCGTCGTAAATGATGTGGCCGCGGTCCATGACAACCGCGCGCGGCGCGATATCGAGCGCCAGACGCGAGTTCTGCTCGACCAAAATCATCGCCATTTCGCCGGCATGCGTCAGCTTCTTCACCGCGCGCGCCAGTTCCTCGACGATCACCGGCGCGAGCCCCTCCGACGGTTCGTCCATCAACAGCACGCTTGGGTTGCCAATGAGCGCGCGGCCGATCGCCAGCATCTGCTGTTCGCCGCCGGACAACTGGTTACCGCGATTCTCGGACCTCTCGGCCAGGCGCGGAAACAGTTCAAACACTGTCTTGTGTGTCCACGGTCCCGGCCGCGCCGCGACGTCCATGTTCTCGCGCACCGACAACGAGGGAAAAATCTCGCGTTCCTGCGGCACCAGTCCGAGGCCGGCTGTCACGCGCCGGTAAGTCGCGGCGGCGGAAATATCCTTGCCATGTAAGGTCACGCGCCCACCGTGCAAGGTGGTGTGACCCATGATGGTCGAGAGCAAAGTCGTCTTGCCGACGCCGTTGCGGCCGATCACCGAGACGGCCTCGCCCGGCTGAAGCGAAAAGTTGACCTCTTCCAGCACCACGGTTTCGCCGTAACCGGCGAAAACCTTGTCGAGCTTGAGAACCGGCTCATTCACGCCTTGACTAGACATGACCGCCTCCGCGCTGGACCGCGTCATGGCCTTCCTGCCCCAGATAAACCGCGCGCACGTCTTCGTTGCTCATTATTTCCTTCGGCGTGCCTTGCGTGAACACGGCGCCCTGCACCAGCACGATGATTTCCCTGGCGAAGCGAAATACCACGTCCATGTCGTGTTCGATGATCAGCACGGCGATGTCGGGATCGAGATTGGCGACAACATCGAGAATGAGATGGCTCTCCGACGACGGTACGCCCGCGGCCGGCTCGTCGAGCAGCAGCACGCGCGGCTTTTGCGCCAGCGCGATGGCGATCTCCACCAGGCGCTGGCGGCCATAGGGCAGTTCGCGCACCAGCCGCAGCGCGTCATCGACCAACCGCAGCGAGTCGAGATGATCGAGCGCCTCGTCGATCACCGAACGTTTTGCCCCGGCCGAACGCCACATATTGCTGTTCTCGCCGTCGCGCTCGCCGATCGCCATGCAGATGTTTTCCAGCACGGACAGGCCGCGGAACAGCTGGTTGATCTGGAACGTGCGCGCCAGGCCGCCGCGCGCCCGCGTCGCCTGCGACGAGGTGGTGATATCGACGCCGTTAAGCAGCACCGTGCCAGACGACGGTTTGAGCACGCCGGTGATGAGATTGACCAGCGTCGTCTTGCCGGCGCCGTTCGGACCGATCAGCGCGCAGCGCGCGCCGCGCTCTAGCGACATGGTGACGTCGCGTGTGACATTGAGCGCACCGAAGCTGCGATTGAGATTCTGGACTTGCAGCGCGGCGGTCACGGCTTCGTCCCTTTGTTCTTGTCCAAGTTTTTATCCAAGTTCTTATCTTTGCCGAAATAGGCGCCCGCCTGTTCGAACAGGCCGAGCACGCCGCGCCGGGCAAACAGCACCGCCAGCACGAGCAGCAGGCCGATGCCGAACTGCCAGAAGGTTGGCGACAGCTTCGAAAAGTAATCTTCCAGCACCATATAGACGGCTGCTCCGAGGAACGCGCCATATAGTCGCCCGGTGCCGCCGAGGATCAGCATCACCATCACCTTGGCCGAATTCTCGAAGTCGAACACGGTCAGCGTGACATACGCGTTGGTCTGCGTGAAAAGAGCGCCGGCAATGCCGGCAATGCCGGCGGCGATCGTATAAACGGTCACCAGGCGCCAATGCACCGGCGAGCCGATCGCATGCATGCGGCGGACATTCTCGCGGATGCCGGTCAGCGCCTGCCCGAACGGCGAGTAGACGATGCGGCGCACGAAATAGAACACGACGGCCAGCACGACCAGCGCGTAGACGTAATTGGTGTGGCCGTAGAGGTCGTAGTCGAAACGGCCGAGCAGCGGATCGAAGACCAGGCCCGGCAGTCCGTCGTAACCGCCGGACAGATCGGAGCGCAGGTTGCCGGCCTCCTGCATCATGATGGCGGTTGCCAATGTGAGCATCAGCAAAGTCAGACCGCGATAGCGCAGCAGGAACCAGCCAGTAATAAAGCCGGCGATCGACGCCACGACGAACGCGGCGAACAGGCCGCTGACCGGCTCGGTCCAGCCGAACTTGGCCGCGCCGAGACCCACGGTATAGGCGCCGATGCCGAAAAACGCCGCGTGGCCGAGCGTGACGATGCCGGCGTAACCGAGGATCAGATCGAGCGACAGCGCAAACAGCACCATCACCAGCACCTGACTGCCGAAGGTCAGCCGATCGGGAAACAGGAAAAACACCGCGATGCAGGCCAGCCACGGCAATGCTTCAGCCCAGCGGTAACGATGCCGGCTGACCAGATATTCGGCGGCCCTGTCGCGCGCGGCGATCGCCTCGGAATCGCGCGGCGACGTCATGGCGGCGGCTGTCGTCTCATTCGCGGCCATAAAACCCCGCAGGCTTGATCAAGAGAACAATCACAGTGATGGCGTAGATGAAGAAACCACCGGCCTCGGCGTAGAGATATTTGCCGCCGGTATCGATGACGCCGATCACCAAGGCCGCCAGCAGCGTGCCCTTCAGGCTGCCGAGGCCGCCGACGGCGACGACGATCAGGAACAGCACGAGGTATAGAACGGCGAAACTCGGCGACAGGCCGAACAACTGGATCGCCAGTCCGCCGCCGAGCGCGGCGAGGCCCGAGCCGAGCGCAAAGGTCAGCGTGAACAAAAGATCGACATTGATGCCAACCGATTCCGCCATTCGCCGGTTATCCACCGCGGCGCGGATTTTCGCACCTATATTGGTCTTCTCGAAGGCGTACCAAAGCACCGAGATCAACACGATGCCGAGTACGATCAGGAAGGCGCGATAGGTCGGGAATGCGCGGAAACCGAGGCTGATGTCGCCTTGCAGCCAGGTCGGCAGCGGCACTGATTTCGGGATCGGTCCGTAAAGGTAAGTGGCGGTGGCAATCGCCATGAAAGCCAGGCCGATGGTAAGCAGCACCTGCTCAAGATCGGTCGCCTTGTAGAGCCGGCGGTAAAGCCCGCGCTCGAAGATCACGCTGACGGCGCCGACCACGACCGCGGCAATCGCCAGCGACGGCGCAAAGCCGATGCCAAGATTTCTTGTCAGCGACACGACGATGTAGCCGCCGGCCATGGCGAACGCGCCGTGCGCCAGGTTCACGAAGCCCATCAGCCCCATCGTCACCGACAGGCCGACGGAGGTAATGAACAGGAACATGGCATAGGCCAGCCCGTCGAAAAGGATACTGACGGCTATGATGGCAAATTGCGGCACCAGCCCTACCCCAAGTTAATGAAAACGCCGCCGCGCCTTTATGCGCGGCGGCGCCTTTGCGTGTCAAATATTCGTTAGGCGATCAAGAGCCGCAGCGGCCGATCTTGAGTACCTTGCACTCGTCCTTGACCGCCTTGGTGGTGCCAAGAACCTTGACGCCAAGCTTGCCGTCGGCTTTGCGGATGACTTCCATGGCATGCTCGTCCTGCACGATGTCGCGGGTGCTGGCGTCGATCGAGACGGTCCCGCGCGGACCCTTGCCGGTCCAACCCTTCATCGCGTCAATGAACTTGCCGCCATCCGAGAGGTCGCCATTGACCTTCTTAATCGTGTCGAAGATCGCGTGCATGGTATCCCAACTCGCCGCCGACATGAAGTCCGGGTACGAGTCCTTGCCGTACTCCTTGTGCCAGGCTTCGTTGAAGGCCTTGTTCTCGGCGTTGTCGAGATCGACCGCGTAGTTGCCCATGACGATGGTGCCGATGGCGGCGTCGCCCATGTCCTGCA
>CANKBJ010000071.1 GCA_947479905.1 Bradyrhizobiaceae bacterium
GGCGATTGCCTGGCGCAGGCCTGCCTGTTCGCGGCCCTGGCCGAGTTCGTGTCCACCTATGGTGAAGAGGCCGCCGCCACCTTCACCGAGGGCCTCGCCGGGCGCATCCGCAACGGCGAATTCTCCATCGACCAGCAGCGGCAATAGAGGCGTCGCGCCGGCTAGAGTCTTTGATTTTTCGCGTTTCCGGACGGCGAACCGGCCGTCGCCGGCCGAAGCCGGCTATGGCCGGCGAAGGCCGGTACCCACTTCGCCTGGAAACGCTTTAGCCGGTCGCATGCAGGCCGTAATAGCGCTCCAGCAGCCTGTCGATATCGGCCGGATAGAACGGCTTCTTGAGAAAGGCCAGCGCGCCCGCCGCATGCGCGCGATCGGCGATCGCATTGTCGAGCGTCGAAGTCATCATCACCACCGCGACGGTCGGGCTCTCGCGCTTGATTTCCGACAAGGTCTCAAGGCCATTGAAGCCCGGCATGTTGTAGTCGAGAAAAACCAGACCGAATTTGCCGCCGCGCAGTTGCTCCAGCGCGGCGAACCCTTCGGCCGCCTCGTGCAAATCGAGGGTGAAGCGGCTAGCCGATAATATCTTGCGCACGATGCTGCGCATGGTGCTGGAATCGTCGACGATCAGCACGCGCGTCGGGAATTTGGCGCGCACGCAAATTTCGATCAGCGTGCGGGCATCGTCGGTGTTCGACGGTCTCCGCAGCACGCCATCTACATTGTCGGGACGCGCATTGCCGTTCGGGCCGGAGACGAAGATCAACGGCCCCGGCTTGGTCGCACGCGCCGCCGCGATCACGGCGGCCTTCTCGGCCTCCGGCAAGGCGCCGTCGATCAGGCAGATGTCGGCATTGCCCGCGCCAAGCTGCGCCGTTCCCGAGGCCACATTATTTGCCGAAAATTCCACCGGCACCGACGACCGGCCGGCGCCCTGACGCCAAAGTTCAAACTCGGCCGCGACGGCCGAGATGCCAATGATCCGGAGCGAAACAAGATCGTCGCTCATTTAGCCGTGCCCCCAGGTATCCCTTCTTCATTCGGTCGTCCGAAGGGTGTACTGCTACCGCTAATAAATGGTCGTACCGTCTTTGCAATGCAATCTACATAAATCTTTTAGATTAAATAGCCGAAGGTTATACCGGCTGCGCCCGCGACAGTACTGCCGGGAGCGCCGGTTGTCCGGGGCAAGCTCCGTCAGCCGCCCAACGTCTCGACGAAACGCACCGTCTCGCCTTGCGACACTGCGCTCAAGTCGCCGTCCCACATCACTTTTTGGCCGCGGATCACGGTTCCAACCGGCCAGCCGGTCACCGACATTCCGTCGTAAGGCGTCCAGCCGGCCCGCGATGCGGTCCAGGCATCGGTGATGGTTTCGCGGCGCTTGAGATCGACCACGGTGACATCGGCGTCATAACCGACCGCGATACGGCCTTTACCGGCGATGCCGAACACGCGCGCCGGGCCGGCGCTGGTGAGATCGACGAAACGTTGCAGGCTCAGCCGCCCGGCATTGACGTGATCGAGCATCACCGGCACGAGCGATTGTACGCCGGTCATGCCGGAGTGGGTCTTCGGATAGACTTGCGCCTTTTCCTCGCGGGTGTGCGGCGAATGGTCGGAACCGATAGTGTCGATGACGCCCTGCGCGATGGCATTCCACAGACCGGCGCGGTGGACAGCGTCCCGGATCGGCGGATTGAGCTGGGCCAGGGTGCCGAGCTTCTCGTAACAGTCGGGCGCGGCCAAGGTGAGATGCGCCGGGATCGCTTCGGCGCTGGCGACGTCCTTGTGACCGGCCAGGAAGACCGCTTCGTCTTTCGAGGTGACGTGCAGCACATGCACTCGCTTGCCGGTCTCATGCGCCAGCCGGATCAGGCGCTGCGTGCAGATCAGCGCGGCTAAAGCGTCGCGCCAGACCGGGTGCGAGCGCGGATCGCCTTCGACGCGCAGGTCCATGCGCTCGCGCAGGCGGTTTTCGTCCTCGGAATGGAACGCGGCGCGGCGGTTGATCGCCTTGAGTACGGCGCGCACGCCTTCGTCGTCCTCGATCAGCAGCGTGCCGGTCGACGAGCCCATGAATACCTTGACCGCGCAGGCGCCCGGCAGGCGCTCGAGTTCGCCGAGGTCGCGCGTGTTCTCGCGCGTCGCGCCGACATAGAAGGCGAAATCGCAGTGCATGCGGTGATGCGCGCGTTTGACCTTGTCGGCGAGCGCGCCGGCATCGGTGGTCGGCGGAATCGTGTTGGGCATTTCAAACACGGCGGTGATGCCGCCAAGAACGGCGCCGCGCGAACCGCTTTCCAGATCTTCCTTATGCGTCAGGCCCGGCTCGCGGAAATGCACATGGGTGTCCATGACGCCTGGCAGAAGATGCAGGCCGCGGCAATCGACAGTCTCGCCGGCCGAGGCCAGCGACAGGTCGCCGATGGCCGCGAAGCGGCCGCCGCGTATGCCGATATCGCGCGGGCCCTCGCCGTCATGGTTGACGACGGTTCCACCCTTGAGGATGAGGTCATAGGTTTCGGCCATGGCGGTCCATTGGGGCTTGAAGGCTGGGACTTTAAGGCTTGCCCGACAGCGCTTACGTTTCGCCGCGAGGTCTGGCAAGAGACTATCAGGCCCCGTCCACGGGGCCGCAAAGAGAGCCAAAATGCAAGCAGCGCTGCTTCCCGAACGAGGCGTGGTCAAGGTCGCCGGCGCCGACGCCCGTCACTTTCTCAATGGGCTGGCTACCACCGACATCAACAAGGTCGCTCCCGGAAAGCCGCGCTTCGGCGCGCTGCTGACGCCGCAAGGCAAGATCATTGTCGATTTTCTCGCGGTCGAGGCCTTGCCCGAAGACGGCGGCGGCTTTTTCCTCGATTGTCCGAAGCCGCTGGCGCAGGCGCTGGTGGACAAGCTGACCTTCTACCGGCTGCGCGCCAAGGTGACGATCGAAGACCTGTCCGCCAATCTCGGCGTCATGGCCTATTGGGGCGGCAAAGCCAGCGGTGCGACGAGCGACTACGGCCTGTGCTACGCCGACCCGCGCCTTGCCGCATTAGGCATGCGCATCATCGTGCCGCCGCAACTGGCGACTGAAACCGCCGCCGATCTCGGCGCCACGCTGGTCGACGCCGGCATCTATGACGCGCACCGCATCGCGCTTGGCGTGCCGCGCGGCGGCCAGGATTTCACCTATCTCGACGTCTTCCCGCACGAAGCCGATATGGATCAACTCGCCGGCGTCGATTTCGACAAAGGCTGCTATGTCGGCCAGGAAGTCGTGTCGCGCGTCGAGCATCGTTCGACCGCGCGCAGCCGCGTCGTGCCCATCGCCTTTGACGGCGGCGCGCCAATGGAAGGCGCGACGGTGATGATGGGCGACAAGCAGATCGGCGTCATGGGCTCGTCGGCGCAAGGGCTCGGGCTGGCGATGCTGCGGCTCGACCGTGTCGCCGATGCGCTGGCCGCCGCAACGCCCATTGTCGCGGCCGGCGTGCCGATCCGCGCGGTCAAGCCGGCGTGGGCGACGTTTGCCTGGCCGGGCGAGGAGAAGGCATCCTCATGAGCGGTGCGATCACGCATGACGACGGCCTGATACGCTGTCCGTGGCCGAAGACCGATCCGCTTTACGTCGCCTATCACGACACCGAATGGGGCGTGCCCGAGTGGGACGACCGCGCTCTGTTCGAGAAGCTTATCCTCGACGGCTTTCAGGCCGGGCTGTCGTGGATCACAATTTTGCGCAAGCGCGACAATTTCCGCGCCGCCTTCGACGATTTCAATCCGGAGAAGATCGCGCGCTACACGCCAAAGAAAGTCGAGCGGCTGATGAACGACGCCGGCATCGTGCGCAACCGCGCCAAGATCGAAGGCACGGTCGGCTCGGCCAAGGCCTTTCTCAAGATCATGGACAAGGGTCCGGGATTTTCCGCGATGCTGTGGGAGCATCTCGGCGGCAGGCCGCTCGATCACAAGATCGGCGCGCGCTCAAAAACGCCGACCGAGGACGATATTTCGCGGGCGATGAGCAAGCAACTGCTCGGCCACGGCTTCAAATTCGTCGGCCCGACCATTGTCTATGCCTTCATGCAGGCCGTCGGCATGGTCAACGATCATCTGGTGGCCTGTCACTGCCACGCCAAGTGCAACAAATTGGCGAAGCGCAAATGAGCAAAGCCGCCAAAGCCGGCACGCCGCGTGCCTGGCAACGCATGTTATCCGGGCGCAGGCTCGATCTGCTCGACCCCTCGCCGCTCGACGTCGAACTTGAAGACATCGCGCACGGGCTGGCGCGCGTCGCGCGCTGGAACGGCCAGACCAAGGGCGCGCATATTTTCTCGGTGGCGCAACATGTATTGCTGGTCGAGGCGCTGGCGCGGCAAAAATCGCCAACGCTGGATGCGCGCGGCCGGCTCGCGGTGCTGCTGCACGATTCCGCCGAATATGTCATCGGCGACATGATCTCGCCGTTCAAGGCGGTGATCGGCGACAGTTACAAGGCCGTCGAGCATCGGCTGTTGGCCGCCATTCACCTGCATTTCGGTCTGCCGACCAAGTTGCCGGAGACCCTGCTCAAGCTGATCAAGGCCGCCGACCGCAACGCCGCCTATCTGGAATCGACGCATCTGGCCGGTTTCGCCGACGCCGAGGCGCGCAAGTTCTTCGGGCCGCCGCCGAAATATTCCGCCGCGATGGAGCGCGATTACCTGACGCCCTGGCCGGCCTCGACCGCGGCCAAGCGGCTGACCGAACGGATCGAGAAACTCCTGAGGGCCTGAGCTTTTCATCGGCCACAGTCGGGACTACATAAACCTCATGATCCACGTCTGCTCCCTCGCGCGCATGCCGGCCACCGTCCATGAAACCGGCGCCAGCCATATCGTCACGCTGCTGCGGCTGACCGACCGCGCCAAAAGGCCGGCGCATATCGCCGAGCAAAATCATCTGATTCTCGGCCTCGACGACATTGCCGAGGCGATCGACGGCCAGGTACTGCCCGGTGACGAGCACGTCGCGCGGCTTCTAGCCTTCACGCAAAGCTGGGACCGCAAGGCGCCAATGGTGGTGCATTGCTTCGCCGGCATCAGCCGCTCGACAGCGGCGGCCTTCACCATTGCCTGCTTGCGCAATCCGAACCGCGACGAAATGAGCATCGCCCGCGCCATCCGCGACGCCTCGCCAACCGCCATGCCGAACACCCGCATCGTCGCCATCGCCGACCGTCTGCTCGAGCGCAACGGCCGCATGGTGCGCGCGGTCGAAGCGCTCGGCCGCGGCACGGAGGCGATGGAAGGCCATCCGTTCCGGCTCGATTTGCTGTAGCGAGCTGCGCTACACTTGTCGCGCAAAGAACGGGGGGCAAAAGTGGCGGACTATTGCTACGGCGTGGTCGATTCCGATGTCCTCAAATCCTATGACGGCCTCGGCTTTCTCAAAGCCATCATCGCCGGCACGCTGCCGCAACCGCCGATCTGCGAAGTGATGGGTTTTCATTTGGCCGAGGCCGAGCCCGGCCGCGTCGTCTTCGAAGGCCTGCCGAATTTACAACACTACAATCCGATCGGCAGCGTGCACGGCGGCTTCGCCGCGACGCTGCTCGATTCCGCGCTCGGCTGCGCCATCTTCTCGACGCTGCACAAAGGAGATGCCTGGACCACGCTCGAATTGAAACTCAATTACGTGCGCGGCATGAGCCACGACACCGGCCCGGTGCGCGCCGAAGGCCGCATCATTCATCGCGGCCGCACGGTGGCGACCTCGGAAGGCGATTTGAAAGACGGCGCCGGCAAGCTCTATGCGCACGCGACGACGACCTGCATGATCTTTCCGGCGAAGGGCTGACGGTCGGCGCCTTGCCCCTTTCATGGCAGTTTTATGAATGATCTGGCTCAAAACCGGTAGCGCCCGGGTGTGCGTTTATGGTGCCCGTATCGGGGCGCATGGACATGAAATCGCTCATTATCGAACAGCTGGGGCAAACCGAAATATTGCTGCCGGCGCTTATCGGCGACGGTCTTGCGGCCAATGACCGCGTCAAAGTGCGGCTTAGCGTGTTGCAGGCGGCGGCGCGCCATGCCCGCGATCCGGCCGGCACAAGCTTCGATCTGACGAATGAGTGCCGCGCCGCCGATATCGATCCCATGGCGATGGAGCAACTCGTAAAAAGCGCGAGCGCGATGATGGGCGAACGGATGACCGCCCCCGGCCTCAGCGAATTGGCAACTGCGATCGGCGACGACGTCGCGACCATGGCGCGGGCGGCTAAAGCCGGCGACGAGACCGCGGGTCGCTCCGCGCTCGAACGTCTTGCCGCGATTCAAGCAGCCGCGGCGCCGGAAGCAATGGATACGTTCAGTCTTGCGCAAGTCTCGACGCTGACCGGGCTTGCCGATGGCGGCGGCGACAGCCTGCATCGGCTCGTTATGGATTTGCACAAAAGTCTGAACCGCCTTTCCGCCGCCCATGCGGAGGAAGACGTCGCCGGCGCCCGCGTCTATGGCCTAATGCCGGATGACCGGCCGGCCGTCGAGTCTTTCATGCGTGGCGTGGCATCGACCCGCAAACTAAAATTCGACCATCCCGGTCTGGCGACCATCGCGGCACGATCGGGCGCGCGGCTTTCCATCCAGAACGACATCGGCGAAACCGACGCCCATGTCGTCGTCATCGCGGTCGAGCCAAACGCGGTGACGGTCACCTATACCGACGTCCATCTGGCGCGCGCCAAGTTCTTCACCCGCTTGTTCCGGGACTTCCCCGTGCAATGGAGCGGGCTCGACCGCAAGAGCGCGGACGGGCTCAATGACGGCGACGCATTCTATCTTGTCACCGGCCGCATTCCGGCCGATAGCGGCAAGCAGCGCGATGAATTCCTTGAGGCGATCGGCGCATCGCTGGTGTTCCTGATCGACTGGAACAAGGCCCGAAAAGTCTTGCGAACCTGGATATCCAAGGCCGACGCGGTCGTCGTGCTTGACTGGGCAGCGCGCCATCGCTTCGGGCATCGCGGCTTTCTCGAACTCGGCGGCAGCGATCTGGTCGCCTCGGCCGTGCATCACGCCACGCCACAGCGCATCGGCTTTGGCGAGCGCCTCGATCACGCGCTTGGCCGCGCGGCCGCCGTGGATTTTCTTGAGACCGTGCTGCGCGTGTCGTCCGAGGCCTTGCAGGAAGGCGGTTCGGTCCGGCTGGCGCGCGATCGCATCGAAGCCGATCTCGTCCGGCACTTGCAACGAGTCGACAGTATGCTGCTTGCGATCGTCGTGCGGCAATCCGGCCTGGCGCGCGAGATTGCCACCGGCATCGCGCAATTCATCGCCCACCTGCGGGCCGGCAAACCGTTCGACAGCCTGGCGCTTGCAAAGCGGGCGCAGCGCATCGAGGAGAAGGCCGACAGGATCGCAATCGAGGCGCGCCAGGAAATAAGACGATTCAACGCCGATCCGGTTATTGCGCATATTGTCGACAAAATCGAAGAAGCCATCGACGAACTTGAACAAGCCGCGTTCATCTCATCGCTGCTGCCACACGACATCGCCGCGACCGCGTTAGGTCATTTGTCCGCGTTGTGCGCGGCCGCCATCTCCGGCGCCGAGGCGGCGGCCGCCGGCATTGCCGCGGCCGCCGACATACCGGACGGCCAGCGCATCGACTCGGAAGACGCGCTGGCCGCGGTCGACCGGCTGATCGAAGCGGAACATCGCGGCGACGCGGCGGAACGAGCGATCACCGCCATCGTTCTGCGCGGCGAATTTGATTTGAAATCGGCGCTATCGATTCTCGAACTGGCTCGCGCCGTCGAGCGGGCCACCGACCGCTTCGCCGGTTTTGGCCATTTGCTGCGCTCCCGCGTCCTGGCGGAATTGTCGACCTGATTGAAAGCCTGAGACCATGCAGATCGTTCATATTGCCAAAGGATCGAGCGGCCGGCATTCCGCCGAAGTCATCGGCGCAAAAGCCGCGAACCTCGCGCGCATGGCAGCGGCCGGGCTGCCGGTGCCGCCGGCTTTCGTGCTCCCGGTCAAGCTTTGCAAGGCAATCGTCGATGGCGAACGCCACGCGCAGCAATTGCTGGTCGATGGCCTCGCCGAAGGCATCGCCTTTCTGGAGGACGCGACCAGCTTGTCGTTTGGCGGCAGCCGCCGGCCTTTGCTGGTATCGGTGCGATCCGGCGCCGCGCGGTCGATGCCGGGAATGCTCGATACCGTACTCGACGTCGGCTGCTCGCCGGCTGCCGTCCACGGTCTGGTGCGGATGACCGGCCATCCGCGCTTTGCCTGGGACTGCCGCCGTCGCTTTCTGGAAAGCTACGCCAGCGTCGTGCTCGGGCTCGATCGTCGTCCCTTCGCGCGCCACCTCGCCGATATGGTCGCCGCGGAAGGCGTCGCGGCCGACCACGCGCTGGATGTCGACGCGATGGAGCGGCTGACCGGCTTTTACCTGCAGATGATCGAGGACCAAGACTGCGTCGTGCCGGACGATCCGATGGAGCAGATCGAGGCGTCCGCGCAAGCCGTGTACCGCTCGTGGAACAGCGATCGCGCCCGCACCTACCGGCAGTTGGCGCATCTCGAAGCCTTGCACGGCACCGCCGTCACCGTACAGGCGATGGTATTCGGCAATTGTGGATTGGACTCAGGCTCAGGCGTCGCATTCTCGCGCGATCCATCGACCGGCGCGGCGCGGCCGGTCATCGACGTATTATTTGAGTCGCAGGGCGAAGATGTCGTATCCGGAACGCGAACGCCGGAAACCGAAGGTTCCATTCAATTTGCGTCCCCGGCGGTCGCGGCGCAACTGGGCGATACGCTCGCGCAACTCGAACACGAGTTTGGCGACGTGCAGGACGTCGAGTTCACCATCGAGAACGGCAAATTGTGGATCTTGCAGACGCGCGATGCCAAGCGAACGCCCCAAGCGGCTTTGCGCTTCGTCATGGACTTCGTCAAGGAAGGGTTGCTCACGCCGCGCGAGGCGTTGCAACGTCTGAATGGGCTGGATTTCAGCAAGCTGACGCGCAAGCGGCTGGCAGAAGTTTATGAGCCGGCTGCGCACGGCACCGGCGCGTCGGCTGGAATCGCGGTTGGCCGCGCCAGCTTCGATTCCGACAGCGCCGGCCGCATCGCCGCCGGCGGCGACCCGGCGATCCTGGTGCGGCCGGATACCAATACCGACGACATCGTCGGCTTCAACATTGCCGCCGGCATCGTCACAGCGATCGGCGGGCGAACCGCGCACGCAGCGCTGGTGGCGCGACAGATGGGCAAGCCATGCGTGGTCGGTTGCACGGAGCTCGCCATCGACGTCGCCGGACATAGAGCCAGGCTTGCTGCCGCATCGATCAAGGAAGGCGATTGGCTCTCGATCGACGGCGAAGCAGGAACGATCTATCTGGGCCAATGCAAGGTGGTGACTGAACAGCTCGACACCGAACTCGCCGAAATCGAGCGTTGGCGCATGGCAGCGCCAGCGCTTTGAATTTAATGTCGCTTGAGCCTCAGCCCTGTGTCTTTGGAATATGCACCACCATGCCGTCAAGCCGCGGCGTGATGACGACGCGGCAGGCCATGCGGCTGTTGCGCTTCACGGGAGCGGCGACTTCGTCGAGCTTGTTGTCTTCTTCCGCGCTGATCGGCGGCAACAACGACGTATAGCGCTCGTCGATATAGACGTGACAGGTGCCGCAGGCGCAACTGCCGGCACAGGCGCCGACGATGCCTTCGACCTCAGTGTCGACCGCCGCCTGCATCACAGTGATACCGTCGGGCGCGTCGACAGCCACGCGCGCGCCATTGGGCTGAACGTAAATGAGGTTCGCCATTGCCGCTCTCCGTAACAAGCGCGCGCGCACAGCTTTGTGCCGTGGCGGCAACGTTACGCGGCGATAATTGAGGTTTAGTTTCTTTCCGCGGTCAGCGACGAGCGCAGGCCGAGCGGCTGGCCGGTATCGTTGCTGGCGCTGGCGCGCGTGGTGCGGCGGGTGAATTCGCAATAGGCAAATCCAAGACCCGAGATCGAACCGCGGAAACTATTATCGTCGAGCTTTTTCAGATTGAAGCAGGGGTCGATCGGCAGGCCGCGCAGCGAGGCGCATACCGACTCGCCTTTGACCTGGAGTGTGTTGGGCGGCAGCACGGCGTAGCGCACTTTGCCGGCGCCCTGGAACTGGATGGAACCGACCACCGAACCGTCGGCGTGAACGCGGCCCTGGCCGCGCGTGCCTTCAAAGCAATTGTAGCTGAAGGTCTTGCCGATGACGAAACGGCGCGCTTCGTCGGCGGTCATTTCCCCGGCCATTGCCGGAACCGCCGCCACCAAGCCAACCAAGCATGCAAAGCCACGCAACATTTCCACGACTCCGACTCGACGCCACAAGTTTACGCGGGCTCTGGGCCCTTTTTAAAGTCCAAAGCGAGTATGCCTAACGAAAGTCGCCAAATCCTGAACGCGTTTACCCGATTTTGACCACGACGCGCCCGCGGACCTGGCCGGCGACGATAGCGGCGGCAGCGTCAGGCAACTCGGCAAGGCCGATTTCCCGTGTCATCGCGGCCAATTTGGGGCGGTCGAGGTCGGTTTCGAGCCGTTTCCACGCTTCTTGCCGGCGGGACAGCGGGCACATCACCGAGTCGATACCGTAAAGACACACTCCCCGTAAAATAAACGGCGCGACCGACGTCGGCAGGTCCATCCCTCCGGCCAATCCACAGGCGGCGACCGCGCCGCCATAGCGGGTCATCGACAGCAGGTTGGCCAAGGTCGTGGAACCCACGGCGTCGACGCCGCCGGCCCAGCGCTCCTTGGCCAGCATCTTGACCGGTCCGGCCAGGGCGGCGCGCTCGACGATCTCGGCGGCGCCCAGACCTTTGAGGTAGTCGGCCTCCTCGGCCCGCCCAGTGACCGCGCTGACGGAAAAGCCGAGTTTTGCCAGGATCGCGATGGCGACCGAGCCGACGCCGCCGGCCGCCCCCGTCACCGCCACCGGGCCGCTGGCCGGCGTCAGGCCGTGGCGCTCCAGCGCCATCACCGACAGCATCGCCGTATAGCCGGCGGTGCCAATGGCCATCGCCTCGCGCGCGCTCATGTTCCCCGGCAGCCGCACCAGCCAGTCGCCCTTGACGCGGGCTTTCCCGGCATAGGCGCCAAGATGGGTCTCGCCGAGGCCCCAGCCATTGGCGATCACCTTGTCGCCCGCCTTCCAGCCGGCGTGGCTGGAGCTTTCGACCGTACCGGCGAAATCGATACCGGCGATCATCGGAAAGCGGCGCACCACCGGCGCCTTGCCGGTAATGGCGAGGCCGTCCTTGTAATTGAGGCAGGAATATTCGACCCGGACGGTGACGTCGCCGTCCATCAGATTGGCATCGTCGAAGTCGGCCAGCGCGGCTTTGGTGCCGGTCTCGGTCTTCTCGACCACCATCGCCTTGAATGTCGCCACGCGCTTGCTCCCGGCCCTTTTATAGGGCGGGCGTATTTAGGCCGGAGCCCCGACGGGACGCAACACCGGCTTCTCGACGATCGGCAGATTGATCAGCGCCGACAAGACGCCGAAGAACACCGACAGCCACCATACCGGATTGTACGAGCCGGAATATTCGAAGGCGTAGCCGCCGAGCAGCACGCCGAGGAAGCCGCCGACCTGATGGCTGAAGAAGGCGAAGCCGAACAGCATGGTCATCCAGCGCGTGCCGAACATCACCGCGACCAGCGCGGAGGTCGGCGGCACCGTCGACAGCCACAACAGCCCGGTCACCGCGCCGAAAATCAGGGTCGTCACGGTCGACGGCGGCATCATGATGAACACGGCAATCGACAGCGCGCGCATCGCATAGATGAATGACAGGATATAGCGCTTGGGCACGCGGTTGCCGAGATAGCCGGACGTGAGCGAGCCGATGATGTTGAACAGGCCGATGGTGGCGAGCGTCCAGCCTCCGACCTGCGCCGAAATCCCGATATCAACCAGATACGACGGCAGATGCACGGTGACGAAAGCCAACTGGAAGCCGCAGGTGAAGAAGCCGAGCACCAGCAGCACATAGGAGCGATGGCCGAAGGCTTCGGTCAAAGCCTGCTTCACCGATTGCGTCGCCTGCGGCGCCGGTGCGCCGGGCGCGCGGCGCGGTGTCGCCAGCGCCATCGACAAAGGCAGGATCAACAACAGAATGCCGCTGAAGATCAGCAGCGCGTTCTGCCAGCCATAGGCGTCCATCAGGCCGACGCCGAGCGGCGAGAACAGGAACTGACCGAAGGAACCGGCGCCGGTGCCGACGCCGAAAGCGATCGAGCGCCATTCCTCCGGCAACAGCTTGCCGAAGCCGCCGATGACGATGGTGAACGAACTCGCGGATAGGCCGAAGCCGATCAGCACGCCGGCCGTGATGGTGAGGCTGCCCGGCGTCGTCGAGTAACCCATCAAGCCGATACCGGCCGCGTAAAGAATGGCGCCGAAACAGAGCACCCAGTTGGTGCCGTATTTGTCGGCGATGGCGCCGGCGAAAGGCTGGCCGACGCCCCACAGCAGATTCTGGATCGCCAGGGCAAACGCGAAAACTTCTCGGCCCCAGCCATTGGCCTGCGACATCGGCGTCAGAAAGAAGCCGAGCGAGGAACGCGGGCCGAAGCCGATCATGGCCACCAGACAGCCGCAGATGACGATCACCAGCGGCGTGCGCCATGTGGCGAGAACCGATTTTTCGGCGGCGGCAGGCATCGACATGAAGAGGCTCCGGTCGGATTGGCTTTAAGGGAAACGCGCGACAAACCGCCGCAACCGGGCCGGAACATAGAGGGTCCGGCAGCCTTCCTGAAACGAATATTCGTGATCCCAAGCATTTACCGGGCGCATGGCTCGGCTTGAGGAAAAGCCGGAAAACGCGCCGCCATGGGGCCGAAAGGCCCCGGGCCACAGCAGCCGGCCGTCCGGCGGCCGCCGCTCAACTCACAGCTTTTTGACTTCCGCCGCGGTTGTCGCGGCGTCGCCCCAGCGCGGTTCGCCGGCGCCGTCGCCCCAGTTGCGCGGCCGGTAGAAAATCAGGCCGCCGAGCTTGTCCATCTTTTTCATTTCGCGCACCCAGTTCGGCCGCGCCCAGTCGTCGTGATAATGGGTCGACTTGGCGACCTCCGGCATCCACAGTTTGCCGTCGAGCGTATCGCGCGCGATCCTCTCGGCCCGCGCCCAGGCGTCCGGCTCCTTGATCGCCTTCGACTTGCCGTCGCAGGCGAAGGTGAACTGGCAGGCAAGATGGCGATGGTCGTTCTGATAGACGACGCCGCAAACGTCGTTGGGATAATACGGCGTGAACGCCCGGTTCAGCACGACCTGCGCCACCGCGATCTGCGCCCGCACCGGCTCGTCGCGCGATTCGAAATAGATCGCATTGGCCAGGCACTTTTCGGCTTTGGCGCGCGCCGCGCCGGTCAGCTTCAGCCGCTCGGCCGGCGAGCGCGGATGCTGATCGACGCCGGTGACCACGCCTTTGCTGGCGACGCTCTCGCCCTCTTTGGACTGGTCGTTGCCAATGGCACCCGGCTGTCGCGGCGTGATTGCCGACTGCTTGATGTCGGGATCGACCGAAGCAAACACCACCGGCGCTTCGCCCGGCGCCCAGGGTGCGATCCGCTGATCGCCGGCCATCAGCGGGTTGGCGCCGAAAAAGACGTTGCCCAGATTGATTGCCTTGTCCTTGAAAAGTCCCGGCGCAACGTTGGCGACAGGCAATTTAGTTTCGTCCGCCGGCTTGGCGCCGAAACGCTCCTGCGCCTTGGATGATAAAACCGCGTCGACCTCAGCCGGCGGCGACTCGATTTCCGCCACCGGCGGCAAAGGCGGAAGCGGTTCGCGCGCGCGCGACAAAAGCGAATCCCTTTTCGACTGGCGATTGACGCTCGGGAAGCGCAACGGCGCGTTCGCATCGCCGAGCGGCTGGGCGCCGATCGAACCGGCGATGTCGGCCGGATCGAAATTCGCCAGCGCGTAGACCGGCGGCGGTGGAATAAAGGTGCCGACTGGACGCGGCATCGAGAACATGGCGGCGTGAATGGTGCCGAAGGGCGAGGCGATCAGGTGCGCCCGCGCGCGCTCGGCGACCGCCGGCTGACGCACCAGCAAAGCGCCGAGATCCTGATAGCCGATGGCCTGGGGCAACAAGGTCATGACCAGCACGCCGAGCCCGGTTCGCACCAGACGCGACGATCCGCGCCGATGGCGCTTTGCTGACCTGTGACTCACTCTGCTCACGCAACACCACAACAAACCACTGCCGACCCGACGCCGACAATGCGACAGGTTTCGTTATGGGGCGGTTAACCTTGAAAATGCGCTAACGGGCGAAGTTCCCGAGGTGGTCCAGGATCGGGAGCTCGCATCCGGCGCCGCAGCCCACGCGAAGAAATATTAACCATATCGCAAGGGCTGACGGCCACTATGCGGTGGAACACTACCAGTGAGCCGGCATGTCCATTCAAGACATCGTTTCTGCCCTGGCCGGCCTGGCGCCTTTATGGCTCGGCCTCGGCCTCGCCTTTCTGACCGCGGTCGCCATTCCGCTGCGGCGGCTGCGCGCGCAGAATCTCCGGCTGTCGGCGGCGCTCAACAACATGTCGCAAGGCCTCTGCATGTTCGATGCGCGGGGCCACATCACGTTGCTGAACCCGCGCTATCTGAACATGTACGGCCTGTCCCCGGACATCGTGAAGCCGGGCTGCTCGCTGCACGGCCTCATTCAGCATCGCGTCGATACCGGGCTATTGAACTGCGACGTCGATACCTACTGCAAACGGATCATGGACGGCGTCGGCAAGCGTGAGAGCACGCCGCATTACGTGCAGGCGAGCGACGGCCGCATCGTTCTGGCCAAGAACGAACCGCTGCCCGGCGGCGGCTGGGTGTCGACGCACGAGGACGTCACCGAACAGCGCCGCGCCGAGGAAGAACGGGCGGCGATCCGCGATCATGAAAAGCGCCGCGCCGCGGTCGAGCAGGCGATCGCCGCGTTCCGGCCGCTGGTCGAGCAATTGCTGTCCCGCGTCAGCGGCAGCGCCACCGCCATGCGCGCGACCGCCGACAACCTGTTCGGCTCGTCGGATCAGACCTCGCAGCGCGCCGAGAGCGCGGTGCAGGCATTCAACGAGGCCAGCGCCAATGTCGAGACCGCGGCGGTCGCCGCCGAGGAACTTTCGCAGTCGATTTCCGAAATCAGCCGTCAGCTCACCCACACCAGCGACATCGTCCGCCTCGCCACCGAGGAAGCGACATCGACCGATAGCGAGATCGCCGGTCTTGCCGCCGGCGCGCAGAAGATCGGTGACGTCGTCAAGCTGATCCGCGACATTGCCGGCCAGACCAACCTGCTGGCGCTCAACGCCACGATCGAAGCGGCGCGCGCCGGCGAAGCCGGCCGCGGCTTCGCCGTGGTGGCGGCGGAAGTCAAATCGTTGGCGGTGCAGACCGCGCGGGCGACCGAGGAAATCGCCAGTCACATTCAGGCGGTGCAGCAATCGACCGGCGGCGCGGTCGAAGCGATCCGCAAGATCGCCGGCCGCATGCACGAGATCAACCAGTACACCACCGCGGTCGCCGCCGCGGTCGAAGAGCAAAGCTCGGCGACCAGCGAAATCTCGAACAATGTCGCCAGCGCGGCGAAGGGTTCGGGTCACGTCGTCGAAGTACTGGGCGAAGTCGTCGGCGCGGCGAGCGAGACGCGGGTATCCGCCGATGTGGTGCGCGACGCCTCGCAGACGGTGGAAAACGCCGTCTCCAACCTGCGACTCGAGGTCGAGGACTTCCTCGCCAAGGTCGCCGTCTAAAGATTCAATAAGATTGGTCGCCGATCGCCCTGGGTCCCCGCTTTCGCGGGGACGAACGGGGAGTTTGCTAAATCCCGGCCGTCAGGCGCAGGAACACGATCGGCACCACCGCGATAACGAATCCGATCAGCCGCGTCTGCATCGTCATCGGCGGCCCGCCCGCCAGACCGCCGCGCAGATAAACGGCGACGGCCTCGAACAGCCCAACGCCGATCAGCACCCAGAA
>CANKBJ010000072.1 GCA_947479905.1 Bradyrhizobiaceae bacterium
GATCGAGTAGTTCATGTTGGCGATGCCGCCTTCATAGATCAGGTCGACGATCAGCTTCACTTCGTGCAGGCACTCGAAATAGGCCATCTCCGGCGCGTAGCCGGCTTCGCACAAGGTCTCGTAACCGGCCTTGATCAGTTCGACCAGGCCGCCGCACAAAACGGCCTGTTCGCCGAACAGGTCGGTCTCGCACTCTTCCTTGAAGGTCGTCTCGATGATGCCGGCGCGGCCGCCGCCGATGGCGGACGCATAGGACAGGCCGAGGTCATGCGCGTTGCCCGAGGCGTCCTTGTGGATCGCGATCAGGCACGGCACGCCGGCGCCGCGCGCATACTCCGAACGCACGGTGTGGCCGGGGCCCTTCGGCGCGATCATCAGGACGTCGAGGTCGGGACGCGGATCGATCAGGTTGAAGTGGACGTTGAGGCCGTGCGCGAAAAGAAGCGCCGCGCCCTGCTTCATGTTGCCGGCGAGGCTCTCGCGATAGATGTCGCCCTGCAATTCGTCGGGGGTGAGCATCATCATGACGTCGGCCCATTTGGCGGCTTCCGCCACTTCCATGGTCTTGAAGCCCGAGCCTTCGGCCTTCTTGATGCCCTGCGAACCCTTGCGCAGGGCAATGACGACATCCTTGACGCCGCTGTCGCGCATATTGAGCGCATGGGCATGGCCCTGGCTGCCATAGCCGATGACGGCGACCTTCTTGCCCTTGATCAGGTTGAGGTCGGCGTCGCGATCGTAATAAACGCGCATGTTCGGGTCCTTGAACTTAAGCGCCCGGCACCGGGCCGCTTGCACAATGTTGATAATCCGGCCCCCCGGGCCGCAGCCGGGATGCTTCTAAGGCGGTTGAGCCTGCGGGACAAGCCCGGACGCGGCCTTAAGGTAGGCCGAAACAGCGTCGCCCGGATTGCCTCGGAAAAGCTAGGCGGTGCGCGGGAAAAGCCGCCACTTGGCCGGTTTGACCGCAATGCGGCCGGTTTTCGGCACCTCGGCATCGGCCGGCAAGTCGATCTCGCAAAGGCGGCGGGCGAGGCCAACTTCCAGCTCCAGCCGGCGGATGTCGCCGCGCCGGCGCGAGCCGCGAACCGTGCCGACGATCGCGCCGCTTTCCTGGCCGGCGAGGTGGACGTGGTTGGGCCGGAAAAACAAGGTCGCCGGCCCGTCGGCATGGCCATTGGCGTCGATCGACAAAATCCGATCGTCCAGCGACACACTGCCCTTGTCGATGACCACCGGCAGCGCACTGGAATCGCCGATGAAGTCGAACACGAACGGCGTCGCCGGATTGTCGAAAATGTCGTCGGCGGTGCCGACTTGCTCGATCCGGCCCTGGCTCATCACCACGACGCGGTCGGCGAGTTCGAGCGCCTCTTCCTGGTCGTGGGTGACGAACACCGTGGTGTGGCCGGTGCGGTCGTGAATTTCGCGCAGCCAGCGCCGCAATTCCTTGCGCACCTTGGCGTCGAGCGCGCCGAACGGCTCATCGAGCAGCAGCACACCCGGCTCGATCGCCAACGCGCGCGCGAAGGCGACGCGCTGGCGCTGGCCACCGGACAACTGGCCGGGAAAACGCTTTTCAAGGCCGTTGAGCTGGACAAGCTCGAGCAGGGTCATCACCCGCTCGGCGATCGCCGCCTCGCTCGGACGCCGGCCACTGTCACGCACGCGCAGGCCGAAGGCGATATTCTCGAACACCGACATGTGACGGAACAGTGCATAGTTCTGGAACACGAAACCGACATTTCGGTCCTGCACCGACTTTGCCGACGCATCGTCGTTGCCGAACAACACGCGGCCCGAATTGGGGAAATCCAGCCCGGCGATCAGCCGCAGCAACGTCGTCTTGCCGGAGCCGGACGGACCGACCAAAGCGATCAGTTCGCCGCTGGCGATTTCCAGCGAAACGCCATGCAAGGCCGGCACGAGGCCGAAAGCCTTGACCAGATTTTCGACCGTCACGTTCATGGTTTTGACACGCAGTCTTTCATCGACGAACGGAGCGACGAGCGAAATCTTCGTCTCGGTATAATCGGTGTCCCTGCGGAATTGCGCAAGCGCGGTCATGTTTCAAGTTCCTTATCGGGGGCCGCCGGTCAATTCGTGGCCAAATCGCCATTCAAGCGCGGATTTTACGACCAGTGTCACCAGCGCCAGCAGCGCCAGCAGCGACGCCACGGTAAAAGCCGCCACCCACTGATAGTCGTTGTAGAGAATCTCGATATGCAGCGGCATGGTGTTGGTCAGGCCGCGAATGTGTCCGGACACCACCGCGACCGCGCCGAATTCGCCCATCGCCCGCGCGTTGCATAACAGCACGCCATACATCAGCGCCCATTTCACGTTCGGCAATGTCACGCGGCGGAAGGTCTGCCAACCGCTGGCGCCGAGCGAGATCGCGGCTTCTTCTTCCTGGGTGCCCTGCTCGTCCATCAGCGGGATCAGTTCGCGCGCCACGAATGGAAAGGTGACGAAGATCGTCGCCAGCACGATGCCCGGCACGGCGAAGATGATCTGGATGTTATGGTCGTTGAGCCATGGCCCGAAATAGCCGTGCGAACCGAACATGATGACGTAGATCAGGCCGGCGATCACAGGCGACACCGAGAACGGCAGGTCGATCAAGGTGATCAGGAAAGCCTTGCCGCGAAACTCGTATTTCGAAATCGCCCAGGCGGCCGCGATGCCGAACACCAGATTGGCCGGCACCGCGATGGCCGCGACCATCAAAGTGAGCCAGATTGCGTGCTGCGTATCGGCGTCGCCAAGCGCGCCAAAATACGCGCCGACACCGTTGCGCAACGCCTCGATAAAAACCGCGACCAGCGGGAAAACCAGAAACACGCCGATAAACACGGCGGCGATGCCGATCAGCAGCGCCCGGACCGGCCGGATTTCGGCGGTCGGCGAGCGCCATGTCCTCGGCGCTGCCAGTGCGGGGTCAGACATAGCCGAACCTCCGCCGCGCCCACGCCTGGATCAGGTTGATGGTGAGGAACATCACAAAGGCAATCGCCAGCATGATCGTGGCGATCGCGGTGGCGCCGTTATAATCGAACTCGGTCAAACGGATAACGATCAGCAGCGGCGCGATTTCAGTACGGTAGGGCAGGTTTCCGGCAATAAACACCACCGAGCCATACTCCCCCACCCCGCGCGCCAAAGCGAGTACGAAGCCGGTCAGCATCGCCGGCACGAGTGTTGGCAACACGATCCGAAAAATTGTCTGAGGCCGGCTGGCGCCTAACGTCGCCGCTGCTTCTTCGGTCTCGCGTTCAAGTTCGAGAATGACCGGCTGCAATGTGCGCACGACGAAAGGCAGGCCAATGAAAATCAGCGCGATCACGACGCCGAGCGCGCTGTAAGCGACCTTGATGCCGAGCGGTTCGAGGAACTGGCCGACCCAGCCGTTCTTGGCGAAGATCGCCGTCAGGGTGATGCCGGCAACCGCCGTCGGTAGCGCGAACGGCAGATCGACAATGGCGTCCAGCAGACGCTTGCCCGGAAATTCGTAGCGCACCAGGATCCAGGCAATGATCGTGCCGAACACAGTATTGACCGCGGCGGCGATCACGGCGGCGCCGAACGACAGGCGCAGCGCAGCGACGACGCGCTCGCTCGTGGCGATCGCCCAGTATTCCTGCCACGACAACTGCGTCGTGCGCAGGATCAACAGCGCGATCGGGATCAGCACGATCAGGCTGAGATAGACCATGGCAAAGCCGAAGGTCAGCCCGAAACCGGGAATGACGCTCGGCTGTCGCCATGGCCGCGCCATCGGCGTGATCGCAAGTGTCGTCATGGAAGGTATACCGCTCAGCGCTTATAGATCTGGTCGAAGATAGCACCGTTGGCGAAGTGCTTGGGCGTCACTTTGGCCCAGCCGCCGAATACCGGATCGTCGATGGTCAGCAACTCGACCGGCGGGAAACGCTTGAGATCCTCAGGGTCGGCAAGCTCGGGTTTCGACGGGCGGTAATAGTTCTTGGCGATGATCTTCTGCGCCGTCGGGCTGTAGAGGTATTCGAGATAGGCCTGCGCCACTTTGGTGGTGCCTTTCTCTTGCGCATTGCCGGCGACAAGCGCCACCGGCGGCTCGGCCTTGATCGATAGCGGCGGCACGACAATGTCGAATTTGTCCGGGCCAAGTTCGTTGATGGCGAGGAACGCCTCGTTTTCCCACGACAGCAGGACATCGCCGAGGCCGCGCTGCACGAAAGTGGTGGTCGAACCGCGCGCACCAGAATCGAGTACCGGCACATTGCGATACAGTGCGCCGACGAATTCCTTCACCTTGGCTTCGTCGCCTTTGTAAAGCTGGTCGGCATAGCCCCAGGCCGCGAGATAGGCCCACTGCGCGCCGCCCGAGGTTTTCGGATTGGGCACGATCACCTCGACGCCAGGCTTCACCAGATCGCCCCAATCTTTGAGGTTTTTCGGATTGCCCTTGCGGACGAGAAACACGTAGGTCGACGTGTAGGGCGTCGAACTGTTCGGCAGCCTGCTGCGCCAGTCCGCCGGAATCTTTTTGGTCTTCTCGGCGATCGCATTGATGTCGCCTTCAAGCGCCAGCGTCACCACGTCGGCTTTCAGGCCGTCGATGACGGCGCGCGCCTGCGCGCCGGAGCCGCCATGCGACTGCTGCACGGTCACGGCTTCGCCGGTCTTGTCTTTCCAGTATTTGACGAATTCGGCGTTATAGGCCCGGTACAATTCGCGGGTCGGGTCGTAGGACACGTTGAGCAGGGTGACGCTCTGCGCCTGCGCCACGCCAGCCGCTACCAGGGCAGACAGGATCACGCCGTAAGCAAGCCGTCTCATAGCCACCTCCATCAATTCGCTGATCGATAACGCGCAAGCCAGCTTTTCGCTCTGGCCAAATTTGATGGTCGATGTGAACTGCTTCCCCGCACCGGGTCAATTGCGTTAATGGCGAACGAATGGCATCATTATGCCATGATATGGGACCATTTAAGAAAAATATAATTCTATGGAACATTTATTTCCACAAAAAAGCACATTCATTCTATTTCTCACTTTTGCTCCTACGCCGGCCAGACCATCGGCGCGATGCTGGCGACTAGCAGCAAAGCCATGACGACGTTGAAAATCCGGGCGCGGCGCGGGTCGCGCAGGACGCTGCGCAACGCGACGCCGAACCCAGTCCAGGTAACGACCGTCATTGCCGTGCTGACCACGAACAGCGCCAGCACGATCAGAAAATCCGACAAGCGATGGTCGGGCCGCACATAAATCGAAATCGCCGTCAGCCCGATCACCACCGCTTTCGGATTGACCCACTGAAACGCCGCCGCCTGAATAAACGTCAGCGGCCGCGCCAGTTCGCCGACCTCGTCGCCGGCAGGCGCCGCATTGGCGACTTTCCAGGCCAGCCACAGCATGTAGATCGCGCCGACGATCTTCAGCGCCAGTTGCAAGGCCGGCACGGTGGCAAACACCAGTCCGAGGCCGGCGGCGCAGGCCACCAGCAGCACCATGAAGCCGATGGTGATGCCGGCCATATGCGGGATGGTGCGGGCAAAACCGAAATTCACGCCGGATGCCGTCACCATGATGTTGTTCGGGCCTGGCGTGAACGCCGTCACGAAGACAAACAGCGTCAGCGCCAGCAAAGCGTCAAGCGGCACTTCACTTCGCTCCGCGCTGGCGCTTGATCTGCCGCCGCCCGGCATAGAGCAAGCCGAAGCCGACCGCGACGCTGCCGTATTTAATGATCTCCGGCATCGACGAGCTTTGCTCGAAGCAGAAAGGCTGCTGATTGACAGAGAGACAGCGCTGCGGCGGCTTTTCGTACGGTTTGACGAAAGCCCCGAAAAAAATGAACGGGATCGACAGCAAAGTCAGAAACATTTCGCCCTCAAGGCCAATCACATGCCGTCCGGACCGCGCGCGATCGCCGCGATACCGGTGCGCGACACTTCAACCAGGCCGAGCGGCAGCATCAAGGAGACGAACTGCTCGATCTTGTCGCTCTTGCCGGTGATCTCGAACACGAAGCTCTCGGTGGTCGCGTCGATGACGCGGGCGCGGAAAGCGTCGGCAAGCCGCAGCGCTTCGACCCGATTGTCGCCTTTTCCGCGCACCTTGACCATCGCCAGTTCTCGCTCGATCGAGCGGCCGGACAAGGTCATATCGACGACACGATGCACGGGCACGAGACGATCGAGCTGGTTCTTGATCTGCTCGATCACCATCGGCGTGCCGGTGGTGACGACGGTAATAAGCGACAAATGCTTGGCGTGCTCGGTTTCGGACACCGTCAGCGACTCGATATTGTAGCCGCGGCCGGAAAACAGGCCGATGACGCGGGCCAGCACGCCGGGCTCGTTATCGACCAGCACCGACAGAGTGTGGGTCACATCGACCTGCGCCGTTGGCGCGGTCGGATAATGCGAGGTACTTGAGGGCACGTTTGCGTTCACGGTCCTGATCCTTGTCCCGCTGTCATCGTCCGCGCAGGCGGACGATCCAGCAATTTCCCGATTCTTGACGAAGTGCTGGATCCCCGCTTTCGCGGGGATGACAGCACCAAACTAAACCAGCATCTTGCCTTCTTCGGTGATCGCGCCGTCGAGGTTGACGCCACTATCGCCGAGGATCATTTCGTTGTGCGCTTTGCCGGACGGAATCATCGGGAAACAATTTTCCTTCTGATCGACGACGCAATCGAACAGCACCGGCCGGTCAATGTCGATCATCTCCTTGATGGCGTGGTCGAGATCGCCCGGCTTCTCGCAACGGATGCCGACGGCGTGCATCGCTTCGGCCAGCTTGACGAAATCCGGCAAGGCTTCCGAATAGCTTTCCGAATAGCGGTTGCCATGCAGCAGTTCCTGCCACTGGCGGACCATGCCCATATAGCCGTTGTTGAGGATGAATATCTTGATCGGCAGGCGGTACTGCACCGCCGTCGACAGTTCCTGCATCGTCATCTGCACGCTCGCCTCGCCGGCGATGTCGATGACCAGCGACTTCGGATGCGCCAGTTGCACGCCGACCGAGGCCGGCAGGCCGTAGCCCATCGTGCCAAGGCCGCCGGAGGTCATCCAGCGGTTCGGCTCCTGGAAGTGGAAGAACTGCGCCGCCCACATCTGATGCTGGCCGACTTCGGTCGTGATGTAGACGTCCTTGTCCTTGGTCGCTTCGTAGAGACGCTGGATGGCGTATTGTGGCTTGATGACCTCGTTGGAATTGCGATAGGCAAGCGACTTGCGGTCGCGCCATTTGCCGATCTGCTTCCACCAGTCGCCGAGCGCCTTCTTGTCGGGCTGTTTGGCCTGCGTACGCCATAGCCGCACCATGTCTTCCAGAACATGGGCGCAATCGCCGACGATCGGGATGTCGACCTTGACGTTCTTGTTGATCGACGAGGCGTCGATGTCGACGTGAATCTTCTTCGATCCCGGCGAGAAAGCGTCGATGCGGCCGGTGATGCGGTCGTCGAAGCGCGCGCCGATGCAGACCATGACGTCGCAATCGTGCATCGCCATGTTGGCTTCCAGCGTGCCGTGCATGCCGAGCATGCCCATCCACTGCGGATCGGCGGCGGGAAACGCACCAAGGCCCATCAGGGTCGACGTGATCGGGAAGCCGGTGAGCTTGACCAGTTCGCCGAGCAGCGCGCTGGCGTGCTTGCCGGAATTGATGACGCCGCCGCCGGTATAGAACAGCGGCCGCTTGGCGTGCGTCATCAGCTCGATCGCCGCCTTGATCGCCTCGATGTCACCCTTGAGCTTGGGTTTGTAGCCGGTGTGCGGGAATTCCTTGGGCTTCGAGTAGATGCCCTTGGCGAATTGAATATCCTTCGGAATATCGATCACGACCGGACCAGGACGTCCGCTCGACGCGATATGAAAGGCCTCGTGCAGGATGCGCGGCAGATCCTCGATGCGCTTGACCAGATAATTATGCTTGGTGCATGGCCGGGTGATGCCGACGGTGTCGCATTCCTGGAACGCGTCATTGCCAATGAGGTGCGTCGGCACCTGGCCGGTGATGCAGACCAACGGGATGGAATCGCACAGCGCGTCGGTCAAGCCGGTGACCGCGTTTGTGGCACCCGGACCGGAGGTGACCAGTACGCAACCAACTTTCCCGGTCGAGCGGGCATAGCCTTCCGCGGCATGGACCGCGCCCTGCTCATGCCGCACCAGAATGTGCTTCACTTCGGTCTGGGCAAAAATCGCGTCGTAGATCGGTAGCACCGCGCCGCCCGGATAGCCGAACAGGTGTTTCACGCCCTGATCCGCCATCGCCTGGATCACCATTTCGGCGCCGGTCATTTCCCTTGTCATGGTTGTCGTCCTTATCCGTCGTAGCTTTTTGTTTTGCGCATGATCTTGTCCGAAAACCGCTTCACACTTTTCGGGATCAGGCGCACGCCCAATAAAAAAGGCCCGCGAAGGGCCATGTCCGGACACTCACCTGAGGAGCCTTTGCGGGCTACCTGGCCAGTGTCCGAACCCTTACTACCAGAGTAATAATATTGCGCATCATTGTGCCTGACCGTACTTTCGTTGCGCGGTTTATAGGGGGCCCAATATCCCCGGTCAAGCGTGTTTTCACAAGCTAACGGCCCGCATAACGGGCCGCAAGCAGGCTCCACGCTTTAAAAGTGATGTCAGGCCGCGCGGGACCGCGCAACGGCCTTCGCCGGCCGGGCAGCCCGGTCCGGAGCCGGCCGCGCGGTTTCGGCGTCAATCCGGAAAAAGCCGACCTGATCGTCCATATTCTGGGCCTGCAGTTCGAGAGCTTTCGCGGTCGCCGCGTTTTCCTCAACCAAAGCCGAGTTCTGCTGCGTCACGCCGTCCATCAAGGTGAGCGCCTTGTTGACTTCATCGACACCGGCTGACTGCTCGGAACTGGCCGCCGCGATGTCCGCGACGATGGCCGTAACTTCGTTGATCGACTTGGTGATTTCAGCCAACGCCGTGCCGGCCTGATTGACGAGTTGCACACCGTCCTGCACCTGATCGCTCGACTTGGTAATCAGGTTGGTGATGTCCTTGGCCGCCTGCGACGAACGCTGGGCGAGGCTGCGCACTTCGGACGCCACCACGGCAAAGCCGCGGCCCGCCTCACCGGCGCGCGCGGCTTCCACCGCCGCGTTCAACGCCAGCAGGTTGGTCTGACGCGCAATTTCATCGATGACGATGATGATCTCTGAAATATTCTTCGACGATGCTTCGATCCGCGCCATCGCCTCGATCGCCCTGGCGACGACCGCGCCGCTCTGATCGGCGATCTGGCGCGTCTGCCCCGCCGACGCAGCCGCCTGCTGGGCATTCTCGGCATTCTTTTTCACGATCGACGATATCTCTTCCATCGACGCCGAGGTCTCCTCCAGGCTCGCCGCCTGTTCCTCGGTGCGCTGCGACAGATCCGTCGTCGCAGTGGCAATCTCCGCCGAAGCATTGGTCACTTCGCGCGCCGACGACTTGATCTCCAGCAGGGCATTGCGAACCTTGCCGGCCATGGCATTCACGGCATTGGCGATCTGGCCGACTTCATCTCGACGATCGAGGCCCGGCACGGCGGTGGCGAAATTGCCGTTGGCAAAATCGGGAAGCGGACTGGTCAATGCCCGCAACGGACGCACGATGGTGAGAGTCGAGAATGCGATCGAACCGACGAACAACAAACCGCAGAGCGCGAGCAAGGCAACGCTCAGCAGAACACTGTTCCAGCCTGAACCGATCAGAGCCGACGTGTGCGCTTCGCTGGCCGCGCTGGCGCCATTCATCACATCCAGGATTGTCGCCAGCAGCGGTGTCGTCGTGTCCACCCATCGCGGCAACGTCATCGGATACTGGCCGCCCTCCATCGAGACCTTGCGCATTTCGTCGGCGAGCGGCTGGAATTTTGCAAAATAGCCGGCCTTCGCCGACGCGACGCCTTTTTGGACGGTGTCATGGTCGTCGTTCTTGAGATTGCCCTCGAGCAGGCGCCACATCAGGCTGACCTGAGCGCGGATCGCGTCGATCCTGGTTAGATTGGCGGGCGGAATCGCCGTCTTGGCCGAAACGGCCTGCGCTATCGCCGCGCGTTCCTGACCGGCGGTATCGCGCATGTTCCAGGCGAGAATGCGGATATTGGAGAGCCGCGACAGTTCCGGGTCCATTGCACTGGTGCTGCTCAGCACCTGATTCCAGACTTTCTGCGCCGTCACCACGAAGGCCGACAATACTGAATAGGAATTCTTGACAACATCGGCGTCGCGATCCGCCTTGTTCTGCTTGATCGCCTCGTCCGATTTGCTGCGATACAGATTGGCCTTGTCGCGCGCCGCATTGAATTCGGCGAACAACGCCGCCTTGTTCGGAAAATCCTGCTTGGCAAGCGCCGCGATCGCCGCATCGATCTTCGCCTTGGCTGGCGCGCGATGGGTGTCGATGTTCTTCAAATCGTCCGCGCCGGCGATCTTGTCGGCGCCCAAGGCACTGTTGACATACTGCCGTTCGATCAGAATTTCGTACACGCCGAGAATAAGCGCGTTGGCCGCGGCATTCTGCCGGTCGGCGATCTCCGCCGTGCGATAGACATTCCATGAGCGGTGCAACTCGGTGGACAGTGCCCATACTGCGATCGGCATGATCAGCGCGAATGCCAGCGCAATCTTTGCCGAAATGCTGTTCAGACCGAACCGTGACATATCAATATCTCCGTCGCGCCCGCGCCACGGCGTGCATACTCTTTCAATCAATTTGAAGGTTGCGGATTAACGAGGAATAAATCACGGCGAACGAACTTCTCAAGCCAGGTTATCAATCTGGATGAAAAAGCGTCGCCTTCCGACGTTGCAAGGTAAGATTATGCCTTCACTCCGTGCAACAGCAGATCGAGAGCGGTATCCGGCGCCGCCGCCGGCCAATCCTTCATCTGACCGCGAAACCAGGTGAGCTGACGCTTGGCGTAACGCCGCGTGTCCATGATGCTGCCTTCCACTGCTTCATCGAGCGACAGTTCGCCGTTGAGATGGCGGATCAGCCAGGGCACGCCGTGTGCCTTCATCGCCGGCAGCAGCGGATTAAGCTTGCGCGCGGCAAGCGCCCGCACCTCATCGAGCGCGCCCTGCTCAAGCATCGCGGCAAAGCGCCGCTCGATGCGCGCCACCAGCTCCTTGCGTTCGCAGGTGACGAAAACTTTCGCGACCCGGTTCGGGTCGAGCAAAGGCGGCAGGCTCTCTTTGTGCCAGTCGCGCAGTGAACGGCCGGTCGCCAACATCACTTCGAGAGCGCGCGCGATGCGGGCGCGGTCGAGCGGCCGCAGACGCGCCGCCGTCGCCGGATCGCGCTCGATCAATTCGGCATAGAGCGCGGCGACGCCCTCGCTTTCCAGCCGAGCGCGAACATCGACGCGGATATCGGCCGGGATCGGCGGCACCGACGCCAGGCCTTCGGTCAACACCTTGAAATACAGGCCGGTGCCGCCGACGACGATCGGCACACGGCCCTCGGCGGCAAGCGCGGCAAGCACATCCGCCATATCGCTGAGCCAGCGGCCGGTCGAATAGATCTCGCCGGCATCGACGTGGCCATACAGGCGATGCGGCGCGCGCGCCTCTTCCTCGGGCGATGGTCGCGCCGTGATGATACGCAAAGCCCCATAGACCTGCATCGAATCGGCGTTGACGATCGTGCCGCCCAGCCGCTCGGCAAGCGCCAATGCCAAAGCCGACTTGCCACTGGCGGTCGGTCCGGCGATAAGCACCGCCTGTCTGGCAACTGGCTTCCTATGACCCATACCGCAACCCTGATCGGCCCCGACGCACTCAATTCGCTACAAAGCGCCCGCGCGAGCTTTCCCCGCGCCGGCGAACCGACCGCGCTCGGCCCGGACGCCGCCGACATTTCCTTTACCCCGGATGCGGCCATCGACCAACGTGCCGCCACCGAGGCGCTGCGGCTGACGTTCGGCGCGCCTTTCGATCTCGTCGTCCAGCCGGCGGCCAACCGGCGCAAGAAGCTTTTTCTGGCCGACATGGATTCAACCATGATCGGCCAGGAATGCATCGACGAACTGGCCGATTTCATCGGGCTGAAAGCGCACGTGGCGGCGATCACCGAACGCGCTATGCGTGGCAAGATCGAATTCGAGCCCGCTTTGCGCGAGCGCGTCGCTTTGCTCAAGGGACTTCCCGTCAATGTCGTCGACGAAGTCATCGAAAAACACATCACGCTGACCCCGGGCGGCCGCGCGTTAGTGGCGACGATGCGCAAGCATGGCGCCTTCACCTGCCTCGTCTCGGGAGGCTTCACCTTGTTTACCGGCCGCATCGCGGCGATGATTGGCTTTAACGAAGCCCGCGCCAATGTGCTGATGGTCGATGGCGGCAAGCTCGCCGGCCTCGTTCAGGAGCCGATCTTCGGCCGGCAAACCAAGCGCGACACCTTGATTGAATTGCGCAACAAGCTCGGCCTGAGTGCGCAGGACACATTGGTAACCGGCGACGGCGCCAACGACCTCGACATGATCGTGGAAGCGGGCTTGGGCGTCGCCTATCACGCCAAGCCGAAAGTGGCCGCCGCCGCGCCTGCGCGCATCGAACACAACGATCTGTCCGCGTTGCTGTATGTGCAGGGCTACAGGCACGATGAGTTTGTTGCTGCTTGATCCCTCCCCTGAAAGGGGAGGGTCGGCGCGAAGCGCCGGGGTGGGGTCATGCCACGATATTCACAACCCCCACCCGGCTCGCTGCGCTCGCCACCCTCCCCCTGCGGGGGAGGGATTAAACAAGACCTACTGCAACGTGATCGCGACGAAGCTCGGATCGCCGTCCGGCGACACTACCAGCAGGACGACGGCTTTCTTGCCATCCTTCTTGAGCTGATCGACGCGCTTTTGCAGATCGACGGCGTTCGCCACCGGCTGCTGCTGCACTTCGGCGATGACCATGCCTGGCTGCAACCGCTTTTCCGCCGCCGCCGAACCGGCGTCGACGCCGGTGATCAGCACGCCCTTCACCTGATCCTTGATCTTGTACTTCTTGCGCAACTCGACGGTCAGATTGGTGAGGTCGAGGCCGAGCGCCTTCTTCACCGCCGATTTGTCTTCCGGCGTATCCTTCTTCGGCGTCAGCGCCGCCTGCTTCTCGCCATCGTCGAGACGGCCGAGCTTGACGGTTTTCGTCTCTTCCTTGCCCTTGCGAATGATGGTGACTTCGACATCCTTGCCGACCGGCGTATCGGCGACGACCTTGGGCAGATCGCGCATTTCCTTGATGTCCTTGCCGTCGAACTTGACGACGACGTCGCCCGGTTCGATGCCCGCCGGCTTGGCCGGGCCCTTGTCGTCGACGCCGGCGATCAGCGCGCCGCGCGTCGGCTTGATGTTGAGGCTGTCGGCGATTTCGTCGGTCACCTGCTGAATGCGCACACCGAGCCAGCCGCGCCGCACTTCCTTGAAGTCGCGCAACTGATCGAGCACCGCCACCGCGGTCTTCGACGGCACCGCGAAGCCGATGCCGATCGAGCCGCCCGATGGCGAGATGATCGCCGTGTTGACGCCGATCACTTCGCCGTTGAGATTGAACAGCGGCCCGCCAGAATTGCCGCGATTGATCGAGGCGTCGGTCTGGATGTAATTGTCGTAAGGCCCGGAATTGATGTCGCGGTTGCGCGCCGACACGATGCCGGCCGTGACCGTGCCGCCCAGGCTGAACGGATTGCCGATCGCGATCACCCATTCGCCGAGACGCAATTTATCGCTGTCGCCGAACTTGACCGCCTTGAGCGGCTTGTCGGACTTCACCTTGAGCAGCGCCAGATCGCTCTTCTTGTCGGTGCCGATCAACTCGGCCTTCAGCGTCGTGCCGTCATTGAGGATGACGCTGATTTCATCGGAGTCGGCAATGACGTGGTTATTGGTGACCACCAGGCCGGACGCATCGATGATGAAGCCGGAGCCGAGCGAACTGGCGCGGCGCGGCGTCGGCGAATTGCCGTTCGGCGCTCCGGGAGTCCCCGGCGTCCCGCCCGGTCCGCGCCGGTTCTTGAAAAACTCCTCGAAGAATTCCTCAAACGGCGAACCCGGCGGCAGTTGCGGCATGGCGCCGGCATTCAGGTCGACGGTCTGCTTGGTCGAAATGTTGACGACCGCGTCGATCACCTGCTCGGCGACATCGGAAATGCCGTCGGGCCCGCGGGCCTGCGCCGGCACGGTGAGCGTTGGCCAGGCGATAGCCGCGGCGGTCAGAATTGTCAGTCCGGCGCGGCCGGCGCGAAAAAACTTGGCGGAAAAAAGTGCGCCCATTGGCGTCGGTTCTCCTGGGAAAAACTGTCAAAGCCGAGAGTGCCGCCGACTTCACGGCGATTCAAGGGCGTTTCTGGTCACTCCCATCACTACAATGGGAACGGTCGTGCCGGACACTGCAACACCAAGTGGGGCCGATTCGGCGACAAAAGCGACGCCCGTGCCGCCAAAACAGCCCCAAAACCGCTCATAACCCGCACCAGAGTTTCTTTAACGCTCTAACTGCGTACCATCCATACGAGTATCAGCCCGATCAGCGCCGACCCGATACCGACAGCGCGCAACGTCGCCTCCGGTGTCTCGACCACGCTTTGCATCGCCCTCTTGGCGTGCGTCGGGAACGCGGCAAACACCAGACCTTCGATGACGAAGACCAGTCCGAGCGCGGCCAGAAAGTCGATCATGCCGGCCGCGCCGCCTCGTTACTTGGCCGCCGGCGCGGCCTGCTTGCCGGACGGATCGTTGAAGTAGCGGAAGAAGTTCGTGTCCGGCTTGAGCAGCAGGCGGGTATCGCCGGCCTTCAAGCTTGCTTCATAGGCCTGCATCGAGCGGTAGAAGGCAAAGAAGTCCGGGTCCTGATTGAACGCATCGGCGAAAATCTGGTTTCGCGTGGCGTCGCCTTCGCCTCGGATTTGCTCCGACTTCGAAGTCGCTTCGGCGACCAGCACGGTGACTTCGCGATCGGCGCGCGAGCGGATTTCCTGCGCACGCTGGGCGCCCTGCGCGCGGAATTCAGCCGCCTCGCGTTGACGCTCGGTTTGCATGCGCTGATAGACCGCCTGGCTGTTCTGCTCCGGCAGATCGGCGCGGCGGATACGCACGTCGACCACCGAGATGCCGTACCCGGCGGCCTCTTTGTCGACCAGTCCGAGAATGCGCTCCATCAGTTCGGCGCGCTGATCGCGCACCACATGGGAGAAGGTCGCTTCACCCAGCACCCGGCGCAGCGCCGAGTTGAGCAGGATGGTGAGCTGCGAATTGGCGCCCTGGATCGAGCCGAGCGTCTGATAGAAGCGCAGCGCGTCCTTGATCCTGTAGCGGGCAAAGGCATCGACCACCAACCGCTTCTGATCGGAGGCGATCACTTCCTGCGCCGGCGCTTCCAGATCGAGAATGCGCTTGTCGATGGCGATCACCTGATCGATGAACGGCACCTTGACGTTGAGGCCCGGTTCATTGACCACGCGGACCGGCTGGCCGAGGCGAACCACCAGGACCTGCTGGGTCTGATAGACCGCGAACAAGGACGAATAGCCGATCACGAGCGCGGCCAGGACGAGGATGGCGGCAACGCCGCCGATGAAATTAAGCCTCATGGCTTGGCTCCCGTCTGGGTCCGCGGCTGGGCCGGGCGATTGAGTTCACCGAGCGGAAGGTAAGGCACCACGCCGCCGCCGCCTTCGCGACCGCTGTCCATGATGATCTTGTCGGCGCCACTGAGCACGCGCTCCATGGTTTCGAGATACATGCGTTCGCGCGTGACTTCAGGCGCCTTCTTGTACTGGTCGTAGATCTTGAGAAAGCGCGAGGTCTGACCGGTGGCTTCCGCCACGGTCTGCGACTTGTAGGCTTCCGCGCCTTGCGTGATCTGCGCCACCCGGCCGCGCGCTTCCGGCACGAC
>CANKBJ010000073.1 GCA_947479905.1 Bradyrhizobiaceae bacterium
ATCAATTCGGTGCAGGCGCTGCTGTTGTACAATATCGGCGACAAAGAACTGACGGCCGGTGAGCTGCGCACGCGCGGCTACTATCTCGGCTCCAACGTCTCCTACAATCTCAAGAAGCTGGTCGAGATGGCTTTCCTCGATCACCAGCGTTCGCGCGTCGATCGCCGGTCGGTCCGCATCAAGCTGACCGCCAAGGGCCAGGAAGTGCGCGACATCGTCGACACTTTGTACCAGAAGCATGTGCGCACGGTCGAACAGGTCGGCGGCATTAATGCCGACGAGTTCGCCACGCTCAACAAGTCGCTGCACCGGCTTGAGCGCTTCTGGACCGACCAGATCCTGTATCGCCTCTAGCGCATCGATCTTGCGCCTGAACTAGCCTGCTCGCTCGTACTGGCGAGACGACTTGCCCTCGGCCGGAGTTAACCTCCCCGGCCGGGGGTCTTGTCGTTGTAAAAGGGCACTGACTGGCCGGATCGCCGGCGCGGTCTATACTGCCGTCCTTGAGGGGCAGCGATGGCGGACGAACCTGTCGTATATTTCGAACGCATCGAGATCGGCACCAGCGCGAAAATGGTGGCGATCGACGCCGGCACGGGCATCGAAGTCACGGTCATCGGACCGTCTCATACCTCGCAAACCGATCTGCAGAATCTGGCGCTCGCGAAGCTGAGGGCCCGGATGGCGCGAGAGCAGACCTGAGGGAAATACCTATATATTGCGGCTGAAACGCCCGGCCATGCCAGCGCTTGGCGTGCCGCGAGCGATATGCTATTCGCGGGGTATTCCCGAACCCTTGGAAAGTCGGCGCCGATTTTGTCAGGCGCCCGGAGAAGTTAAATGTCGGCGGACGGCCTGTTTTCAGCAAATTTGCGCGATGTGGACCCTGAAATTGCCCATGTGATCGGCCAGGAGCTTGGCCGCCAGCGCGACGAGATCGAGCTGATCGCCTCGGAAAACATCGTCTCCAAGGCCGTGCTTGAGGCGCAGGGCTCGGTCCTCACCAACAAATATGCCGAGGGCCTGCCGGGCAAGCGCTATTACGGCGGCTGCCAGTATGTCGACATCGCCGAGCAACTGGCGATCGACCGCGTCACCCAATTGTTCGGCTGCGCCTTCGCCAACGTCCAGCCGCATTCCGGCGCCTCGGCGAATGCCGAGGTGTTCTTCGCGCTGATGCAGCCCGGCGACACCTTCATGGGCCTCAATCTCGCCGCCGGCGGTCACCTGTCGCACGGCATGGCGCTCAACATGTCGGGCAAGTGGTTCAAGCCGGTGCCGTACAATGTGCGCCGCGAGGACCAGCGCATCGACATGGACGAACTCCTCAAGCTCGCCAAGGAGCACAGGCCGAAACTCATCATTGCCGGCGGCTCGGCCTATCCGCGCATCATCGACTTCAAGCGCTTCCGCGAGATCTGCGACGAGGTCGGCGCCTTGCTGATGGTCGACATGGCGCATTTCGCAGGCCTCGTTGCCGGCGGCGCGCATCCCTCGCCGTTCCCGCATGCCCATGTCGTCACCACGACGACGCACAAGACGTTGCGCGGCCCGCGCGGCGGCGTCATTCTCACCAATGACGAAGCGCTGGCCAAGAAGCTCAATACGGCCGTGTTCCCCGGCATGCAGGGCGGCCCGCTGATGCATGTGATCGCGGCGAAGGCTGTGGCTTTCGGCGAAGCGCTCAAACCGTCCTTTAAAACCTACGCAAAGAACGTCGTCGAGAACGCCAAGGTGCTGGCCGAAACGCTCAAGGGCCACGGCCTCGATATCGTCTCCGGCGGCACCGATACGCATCTGATGCTGGTCGATCTGCGCCCCAAGCGCCTCACCGGCAAGGTCGCCGAGCTTGCGCTCGGCCGCGCGCATATTACCTGCAACAAGAACGGCATCCCCTTCGACCCGGAAAAGCCGATGGTGACGTCGGGCATCCGCCTCGGTTCGCCCGCCTGCACCACGCGCGGATTTGGCGCGGCCGAGTTCAAGCAGGTCGGCGAAATGATCGTCGAAGTGCTCGACGTGCTGTCGCAGAAGGGCGTCGACGAGGATACGTTTGTCGAAGCGGCGGTGCGCGACAAGGTCAAGACATTGCTCGGACGTTTTCCGATTTATCAGTGAGTCAGCCAATGTGCGGCCTTTTCATACTGGTCATTCCGGGGCGCGCGTCTTCGCGCGAACCCGGAATCCAGAGCCACGCATTTAAGTATTCTTTTGTTGCTCTGGATTCCGGGTTCGCTGCTTCGCAGCGCCCCGGAATGACAGTGGGGGGCTAAACATGCGTTGCCCGAGTTGCGGAAGCCTCGATACCCAGGTGAAGGATTCGCGGCCGACGGAGGACTCCGCCGTCATCCGCCGCCGCCGCGTCTGTCTCACCTGCAATTTCCGCTTCACCACCTTCGAGCGCGTGCAGTTGCGCGAACTCACCGTGATCAAGCGCAACGGCCGGCGCGTGCCGTTCGATCGCGATAAACTCATGCGCTCGGTGCAGATCGCGCTGCGCAAGCGGGCGGTCGAGCCGGAGCGCATCGAGCAGATGGTGTCGAAGATCGTGCGCGAACTGGAAAGCGGCGGCGAGAACGAAGTGTCGTCGGAGGCCATCGGCGAAACGGTGATGGCGCATCTGCGCGAGATCGATGACGTCGCTTATGTGCGCTTTGCCTCGGTCTATCGCAATTTCGGCGAGGTCAAGGACTTCCGCGCAGCGCTGGACGAACTCGCCAGTGACGACGAAACGCCGGCCGCGCCGCCGCCGGCGCGCAAATGAGCGAGCCTTCGGACAGTGGCGCGGTTGACGCGCGCTATATGCACCTCGCGCTATCGCTCGGCCGGCGCGGCCTCGGCAATGCTTATCCCAACCCCGCCGTCGGCGCCGTCATCGTCAAGGATGGCGTCATCGTCGGCCGCGGCTGCACGCAACCAGGCGGCCGGCCGCATGCCGAAGTCGTTGCGTTGAATCAGGCCAAACGAAAGGCCAAAGGCGCGACGCTCTATTGCACGCTCGAGCCGTGTTCGCATGAAGGCAAGTCGCCGCCCTGCGCCGACGCCATCATCAAGGCCGGCATCGCCCGCGTCGTCTCGGCGCTGGAAGATCCCAATCCGGAAGTGGCCGGTCAGGGTCATGCCCGCATGCGCGACAAGGGCATTATTGTCGATGTCGGGCTGATGGCCGAGGCGGCGCGCCGCGCGCATGCCGGCCACATCGCGTGCATTCAAAAAGCGCGGCCATTTGTGACACTCAAGCTCGCGGTCTCCGCCGACGGCAGAGCAGGGCTTTTCGGCCGCAAGCCGGTTGCGATCACCGGCGAACAGGCGCGCGACCGCGTGTGGATGATGCGCGCGCAAAGCGACGCCATCCTGGTCGGCATCGGCACGGTGCTGTCGGACAATCCGCAGCTTACCTGTCGTTTGCCGGGCCTGTTCGAACGCTCGCCGATCCGCGTCGTGCTCGACGCCAAGTTGAGCGTGCCGATGTCGGTGACCGTGATCTCGACCGTGCGCGACACGCCGACCTGGGTGTTTACGTCACACAAGGCCTCGCCGATCGCCGAGGATATCCTGCAGCAAAAAGGCGCCAAGGTGTTTCGCGTCGACGAGACGCAAGGCCGGCTCGATCTCGACGAGGTTTTGAAGGTTCTCAGCCGTGAGGGCATCACAAGACTAATGGTCGAAGGCGGCCCGACCATTGCAGCCGCCTTCGCGTCCGCCGATCTGGTCGATGAAGCCGTGCTGCTGCATGGCGTCAAGGACATCGGCGAGGGCGGCATCGCGCCGCTCGAAGGCATGAAGCTCGAAGCATTGACCGGGAAGATGACGTCGCGCGGCAGCGAGATGCTGGGCGCCGATACTCTCGAAACTTTTGAGAGAACGTAGATATATGTTCACCGGTATCGTCACCGATCTCGGCGAAGTGCGTTCGGTGCATCCGCGCGCCAATAACCTGTCGCGCATCACCATCTACACGCGCTATCCGCGCCCTGAGCTGATCGAGGGCGCCTCGGTCGCCTGTTCCGGCGTCTGCCTCACTGTGGTCGATACCGGCGAGGAAGACGGCCGCGTCTGGTTCGCCGCCGACGCCGCCGCCGAAACGCTCGCGGTCACGACGGTCGGCAGTTGGCGGCACGGATCGCGCATCAATCTGGAACGGCCGTTGAAACTGGGCGATGAACTCGGCGGTCATCTGGTGGCCGGCCATGTCGACGGTCTCGCCACGGTCGTCGCGCGCGACGACATAACCGATATGGCCAAGTTCACCTTGCGCGCGCCGCATGAACTTTCCCGTTTCATCGCGCCGAAGGGTTCGGTCGCGCTCGACGGGGTTTCGCTCACCGTCAATCAGGTGGAGGGGGATACCTTCACGGTGCTGATCATTCCGCACACTTTGTCGGTGACGGGCCTCGGCGCCTGGCGCGAGGGCGATTCCGTCAATCTCGAAATCGACACCATGGCGCGCTATGCGGCGCGGCTGATGGAAACGCGCTAGCGGCCGGTCCAGCGTCCCTTGTTTGGCCCTTGTTTGCCACGCAAGTGCTTGCTACCACGCGGCTCAACCGAGGAATTTGAATGGCCAAAAAAGTCAGCGCCGCGAAGCCGCGCGCTTCCAAATCTGCCGCGCCCCGTCTGCTGATCGTCGAGGCGCGCTTTTACGCGCCGATCGCCGACGCGCTGCTGGCGGGCGCTGTGAAAGTGCTCGACGAGGCCGGCGCGACCTACGATGTCGTCACCGTGCCCGGCGCGCTGGAAATTCCCGGCGCCATCGCCATGGCGGCGGGGGCGCCCGGCAACAAGAAGTCGCCTTACGACGGTTACGTCGCGCTCGGCTGCGTCATCCAGGGCGAGACCTACCATTTCGAAATCGTCTCGAATGAATCGGCGCGCGGCCTGATGGATTTGACCGTGCAGCGCCAGTTCGCCATCGGCAACGGCATCCTCACCGTCGACACCGAGGCGCAGGCCAAGGATCGCATCGGCGGCGCGCATGGCCACAAGGGCGCTGACGCCGCCAAGGCGGCATTAGCGATGGTGGCGTTGAAACGCGATCTGGATTCCAAATGATGGCCGAGGCCGCCAAGCCGGAAAAGGAAGCGCGCAAGGCCAACAAGCGCGGTGCGGCGCGGCTGGCCGCCGTGCAGGCGCTCTACCAGATGGATATTTCCGGCGCGGGCTTGAACGAAATCCTCGCCGAATTTGAAAGCCACTGGCTCGGCCGCGAGGTCGAGGGCGCGCAATATCTGCCGGCCGAGGCGGCGTTCTTCCGCGATATCGTTGCCGGCGTGGTGCGCGACCAGCGGCTGCTCGATCCGCAGATCGACGAGGCGCTGGAACGCGGCTGGCCGCTCAAGCGCATCGAGGCCGTGCTGCGCGCGGCGTTGCGCGCCGGCGTCTATGAATTGCAGAACCGCCGCGACGTGCCGGCCCGCGTCGTCGTCTCGGAATATGCCGATGTTGCCGCCGCCTTCGTCGAGCGCGACGAGACCGGCATGGTCAATGCCGTGCTCGACCAGTTGGCGCGCAAAGCGCGGCCCGACGAGTTCGCCTGAAGCCTCTGGCAGCAACGCGCAAGACCGGGCAAACTTAGCCCATGAGTGCCGACGACAAGACCTCCACTGAGGACAAACTGATCGCGCGTTTTTTCGCGCCGCTCGCCACCCATCCGGGCGCGCTTGGCCTGTCCGACGACGCCGCCTTCATCAAACCGCCGCCGGGCTGCGAACTGGTGCTCAAAGCCGACGCCATTGTCGGCGGCGTGCATTTTTTCAATGACGATCCGGCACACGCCATTGCCAGCAAGGCGCTGCGGGTCAATCTGTCTGACCTCGCCGCCAAGGGCGCGACGCCGCTCGGCTTCCTGGTGTCGCTGGCACTGCCGAAGGACATCGGCGAGGCCTGGCTGAAATCCTTCGCCGACGGCCTGCGCGAGGACGCCGCCACATATAAATGTCCACTGTTCGGCGGCGACACTGTGCGCACACCGGGCCCGGTGATGGTGTCGGTTTCCATGTTCGGCAGCGTGCCGGAGGGCATGATGGTGCGCCGCGCCGGTGCCAAACCCGGCGACAAGGTGTTCGTCACCGGAACGATTGGCGACGCAGCGCTTGGCGTGAAGGTACGGCAAGGCGCGGCCTGGCCGCTCAGCGACGCGCAGCGCGAGCATTTGCTGTCGCGCTATCTGCTGCCGCGGCCGCGCAGCGCGCTCGCCGAGACCGTGCGCCATTATGCGTCGGCATCGATGGATGTCTCCGACGGACTGGTCGGCGATTTCGCCAAGCTGTGCCGGGTCTCCGGCGTCGCCGCCGACATCGACGTGGCGCGCGTACCGTTGTCGGACGCCGCCCGCGCCGTGCTGTCGGCCGACGCAAGCGCGCGCGAGACCGCGCTGACCGGCGGCGACGATTACGAAATCCTCTGCACCGTGCCGCCTTCCAAGGTCGACCGGTTCCGCGTCGCCGCCATGGCCGCCAAGGTCGCCGTCACCGAGATCGGCACGATAGGCGAGGGCGAGGGCGTGCGTTTTCTCGGCGAGGACGCAAAGCCGCTGGTCTTCGCGCACGGCGCCTTCAGCCATTTCTGACTGCCCGGCGCGCAGGATAGTGGTATTAAATGGCCGCGCCTTGAACTATCAGATGGCCATGAAGAACGCGCTCGCCGTTTGCTTGTGTGGACTGCTGCTGGCCGCCGGGCCCGCTGCCGCGCAGTCGCCGCGCGAGGCCGCCATTGGCGCGCTGCGGAATTATCTGTCGGTCATGGCCATCGCCAAACTGTGCGGTTTCGAGCTGGAAAAGCCGATCGTCGCGGCCATCGTCGCCAACATCAATGCGTTGCAGCCCGCCTCCGGTCTGAGCGACAAGGATCTCGACGGCATGCTGGCGAATTCCGTGCAAAGCTATGGCCGCACCAAAGCCGCGTATTGTGCGCCGGGCCTCGACAGTTTTTACGCACTGGTGCCGGACTATCTTAAAGCGGCAAAAGACGAAGCGGCGGCGAGCGGTGTGACCTTGCTCGCCATTCCCGAGCGCGTCGTCGCCGCGCCGCCGCCCGCACCGGTCGCAGCACCGCCGCCACCGCCCGCGCCGCCGCCGCTGCCTGCCATCGACAAGGACAAGGAGGCGGCGGTCGCCATGCTCAATCAGGCGATCATGGTCGATACCGTGGCGTTTCAGTGCAAGATCACGTTGAGCGGCCCCGAGGCCCTGATGGTGGATCGCGCGCAATATTACTGGCGCGGCCGCGCCAATTACACACCGGCGCAGTTCAAGGCGGTGCAGGAGTTCTGGGAAGCCGACGCCGCCAAAAGCGAGGAAAAATATTGCGCCGCCGCCTTCGGGTTCCGCGCCCGGCTGGAGGCGGTGTTGAACTCGATCAAGTAGGCGGCAATGTGCCGGTGTGGGTTGCTTCAGCGCGGGTTGCGCTCGATCGACGCCGCGCCGTAATGTCAAACCAATGAGACCGTCGATGCTGGCCGGTCCTTAAGGGGGAAATGCGATGGACGATACCACAGCGCCGCAGTCATTCCTGCCGGCCGGCTCGAGCCCGCGCTTTCAGAAGCATCTCAAGCATTTCCCGACCTCGGCCTATTTGCGCAAACACGCGCCGCGCAACGTGCCGCGCTTTGCTTTCGAGTATGGCGACACCGGCGCCGGCAACGATGTCGGCGTCGAGCACAACTGGTCCGCCTTCGACAACATCAAGGTGGTGCCGCGCTATGGCGTGATGACGCGCCTGCCGCCGACCGGCGTCGAGTTGTTCGGCACGCGCTATGCCGCGCCGATCGGCATCGCGCCGATGGGCGGGCCGTCAATCGTCTGGCCGGGCGCCGATCTGCTGATGGCGAAAGCCGCGCAGGCCGCGCGCGTGCCCTATACGCTCGGCGTCGCCGGCGGCGCGACGATCGAGAAAATCGCCGAAGTCGCGCCCGATGTGTTCTGGCTCCAGCTCTACCGCTTCTCGAAAAACGACCACAAGATCGGCTTCGATCTGGTCGACCGCGCGCAGGCCGCGCAGGTCAAGGTGCTGACGCTGACGCTGGACGTGCCGGTGCGCACCACGCGCTCGCGCGAAACCTATGCGGGCCTGGGCGGCGCCTTCAAGCCGACGCCGCGCATGATCTACGAAATGATGATCCGGCCGCGCTGGCTGATGGCGCTCTTGCGCAACGGCTATCCGCGCTTCGCCACCATCCGTCACTACGCGGGCACAGGCGCCGGAACCAACGCCACCATCGATTTCGCGCGGAGCGAAATGGGCGGCGCGTTTTCCTGGGAAGAAGTAAAGCGCTATCGCGACCGCTGGAAAGGTCCCATGGCGGTGAAGGGCATCCTGCATCCACAGGACGCCGAGAAGGCGGTGGCGCTCGGTATCGAGGGCATCTGGGTGTCGAATCATGGCGGCCGCCAGATCGAGGCCGTCGCGCCGTCGATCGATTGCCTGCCGGGCATTGTCTCCGCGGTCGGCAAGAAGGCGACCATTCTCCTCGACAGCGGCATCCGCTCGGGGCAGGACGTCATGCGCTCGCTGGCGCTCGGGGCCGACGCCGCCTTCGCCGGCAAGTCGTTCCTGTGGGCGGTTGCGGCGCTCGGCGATGACGGGCCGGGCCAGCTGATCGACCTCTATATCGACGAATTGCGCGCGGCGCTCGGTCAGATCGGCGCGCAAAATCCGGCCGAGGCGCGCAACGCCAAGGTGCTGCACCCGGGCAGAATCGAGTTTTAAATGTTGTCATTCCGGGACGGCGCGAAGCGCCGGGCTCGGAATCCAGGGCGGAGGCATAGCTTATTTCGGCTCTGGATTCCGGGCTCGCGGCCTGAAGGCCGCGCCCCGGAATGACACCTTGTTTCATCCCAGCCCTGCGCCTTTGGGAGTAGCGGTGTGCTGCGAACCCCGCTAATAGGGGCACAATATTGCCCCCGGGGAAGCGCTCATGTCGGCCATCGCCGAATCCGTTCCACACGCCGTACACGATGACCGGCTGGCGCGCCGCAACGCCATGGTGCTGGCGGTCGGGCAGGCGCTGGCCGGCGGCAACAACACCGTCATCGTCTCGACCGCCTCGATCGTCGGCGCGGTATTGGCGCCCGACAAGGGGCTGGCGACCGCGCCGATTACCGCCATGGTGCTCGGCATGTGGATCGGCGCGCTGCCGATCGGCTGGCTGGCGCGCCGTTTCGATCGCCGTTTCGCTCTGCAATGCGGTTCGCTGTTCGGCGTCCTCTCGGGCCTGATCTCTTTCGCCGCGGTGATGGTCGGCTCGTTCTGGCTGTTGTTGCTCGGCACTTTCTGCGGCGGGCTCTATGCCGCCGCGCATCAGTCCTATCGCTTCGCCGCCGCCGATACGGCGAGCGAGCGCTACCGGCCGAAAGTGGTGTCCTGGGTTCTGGCTGGCGGCGTCTTCGCCGCGCTGATCGGTCCGCAACTCGTCATTCACACCAAGGACCTGCTGCCGCCGCATCTGTTCGCCGCCAGCTATCTCGGCCAGTCGGCCTGCGCGGTGCTGGCGGCCATCGTGCTGACCTTCGTGAAGGTGCCGCCGGTCGCGCCGACACGCCCCGACACGTCGCGGCCTTTGGGCGAAATCGCGCGCACGCCGCGCTTCGTCGTGGCGGTTGCCTGTGGCGTTGCCAGTTACGCGATGATGAACATGGTGATGACGTCGGCGCCATTGGCCATGGTCGGCTGCGGCCATTCGGTCACCGACGCCGCGTTGGGCATCCAGTGGCATGTGCTGGCGATGTATGCGCCGAGCTTTGTCACCGGCAGCCTGATCGCCCGCTTCGGTGTCGCGCGGATTACCGGCATCGGGCTCGCACTGATCGCGCTCGCCGCCGCCGTCGGCATCGCCGGCATCACGGTCGCGCATTTCTGGACCGGATTGATCCTGCTCGGCCTCGGCTGGAATCTGGCTTTCATCGGCGCCACCACGATGGTGACGCAGTGCCACCGGCCGGAGGAGCGCAACAAGGTGCAGTCGTTCAACGACTTCCTGATCTTCGGCTCGATGGCGGTGTCGTCGTTCTCGTCCGGGCAGATTCTGGCTTACCTGAGCTGGCCGGCGATCAACCAAGTCGTCTTCCCCGTCGTCTTCGCCGCCGGCGGGCTCCTGGTCTGGCTGGCCATGCGCAGGCGGGACGAGGCGACGGCGGTTTAGCCGTCGCCTGGACGAGCGCTGGCGAAATCCGGCTCGGCGTTCCCGTCCTATAGCGTTTTCAAGCGAAGTGGGCACCGGTTCGCGTGAAGAAAACGCGCCAAAACAAAAAAGCTAGAGCCCCGGCTTTGATTCCATCAAAGCCGGAAAGGCTCTAGCTGTAAACCTTGCGCCGCCCGTCCAGCGCCAGCGGCACGCTGTCGACCGCGCGCGTGCCTTCGGTGATTTCCAGACTGGCGCCGGCGTGCCCCGGGTCGGGCTCATGCAGGAGATCGACGACGACCTCGCGGCCGAAGTCTATCGCTTCCTGGTCGCTGCGGATGTCGATGAAGCCAAGGTGCTCGTTCGGGCCCGCATCGTTCTGCAAGGCGTAGCAATAGATCGGCATGGGCGGGTCCCTTTATGTCCGGTGCCGCACATAGGTGCCCGTGAACCGTGAATCGCCGGAGGTAAGTTTGTAATTTTTTTACAGGGATACCCGTCGCTCCGAAGGTCGCTTGACAGGACCGTAATCACAGGACTATAGTCCATTTGTCCGATCCGCCGAGGGCGCTGTCATGAGGCGTCATGAACGTGGGATCGCCTTAACTGGGCCGATATCGGGTAAACCCGACATCGGCGATGCGGTGCCCGCGGGCAGGGAGGCAACGCACTCCTTGCTCCCGGGCGGCGACGGGGCTCCGCCCGCAGGCATTAGGACCTGCCGCGAGGAGCTCGCTGATGGTGCGAAGCAACCCTGCAGAAGGGGTTAGCCGCCAGAAGCGCGGCCCGGACGCCGGAAAGACACCGCGATGGAGCGCCGTGGGGCGCAGCGTCCTTCGCCAAAGGACGCGCACGCCTCTCCAGGGCGTGATTTTGATGTGGCGCCACGCGGCGCTCCATCCCCTCGGATTTTGTCCGGGGCAAGGAATGAAGGACGGCTTACCCGGGGCCGGTCAAGAACACGGGCGATGGCGCTTGCCCGCACGCCGCCACCCCCACCTTAAGTCGTCCCCAACTATCGGGAATACCGCCAAAATCCAGCAGCTCCGGGCGTTGCTTTGCGGCAACCTTTTTGGCATGGTCCGCGCGCTTTCCAAGGTCGAGGTGAAGCGCCCCTTATGCGGCCATCCTCGACGTTTCCGGGCGCCGGGCAGGGGCTTTCCCCCGCCATGCTCTTTTCAAATCGAGGTTGAGGCAACCATGACTACATTGTGGGTGATCGTCGGCTGTGGCGTGCTCGCGATTCTCTATGGCATCTGGGCGACCAGTTCGGTGATGGCCGCCGACGCGGGCAATGCCCGGATGCAGGAGATCGCGGCCGCGGTGCGCGAAGGCGCGCAGGCCTATCTGAAGCGTCAATATACAACCATCGGCATCGTCGGCGCCGTGATCTTCGTGATCATCGGCATCACGCTCGGCTGGCTGGTCGCCGGCGGTTTCGCCATCGGCGCGATCCTGTCGGGCGCCACCGGCTTCATCGGCATGAACGTCTCGGTGCGCGCCAATGTGCGCACGGCGCAGGCGGCGACCAAGTCGCTGGCCGGCGGTCTCGAGATCGCGTTCAAGGCCGGCGCCATCACCGGCATGCTGGTCGCCGGTCTCGCGCTGTTGGGCGTCACGCTCTATTTCGGCCTGCTCACCGGCTCCATGAAAATGGCGCCGAATGACCGCACCGTCATCGACGCCATCGTCGCGCTCGGCTTCGGCGCCTCGCTGATCTCGATCTTCGCCCGTCTCGGCGGCGGCATCTTCACCAAGGGCGCGGATGTCGGCGGCGATCTCGTCGGCAAGGTCGAGGCCGGCATTCCGGAAGACGACCCGCGCAATCCGGCGACCATCGCCGACAACGTCGGCGACAATGTCGGCGACTGCGCCGGCATGGCGGCCGATCTGTTCGAGACCTATGCGGTAACAATCGTCGCCACCATGGTTCTCGCCGCGATCTTCTTCGCCGGCACGCCGATCCTGACCGAGATGATGACCTTGCCGCTCGCCATTGGCGGCGTCTGCATCATCACCTCGATCGCCGGTACGTTCTTCGTCAAGCTTGGCGCCTCGCAGTCGATCATGGGCGCTCTGTACAAGGGCCTGATCGCAACCGGCGTCTTGTCGCTCATCGGCATCGGCGGCGTGATCTACCAGTTGCTGCCGAACCACTTCGGTGCGCTGGCCGGCCAGAGCTACACCGGCCTGTCGCTGTTTTATTGCGGCGTCGTCGGTCTGATCGTCACCGGCCTGATCATCTACATCACCGAGTACTACACCGGCACCGACTATCGTCCGGTCAAGTCGATTGCCCAGGCCTCGGTCACCGGCCACGGCACCAACGTGATCCAGGGTCTCGCCATCTCGATGGAGTCGACCGCCCTTCCGGCGATCGTCATCATCGCCGGCATTCTGGTCACCTACAGCCTCGCCGGTCTGTTCGGCATCGCCATCGCGGTGACGACGATGCTGGCTTTGGCCGGCATGATCGTTGCGCTCGACGCCTTCGGTCCGGTCACCGACAATGCCGGCGGCATTGCCGAAATGGCCGGCCTGCCGAAGGAAGTGCGCAAGGCGACCGACGCGCTCGACGCGGTCGGCAACACGACCAAGGCGATCACCAAGGGCTATGCCATCGGTTCGGCCGGCCTTGGCGCACTGGTTCTGTTTGCCGCCTATAACCAGGACCTGATCTTCTTCGCCAAGGATGCCAAGGCGCATCCGTACTTCACCGGCGTTGTTCTCGATTTCTCGTTGAACAACCCTTACGTCGTCGTCGGTCTCTTGTTCGGCGGTTTGTTGCCCTATCTGTTCGCGTCGATGGGCATGACCGCGGTCGGCCGCGCCGCCGGTGCGATCGTCGAGGAAGTGCGCCGTCAGTTCCGCGAAGACGCCGGCATCATGAAGGGCACATCGAAGCCCAATTATGCCCGCGCTGTCGATATCCTGACCAAGGCGGCGATCAAGGAAATGATCATCCCGTCGCTGCTGCCGGTTCTGTCGCCGATCGTCTGGTACTTCGCGATCTACTTCATCGCGGGTGGCGGGGCGGCCGGCAAGTCGGCCGGCTTCTCGGCGCTCGGCGCGATGCTCTTGGGCGTGATCGTCAACGGCCTGTTCGTGGCGATCTCGATGACCTCGGGCGGCGGCGCCTGGGACAACGCCAAGAAGTACATCGAAGATGGCCACTTCGGCGGCAAGGGTTCGGATGCCCATAAGGCAGCCGTGACCGGCGACACCGTCGGCGATCCCTACAAGGACACCGCGGGCCCCGCCGTCAACCCGATGATCAAGATCACCAACATCGTCGCGTTGTTGTTGCTGGCGATCCTGGCGCACTAGGTTCGCGCCTAACATTGAAACGACAAAGGGCCCGCATGTCGCGGGCCCTTTTTTATTCGTCGAAGACGTCGCTTCTAGAACATCTTCAAATTGCCGAAGATGGCGCGAATATAATTGAGGTTTGCACCGCCGGTTTCGGTGGTCTGCGTCAGGTAGTCGAAAACCTTGCCGTCCTTGATGCCGTAATTGGCCAGCCGGACGACCTTGCGCTCCTTGTCGAAGTAAACCGCGATGACGCGCTGGTCGACGGATTGATGCGGCACGAAGGCGGCGCTGCGCTCGGCCTTCTGCGAAATGTAATAGAACGCTTCGCCGTCGACGGTCGCGACGGTGGAGGGCGTGCCGAGGACGATCAGCACCTGCTCCTGCGTGGCGCCGATCGGGATCTGTTCAAGCGCGCCCTCGGGCAGAACGTAGCCGCGCTGCAGCGTTTCGCTGAAGCTGCCGCAGCCGGCGAGCGCCAGTGGGCCGGCGAGCGCGCAGGCGAGAGCCAGCATCGGCGCCTTGCAAATCATAGTCTTGGAAACCATCGCCACCTTGATCCTCTTAAAGGTCCCGAACGCCAAAGGTCGATCGGACCCCAATCGCAATATTGCCGGCTATTTGGCCCTTGCATCCTTGCCGGTGTGGACTAAACCGGCGGCAAGTAACAACCGGCGCAACAAGCTTATGATATTTTCCCTTTTCCGCGGTCACCCGCGGGCCGACACCATTTCGACCCTGTATGGCATGATCGTGGCGCAGGCGCGATTGCCGGTGTTTTATCGCGACTATGCGGTCGCCGACACGGTTAACGGCCGTTTCGACCTGATCGTGCTGCATATGGCACTGCTGTTGGACCGGCTGGCTCAGGATCCGGCCTCGCAAAGCCTCGGCCAGGGCATTTTCGACAGGTTCTGCGAGGATATGGACGACAACCTGCGGGAAATGGGCATTGGCGACCTGAAGGTGCCGAAGGAAATGCGGCGCATGGGTGATGCCTTTTACGGCCGCTCGAAGGCTTATCTGAAAGCAATTCCGGCGGCGTTGGAGCCCAACGATGGCAGCCGGGCCCTGATCGAGGCGCTGTCGCGCAATATCTATGGCGGGGCGCCGTCGGCGCATGGCGCGGCGCCGAGGCTTGCGGCCTATATACTGGAAGCGGTACGGGAGTTGAAAGCGCAGGACACAGCCAGCCTGACCGGCGGCGCCTTGCGTTTCCCCGACCCGGCCGCGATCCCCGTGTCCCGTGTCTAGCCTTCAGGACAGAGCGTCAAGTTGCCGAAAAACCCGACGACAATAAGCAAGAAGCCCGGCCGGACGCACAGCCGCGCGGCCTCCGCCGCGGCAAGCGCGCCGCCACCCTGGAGCGTGCCGCAAAAGGCCGACCTCATCGCAGAGACCGGCATGCGCCGCGACATCGCCGCCAGCGCCGATATTTGCGCCGCCGTGGCGGTGCTTGCGGCCGTTCGGGAAGTGTCGGACCTCAAAGCGAGTTTTGAATTGAGCCGGGCCGGTGAGGTTGTGCATGTCACCGGCCGGGTGACCGCCAAAGTGGGTCAGAATTGCGTGGTCAGCCTGGAGCCGATTGAGACCGCCGTCGACGAGCCGATCGACGTGCTGTTTGCCCCGGCCCCGGCGGAGGGGAGCGCCACAGGTGATGAACGCCGCCGCAAGACCGAGGATGAACCGCCCGAGCCATTGGTCGACGGAACCATCGACCTCGGCGCCATTGCCACCGAATTCCTGATCCTCGGGATCGAACCCTATCCGCGCAAGGAAGGCGTGGCGTTCGCGCCCCCGGACGTCGATACCGAAATCCCGCACCCTTTCGCAGCGCTGCAAGCCCTCAAGAAGCCCCCGGGCGGCGATCAATCGTGAACGGTGATCTTGCCGCGGTTACGCTTGGTAACCGGCTTGTCAGGGGCGGCTGAGCGGGTATGTTCGCCCCCATGCGTCGAATCCAGGTAACCGTGTTGCCGGCGCTCACGCCATCGCCGCGCCAAACGGAATCGTTCAGAGTACATCCGCGCCATGCCAGATAATGTTCGCATTGCAATAGACGCGATGGGCGGCGACCATGGCCCGTCGGTGGTTCTGCCCGGCGCCGAGCTGGCGCTGATCCGCCACCCCGACACCGAGTTTCTTCTGTTCGGCGACCGCGCGGCGGTCGAACC
>CANKBJ010000074.1 GCA_947479905.1 Bradyrhizobiaceae bacterium
ACCATCTCGTTGAAAATCCGGCGCGCCGCCGCGACATCGAACTCCGCGCGGGCGTGACGCGCTGCCAATGCGGCCTCGGCGCGTTGTGCCGCCGCACCTTTGAGTTCGGGCGCGGCACCGGCGACCTGTTGCATCTCGGCCAGATCGCCATTGCAATGAAGCACGACATCGCAGCCGGCGGCGAGCGCAGCGTGGCTGCGTTCGGCAATTGTCCCCGACAAAGCGCCCATCGAGACGTCATCGCTCATCAGCAGGCCTGTAAAGCCGATAAATCCGCGAATCACTTCGCGCACCATTGTGACTGAAGTGGTCGCCGGTGAGGCTTTATCGATGGCGCTAAACACAACATGCGCGGTCATGCCGAGCGGCAGGCCCGCCAGCGGCCGGAAAGCGGCGAAATCGGTCTTTTCCAGCGTGGTGCGGTCGGTCGATACCACCGGCAGTTTGAGGTGACTGTCGGCGGTGGCGCGGCCGTGGCCCGGCAGGTGCTTGAGGACCGGCAGGACGCCGCCGGCCAGCAGACCTTGCGCCACCGCGCCGGCGATCGCCGCGACTTTTCCCGGCTCCGTGCCGTAGGCCCGGTCGCCGATGATCGGGTCGTGGCCATCGACCGGCACGTCGGCAATCGGCAGGCAGTCGGTGTCGATGCCGACGGCCATCAGATCGGCGGCGATCAGATGGCCGGCCAGCCGCGCCGCTGCCAGGCCCGAGGTCGGATCGCGGTCGTAAATCGCGCCGTAGCGGGCGCCCGGCGGATAGACCGGCCAGTGCGGCGGACCGAGCCGGGCCACCCGGCCGCCTTCCTGATCGACCAGAACGGGCGCTTCCCAGCCGACCGTGTCGCGGAAATCGCGTGTCAGTGCAGAAAGTTGTTCCGGGGTGCTGATATTGCGCTTGAAGACGATCAGGCCCCACGGGGCGGCTGAGCGCAGAAACGCGCGCTCATTGGCGGTGATCGTCTGCCCCGCCAGGCCGGTGATGAATGCGCGTGCCGCCATGCCTTGCTCCGAAGGGTGGCGCGGAGTAGCCCGCGCCAGCCGTCAGGGCAAGTTTGGCTGTTAATTCGTCTGACCTTAGTTTTTCTGAACCAGGCAGGTGCCGCCGGCGGACTTCAGGCTGGAACACAACTCGTTGGCCTGACCGGAGTCGGCGAACGGGCCGACCATGGCGCGGAAGTAAATGCCCTTGTCGCCCAGATCGACGCGCTTGATGAAGGGCGCGCGGCCACCGAGCTGGCTCGGGAACTTAGCCTGCAGGCTGCGGAAGGCGGCCTGGGCCTCCTCCTCGCTGCGCTGCGCCGAAACCTGCACGCCGTAACTGCCGGCGCCGGCAGCGGCGGCTGGCGCGGCCGCGACGCGCTGCGGCGGCGCGCTGCGCGCCGGGGCGCTGGACGCATTGGGATTGAGCGACAAAGGCGCGTTGGCCTGGGCGCGGGCCTGCTCGGGCTCGGCATCCGGCACACGCTGCTGCTGCGGCTGCGGATTGGCCAGGCGGATCGGGGCGGCCGCTTGCGGCTGGGCCTGCGGCTGGACCGGGACCGGGACCGGGACCGGCGCGGCGCGCTGGGTCGACACCACACGCGGTGGCGGCGCCGGCTGGACCTGCGGCGCCGGCTGCGGCGTCAGGTCGGCGGGCGGCGCCATGCCGTCGACGGGTTGGTCGGGTTTGATGGCGATGGTGCGGATGCGCTTGGGTTCGGAGCCGATCACACCGCTGCCCTGCTGCGGCGCCTGGACCTGACCGGGTCCACCATTGGTGGTGACGACCACCGGCTGCTCTTCGCGCGACACGAGGCGCTCGCCCGAAGCGCGATCGTTGCCGCGGTCGGTAATTATCCGGTTGGACTGCGCATCCTTGCTGGCCGCGGCCGGCACGATCTTGCTCGGCGACTGCTCGGCCTTGATCACCGGCGGCGGCGAGGCCGACGACGAACCGAAGATCGCGCGATAGCCGAAGGCGCCGGCGGTTCCGATCACCGCGAGGGCGAACACGCCGGCAATCGCCAGGACGCCAATGCGGCGGCGGCTGGGCGGCACATCGTCGTAATAATCGTCGTCGGTGCCGAGCTGCGGGCCGAACTGCGGCTGCCCGTTCTGAAACTGTTCCTGCTCGTAGCCCGCGCCGTTGGGAAATCCGGCGGGCGCATAGCCGGGCGTGCCATAGCCCGGCACGTCGTAGTTCGGCGCGGCATAGCCAGCGGGCGGCGCGCCGGCCGGCGGATAACCGTGGGCCGCATTGTCTGTCTGATAAAGGTCGTTGCCGACGGGCAGCGGCACGCCGCCGAAAGGCTGACGCGCGAATTCCTGGGAACCGTATTGTGGCGCGCCATTTTGCGGATGAAGCGGCGGCGACTGCGGCGGCTGCTGCGGTGGCGGCGCGGCCGGCGCAAGTCGCGCCGGTTCGCCAGGCCAAGCGGGCGCGAGTTCGCCCTGACGCGGCGCTGGCGCACGACGGCTGCCATCGCGGCCAAATTCGGAAAACGGATCGTTCTGGCCAATCAGCCGCGCCAATTCAGCCAGCGGATCGTTGGCGGCGGGCGCGGCTGCGCGCGCCGGTCTTTCGTTTCCGCGATAGGGCCGCTGGTTATAATCGTCCGCCATACAATCCCCGGTACTCAGTTTAGCCCTTTGGCGCCAAAGCGGGAGCGCTTAACGTTGGGCTTCGCATCCTGGGCGCGTCATCGACTTGATCGCTTGTTCGGGTGTTCTGCTCGCACTTGTCCGGCATTGAGCAGTCTATCGCATTTCTTCCGGCGCATCGACCCCGAGCAGGCCCAGTCCGGACGCCAGCACGGTGACGATCCCCTGCACCAAGGCCAGCCGCGCCAACGTCATTTCTGGATCATTCTGGATAATGAAGCGTAAATGAGGCAAGTCTTTTCCGCGCGACCACTGGCCATGAAATTCACTAGCCAGTTCATACAGGTAGAATGCCACCCGGTGCGGCTCATGGGCCGCCGCCGCGGCTTCGATCAGGCGCGGGTAGAGCGCCAATTTACGCAGAATCGATAGTTCGCCCTCGTCCGTCAGCCGGCCGAGTGCCGCCTTTTTAAGCGCCAGCAACCGTTGTTCCGGGTCGGCCGGGAACTCCGGCATCTCGGTCTGCGCCATCCGGAAGATCGAATGGCCGCGCGCGTGACCGTATTGAACATAGAACACCGGGTTCTCGCGGCTCTGCTCGATGACCTTGGCGAGGTCGAAATCGAGCACCGCATCGTTCTTGCGGTAGAGCATATCGAAACGCACCGCCGAGCGGCCGACCTCGGCGACGACTTCGCGCAAGGTGACATAGTCGCCGGCCCGCTTCGACATTTTCACCGGCTCGCCCGCGCGGAGAAGACGAACAAGCTGTACCAACTTCACATCGAGATCGGCCTTGCCGCCGGAGAGCGCCGACACCGCCGCCTTCATGCGCTTGATATAGCCGCCATGATCGGCGCCCCAGACGTCGATCAGGTTGAGAAAGCCGCGGTCGAGTTTGGATTTGTGATAGGCGATATCGGTGGCGAAATACGTGTAGCTGCCATCCGACTTGAGCAGCGGCCGGTCGACGTCATCGCCGAAAGCAGTCGAGCGGAACAGAGTCTGTTCGCGGTCTTCCCAGTCTTCGAGATTGCCGCTTTTCGGCGGTGGCAGCCGGCCTTCATAGACATGGCCGAGCTTGCGCATTTGTTCGATCGTCGTCGCCACCACATCCTTCGGCCGGATCGCCGGCTCGTCGGTCGCAAACGGATCGGGCGCATCGCCCTCGATCAGCGAGCGCTCGGAGAAAAACACGTTCGGCACGATGCGCAGCGAGGCGAGATCGTTGCGGATCTCTGCCATCATCATGTCGGTGGCGCGCAGCCGCACGAGCGGCAGCCATTCGGCTTCCGGCATTTTTGTGAGCTTGTCGCCATAGTCGGCGGCGAGTTCTTCGCCGCATTCCTTGAGATAGTCGCCGGGATAAAGACCGTCCGGGATTTCGCCGATGTCCTCGCCGAGCGCCTCGCGATAGCGAAGGAAGGCGGAGCGCGCGAGGACGTTCACCTGCGCGCCGGCGTCGTTGATGTAATATTCGCGCGTCACGTCATAGCCGGCAAAAGCCAGCAGGCTCGCCAAGGCATCGCCGAACACCGCGCCGCGGCCATGACCGACATGCAGCGGCCCGGTCGGATTGGCCGAGACATATTCGACGTTGATCTGCTCACCGGCGCCGATGGTGCCGCGGCCGTATTCGCTGTCCTTCTCCAGAACGTCGCGCAGCGCATCGGCCCAGACATGAGCCTTCAGCGTGAGGTTGATGAAGCCAGCGCCGGCCACCTCGACCTTTGCGACCAGGCTGTCGGCGCTCAATACAGCGGCGATTCTGTCGGCCAGATCGCGCGGCTTGGATCCTGCGTCCTTGGCCAGGACCATGGCAGCGTTGGTTGCCATGTCGCCATGGGTTGGATCGCGCGGCGGCTCGACCACGATGCGTGACAGATCGGCGGCGGACCCGAGTACCTCGACCGCCGCCGCATGGACACGGTCGAGCGTGGCGGCAAACAAATGGGCGGGCTTCGGCGCGACGGTCATGGTGGGGCTGCGGGTAAGGGATTTTCGGCTTTGAGTCAAAAACCCTAGGCCATCGGGGCACAGGCTGGGCGGGTTTCAGGTGGAATAGTCTGTCGATATCCCCGCCGCAGGCTCGCGTGTCCGTCCATCGACGGGCGCGCCGGCTAACGCAACCTTAACCATACCTCCCGCAAGGTCCGATCCGGAAAATCAGAGCACCTCCGATGGCATTTCGACTCCTCCGATCGACCGCGACGACATCGAATGGCCGGCAATCGTCGCAATCCGCTATCGGCGATCGTGCCAGCCGCCTGGGCGTCGAAATCGCCGACGTCGCCGGCCTGATTGGCGACCTCACCGCGCTCGGCGCAACCCAGTCACGATGCGCGCAAGGCGCCATGGCCGCGTCGCTTGAGATGGCGGAGACGAACACGATCCTTTCCACCGCCATGGCGGCGGCGCGCCAATCGGCGGACGCGACCCAATCGACGTTGCGCGAGAGTGCCGAGCTTGTGTCCACGGCGCTCACCGGCGCGGTCGCCAAGATCGAAACGCTGGGCGACGGGGCGATTGCCCTGAAGGATTCTATCGAACGGGTCGCCGATACAATCCGCCACGTCCAGGAGACCAGCGGCGCGATCCGCCGGATCGCGGACGATACCGAACTGCTCGCGCTCAACGCCACGATCGAGGCGTCGCATGCCGGCCTGGCCGGCGCCGGCTTCGCGGTCATCGCCGCGTCGGTCAAACGGCTCGCCGAGCAATCGCGCCAGTCGGCCAAGGCCAACCAGACGCATCTCGAGACGCTGACGCTGACACTGGCCGAGTTGATCGCCAAGGCCGAAACCAACACCGCGACCGCGACCGCCGCCAAGTCGGATTCGAGCCGTGCGCAAGGATCGCTGGATTCACTGCATTCGCTCGTCGACACGGTGCAAAGCGTCACCGCCGAGATCGCCACCATGGCCGAGCAGGTCGACGCCAACAATGCGAGCTTCGCGACATTGCAAACCGAACTGGCGGCACTGGCAAGCTCGGTGCAGGCCGGCAGCAGCAAACTGGTGCAGGCGAAAGACCGCGCGGACGCGATTCTCGGAATCAGCGAAGACTTCATTCTGTTCATCGCGCAATCCGGCATCAAGACGCCGGACTCAAGTCTGATCGCCCTGTGCCAGAAGTCGGCGGATGCCATCGGCGCGCTGTTCGACAATGCCGTCGCCAAGGGCGCCATCGGTCTCGACGACTTGTTCGACGAGCGTTACGTGCCGGTGCCGGGCACCGATCCGCAGCAAGTCATGACCAGATTTGTCGCGTTCACCGACAAGGTGTTGCCGGCGCTCCAGGAGCCGCTGCTGATCGCCGATCCGCGCATCGCTTTTTGCGCGGCGGTCGACCGCAATGGCTATTTGCCGACGCACAATCGGAAATATTCGCAGCCGCAAGGCAGCGATCCGGTATGGAATTCGGCGAACTGCCGCAACCGCCGCCTGTTCAATGACCGCACCGGGGCCGGCGCCGGCGCCAGCACGCGGCCGTTCCTGTTGCAGACCTATCGGCGCGACATGGGCGGCGGCAATTTTGTCTTGATGAAAGACGTATCCGCGCCGATCAAGGTCCGCGGTCGCCACTGGGGCGGCTTCCGGATCGGCTTCAAGGCCTAGAGCCTTTCCGGCTTTGAAGGAATCAAAGCCGGGGCTCTAGTTATATGTTTTGTCGCGTTTTCTTCACGCGAACCGATGCCCACTTCGCTCGAAAACGCTCTAGCTGGCGTCTGCGTCGAGGCGACGCAGGCATGCGCGGGTATCGCTGCCACCCTGCCCGGTGATAGCGTCGCGCCGGTCGTCGCCAATGGGGCGGCGAACCTTGAAATAAAGGCGCGCCCCTTGCTGTTTCCCTCCGACCTCGCCTCGTTCCTCGAACTCATTCGCCAGAACGGCGATGCGGCCTACAGTTTCATGTTCGCCTATTCGGCGTCGCACAGCCTGCTGTTCGGGCTGTTTGCCGGTTACGCCGCGCATTCCGGCGCCTTCGCGCTCGGCTCGCTGATCGTTGTGTGCTGGATCGGCAGCTTCGTCGGCGACGCCGTGCGCTTCTGGATCGGCCGCAACTACGGCGCGCGGGCGCTGACCCGGTTTCCCCGTTTCGCCGCGACGGTGCAGACGGCGGCGCGGCTGACCGATAAACATTATGTCTGGATGATCCTGGTCCACCGCTTCCCGCACGGCATTCGCGGCTTTGCCGCCATCGCCTACGGCATGTCGAACCTGCCGTGGTCGACGTTTCTGGCGCTCAATTTCGTCGCCGCCGGCCTGTGGAGCGCCAGCGTGGTGATGGCGGGTTACGCCTTCGGTCAGGTGTCGGAGAAACTGATGAGCGATGCGTCGTCCGGTCTCGGCGTTGTGATGCTGATCGTGTTCCTCGGCCTGTCGTTCTATCTCAGCCGCAGGCTCGAACGCGCCATCGAGCGGAGTTGATTCACACCGGTACCGGCAGCGCGATAGCGCAGGTGAGCCCCTGCGGACGATAATCGATATCGACCGTGCCATTGAGGTCCTGCGCCAGACTGCGCTCGAGCAGCACCGAGCCGAAGCCGCGCCGCGTCGGTTTGCTGACCGCCGGCCCGCCGCTTTCCACCCAACGCAGCGTCAGACGCGCCGCGTCGCGCGACCACTGCAAATCGACGCGGCCGCTATCGTTCGACAGCGCGCCATATTTGACCGCGTTGGTGGCGAGTTCGTGCAGCGCCATGGCCAAAGCCAGCGCCTCGCGCGGCAAGAGCTTGACCGGCGGGCCGGACAGCACGACGCGGCCCTTGTTGGCGCCGTCGGCCTGCAAGGCGGCGGCGGCGATGTCGGCGACCGCGGCGCTTTCCCAGTTCGACAAGGTCAGGAGATTATGCGCCGCTGCCAGCGCCACCAGACGATCGTCGAAGGATTTGCGCGCTTCCCTCGGCACATCGTCACGGCGGAAGGTCTGGTGCGCGATCGACTGCACGACGGCGCGCGAATTCTTGACGCGGTGATTGAGTTCGGCGAGCAGCAGTTCGCGCTGGCTGTCTGCGCGCATGCGTTCGCTGATGTCGATGTTGACACCGATCATGCCGAGGAATTCGCCGGTGGCGGAATGGCGCGGCCGCGCTTCGGTCTGCAACACGCAATAGGCGCCGTCGGAACCGCGATAGCGTCCGGTGATGGTCGCCGGTCTTTGCTCGGCCATCGCCGTCATGATCTGGCGGCCGATCTCAGCGGCATCGTCCGGATGCATCGTGTCCTGCCAGTCGAAGCTGGCAAGCCCCTCCTTGGTGACGTTCCAGAAGTCGCGCTGCAAGCGGTTGAGATGCAGGCAACGGCCTTGCGCGTCGCTCATCCAGATCATCACCGGCGCGCTTTCCGACATCAGGCGGAAGCGCTCCTCCGATTCACGCAACTCGACCTCGGCGGCATGGCGGCGTTCGTCGGCGCGCGCGCGCTCGAGGCTGAAGCCGACCTGGCGGGCGATGGTGACCGCCAATTCCATTTCATGCGGCTTGAACGTGCGCGGCTCGGCGTAATAGGTCATGAACTTGCCGACGACGACGCCATCGGCGACCAGCGGAATGAACGACAGCGCGCGGATGCCCTCGGTGCGGATCGTCGCCTTGATCGCCTCGGGCTCGGCGGTGTCATCTATATCGCCGACGAAAATCGGCTGCGGGTCGCGCTCGCCCGGAGCCCACGGCGTATGACCGCGCAGTTTGGTGCGATAGTCGTCCGACAGTCCGCGCCAGGTGACGAAGTCCATCACGCCGTCGGCGGAAAACAACAGCACCGAGGCGCGCTCGCAACCCAATGTGCCGAGAATGGCGTCGAGCGCTGCGTCATAGACATCGCGCATCGAGCGCGCGCGATAAAGCCGATCGGTGAGCCGGTACAGCGCGCGCAATTCATCGAGCGGATCGAGCGTTCGCCCGCCCGGATCGGCGCTGATTGGCACGTTTTGCGTCATGCCTGCCCCTTAACTCGACGTCCGACTTCAAGAATTTACCGCAAGCCCGACCGGCTTGGAAGCCGCCCCGAATGGCTACAAGCAGGACGTCGGGTCAAAGTTCCATCGGACTGTCGGCTTGCCGACATTGCCGCCGGCGCGGTGCGTGGGCCCGCTATCACGCTGCCATATAATCGGCTTCCGCCCGTTGCGGCGCCACCGCGACGCAGCGGTTACGCCCGGCGGCCTTGGCCTGGTACAGCGCGCCATCGGCGGAGCGGATCAAATCGCGCGGCTCGAGACCGGCGCGCGGCACCAGGCAGGCGGCGCCGATGCTGAGTGTCGGCGTCGAATCCGGCCGGCCGTTCTGCAAGGCGCGCAGCGACGCCACCCGCGCCTGAATCGCTTCGGCCACGACCATGGCCTCGCCGGCGGTCGTTTCAGGCAGCAGCACCGCGAATTCCTCGCCGCCGAAGCGGCCGCACAGATCGCCGGCGCGCCGGGCGCCGCCGGCTATGCAATCGGCCAGCGCTTTGAGCGCGACGTCGCCGGCCTGATGGCCGAATTGGTCGTTGAAATTCTTGAATTTATCGGCATCGATCATCAACATGGCGACCGGTTGCCGGCGTCTAAGCGCGCGCCGCCATTCCAGATCGATCGCTTCGTCGAAGCGCCGGCGGTTGCACAGCCCGGTCAATGAATCGATCGTCGCCATCACCGCGAAATCGTGTTCGGCTTTGGCGCGCCGCTTGAGCGCGCGGGCGAGGAAAACGATCAGCGCGACATTGGTCGCGCACAGGCCGAGCATCAGCAGGCCGATGATCCTCGCCTCGCGCCACCAGCTCGCATAGATCGTCTCCAGCGACTGACCGAAGCTGATGATGAGCGGCAGTTCGCCGATACGCTGATAGACATACATGCGCTTGACGCCGTCCAGCCCGGCATTCATCTCGAACGTGCCTTCGGGCATTTCGGAAATCCGTTTGAACACCGACGAGGCGCTGACGTCGCGGCCGACAAGTTCGGCCTTATAGGGCGCGCGCATGATGATGGTGCCGTCTTCGCGCGTCAGGATCAGCGACGATGTCGGGTCGATTTCCAGCCGCTGAAACAATTTCTTGAAATAGTCGAGGCGCAATGTACCGGCGACGACGCCGATGAAGTCGCCGTTCGCATCGGACAAGCGCCGGCTGATGGCGATGACGTACTGACCGTCGGCCATCCGCCAGGGCGTACTGACGAAGACTCCGGCGCTGGCGACGCCCTGATGGACCTTGAAGAAATCGCGCGATGCGAAATTGTCGCCGCGCGGCGTTTCGGTGCGCGAGTCGAGGACAACATTGCCCAACTTGTTGAGAGTGAAGATCGACCCCATGTCCTTGGCCGAGGCGGCGCGATCGAACAGAATCATCTGCCGCACCTTCGGGCTGAGGTTCATCAGGCCCGGCAGGTTCAGTCCATCGACGACGGATTCGAGCGACAGACTGTAGAGTTCGAAGTTGCGCGCCACATCCGACGAGATGGTCGCGACGATGTTGACCGCCGCCTTGCGCGCCTGATCGCGGTCGCGGTTGCGGCTATCCGACAGAACCAATGCGCAGATCGAAGAGAAGCCCAGGGTGATGGTCAACCCAAGCGCGATCAGCCGCTTCATCGGCGCGCTCGACCGTGCCGGAATTGATGCTGTCGCCACGCACGTCCCCCGAATGTCCCCTCCTCTAATTACCGATCAGGTCTTGCCGAAATGCCTTACGGCACGCGGCAATTTTACGGGGCTCGTTAACGCGCGGTTAACCGGACGCGCAGGGCATCAATGTCAGGCCGAGCCCCAGACGTCGCGCGCGGTTTCGACAATCAATTCCAGCTTGCGCCGCTGGTCATCCTCGGACAGCGCATTGCCGAGGATCGTCGAGGCAAAGCCGCATTGCGGGCTCAAAGCCAGCCGGTCGAGCGGCACGATCGCCGCCGCCTCGTCGATGCGGCGCTTGAGTTCGTCCCTGGTCTCCAGCGCGCCCTTCTTGGTCGTCACCAGACCGAGCACGGCGACTTTGGCGCCGGAAAGATAGCGCAGCGGCGCGAAGGTGCCGGCGCGCGGCGTATCGTATTCTAGGAAGAAGCCGTCGATATCGGTATCGCCGAACACCACCTCGGCGACGCTGTCATAGCCGCCCTCCGCCACCCAGGCGCTTTCGTGGTTGCCGCGGCACATATGCATGCAGACGGTGAGATCTGCCGGCCGGCCCTTGACGATGTCGTTGATCAGCCGGACATAAAGCGCAGGCAATTTGTCCGGATCGTCGCCGCGCTTGCGCGCATCCTCGCGCAGTTTCGGATCGCACAGAAACGGCAGATTGGTCTCGTCGATCTGCACGTAGCGGCAGCCGGCGGCATAAAGCGCCTCGAGCTCCTGGCGATAGACGGCGATCAGATCGGCGAAGAACTCCTCGATGTCGGCATAGATCTTGGCGTCGATGGCGGCGCGACCGCCGCGGAAATGCACGATGGTGGGCGACGGGATCGGCTGCTTAGGCGTCAGCCCATATTTATCGGCGATCGGCTTGAGCGCTTTGAAATCGTCGACCGCGAGAGAGCGCGAGCGCTTGAGCTTGCCATGCACCTCGAAACGCGGCGGTGCGAATTCGATTTCGCCTTTCTCGTTGTGAAACTTGGTCGGCAGGCCGCCGCTGGTTTTCATGCCGTCGATTCGGCTCATGAAGTCGAGAAACCAGTGACCGCGATGAAATTCACCGTCGGTGCAGACCTTCAGGCCGACCGACTTTTGCATGGCGACGGCATCGTCGACCGCGCTGGTCTCGATCGCCCATGAGGCCTCCGGCGCGATCTCGCCGCGATCGCGGCGCGTGCGCGCATCAAGCACGGCCTTCGGCCGCAACAGGCTGCCAACCACGTCGGCATTGAACGGAGGCTTCGAGCGGCGCATGTCAGGACACCTTTGTTGCGGAGAAAGACACGGAGAAATTTCGCCGTTGTCTTTAGCGCAGCTCGGGCGTGCGCGCAAAGTACCGCGCATGTTCGACCAGCGCATAGCGGTCGGTCATGCCGGCGATGTAATCGGCGATGCGGCGGGCACGCGCCCCGTCATCGAGACCGGCAAAGCCGTCGCGCCATTCCTCCGGCAGATCGGTGGGCGATCCGACAAAGTGGGCGAACAGATCGCGGATGACGCCCTCGGCGTCGCCCATCACCCGCATGATCCGCGCATGCCGGTACATGCGCGGATAGAGGAAGCCCTTGATGCCGGCGTCCGATTCGACCATGGCCGGCGAAAACATCACCACGGCCTCGGCGGCGCCGCGAATCGCAGCGGCGTCGCGCGGCGCCAAAGCGCGCAGGCGCTCTGCGCTCTCGCCAATGACATCCTCGATCATCCGCGTGATGACGCGGCGCACAACTTCATGAACGCGCCGCGCCGGCTCCAGCGACGGATAGCGGGTCTGTATCTCTGAGACGATGCCGCCGATGAATGGCACGCTGGCGATGTCACCGAGCGTGAACAGATCGGCGCGCAGGCCGTCGTCGATATCGTGCGCGTCATAGGCGATGTCGTCGGCGAGCGCGGCGCATTGCGCTTCGGCGGAAGGCTGCGACCACAGTTCAAGGTCCTGCAGCTGACAATAGACGCGGATCGCCGACGGCACGCCCTGCGCCGCATGGCGGCCGAAGGCCTTGCCGTCGCGCGTGGTCAACGGGCCATTGTGCTTGACCAGGCCTTCCAGCGTTTCCCAGGTGAGATTGAGACCGTCGAAGTCGGCGTAACGCCGCTCCAGATCGGTGACGATGCGCAAAGCCTGCGCGTTGTGGTCGAACCCGCCGAAGCCCTGCAGAGCGCGATCGAGCGCGCGCTCGCCGGCGTGCCCGAAGGGCGGATGGCCGAGGTCGTGCGCCAGCGCCAGCACCTCGGCGAGGTCCTCATCGAGCCCGAGCGCGCGTGCCAGCGAGCGGGATATCTGGGCGACTTCGAGCGTGTGGGTCAGCCTGGTCCGGTAGTGATCGCCCTCGTGATAGACGAACACTTGCGTCTTGTGCGCGAGGCGGCGGAACGCGGTCGAATGGATGATTCTGTCACAGTCCCGGCGGAAGTCGTTGCGGGTCGGGCTTTTAGGCTCAGCGTGCAGCCGCCCGCGGCTTGCGCCCGGATCGGCGGCATAGACTGCGCGGCCGTGGCCGGTTTCGATTGCCATTCAGATGCCCTTGGCCGCTGTACTGGCGGCTGGTTCCGCCTGCGCGGGCCGCATTGACGTTGCCGCCCGGCGCACTTAACTAATTACTCAAGCCGATGCCAAGAGGATGGGCGCGAAAATGAGCGAAAGCGTCACGGTCAGCGAGCGGGCGGCCCGGCGGGTCGCCGAAATCCTGAAAAAGGAGCCGGAAGGCACCATGCTGCGCGTCAGCGTCGAGGGCGGCGGCTGCTCCGGCTTCCAGTACAAATTCGACATGGACCGCGCCAGGACCGACGACGATCTGGTGATCGCCCGCGACGGCGCCGTGGTGCTGATCGATTCGCTGTCGGTCGGCTATATGGCCGGCTCGGAAATCGACTTCGTCGACGACCTGATCGGCGCCGCCTTCAAGGTGAAGAACCCGAAGGCGACGGCGTCCTGCGGCTGCGGCACCAGCTTCGCGCTGTAGCCCTACTCCGCCGCCACCGCCGGCGGCATGTCCTGCACCTCTTCGACCTGCGGTTCGAGGCGGCGCTTGATGATGCGGTCGAACCGGTCGAGATAGATGTAGATGACCGGCGTGATGTAGAGCGTCAGCAGTTGCGACAGCAGCAGGCCGCCGACGACCGCGACGCCGAGCGGCTGGCGCAGTTCGGCGCCGGCGCCGGTGCCGAGCGCGATCGGCAGCGTGCCGAAGATAGCGGCGAAGGTCGTCATCATGATCGGACGGAAGCGCAAGCTTGCCGCTTCGCGGATCGCAGCCTCGGCCGACAGGCCGACACGCCGCCGCGAGATCGCAAAGTCGATCATCATGATGGCGTTCTTCTTGACGATGCCGACCAGCATGACGATGCCGATCATGGCGATCACCGACATGTCCATCCGGAACAGCATCAGGGTCAGGATGGCGCCGATGCCGGCCGACGGCAGCCCGGAGATGATGGTGATCGGGTGGATGAAGCTTTCGTACAGAATGCCGAGCACGACGTAGGCCGCGAAGATCGCCGCCAGGATGAGGACGCCCTGCCCGCGCAGTGAATCCTGGAACACCTGCGCGGTGCCCTGGAAGCCGGTATTGATGCTCGCCGGCAAACGCTGGTCGCGCTCGAGCTTCTGGATCGCATCGACCGCCTGACCGAGCGAAACGTTGGGCGCGAGGTTGAACGAGATCGTCACCGCCGGCTGCTGGCCCTGATGGTTGACCTGCAACGGCCCGACGGTGCGGACGAAATGCGTGACCGCCGACAGCGGCACCGACGTGCCGCTCGCGGTCTTGAGATACATGCGGTCGAGGTCGTTCGGCCCGGTCTGGTATTCCGGCATGCTTTCCAGGATTACCTGATAGTCGTTGGCCGGCGTGTAGATGGTCGCGACCTGGCGCGAGCCGAAGGCGTTGTAGAGCTCCTGACGCACCTGATCGATCGACACGCCATAGACCGCCGCCTTCTCGCGATCGACTTCGACGGTGATCTGCGGGTTCTTGATGTAAAGATCGGTGGTGACGTCGAGCAGGCCGGGAATGGTCGCCATCTTGTCGCGCATTTCCGGCGCGAGATGATACAGCGTGTCGGTATCGTTCGACTGCATCGTATATTGGTACTGACTCTTCGACGGCCGGCCGCCGAGATTGATGTTCTGGATCGGCTGGAAGAATATCTGCATGCCCGGCACGACGCCGGCGTTACGGCGCAGCCGCGCGATGATGGTCTGCACATTATCGCGCTCGGCGCGGGGTTTGAGCGCCACCAGCATGCGGCCGCTCGAGGTCAGCGAATTCGGGCCGCCATTGCCGACCGTGGAATTGACGTAATCGACCGCCGGATCCTGCCGCACGATGTCGGCGACCTTGCGCTGATGCTCAACCATCGCCGGATAGGCGATATCGGTCTTGGCTTCGGTGATGCCCGAGAGATAGCCGGTATCCTCGGTCGGAAAGAAGCCTTTCGGCACGATGACGTAAAGCCAGATGGTGCCGACGACGGTCAACAATGTCACGCCCAGCATCATAGACTTGTGCGCGAGAACGCGGTCGAGCGAGCGTTCGTAAAGCCGCAGCACCGCGTCGAAGCCCTTCTCGAACAGGCGCAAGACGATATTCTGCTTCTCTTCCTCGCCCGGCTGATGGGCCTTGAGCACGCGCGCGCACAGCATCGGTGTCAGCGTCAGCGAAACGAAGCCGGACACGATGATCGCCACCGAAACCGACACCGCGAATTCGCGGAACACGCGGCCGACCATGCCGCCCATCAGCAGCACCGGAATGAACACGGCGATCAGCGAGAAAGTGATCGATACGATGGTGAAGCCGATTTCGCGCGAACCCTTCAGCGCCGCCTCGAACGGCCGCATGCCGCCTTCGATGTGGCGGACGATATTTTCCAGCATGACGATGGCGTCGTCGACGACGAAGCCGACCGACAAGGTCAGCGCCAGGAGCGTCATGTTGTTGATGGAAAAGCCGAACATATACATCGCGGCGCAGGTGCCGATCAGCGATACCGGCACGGCGAGCGCCGGAATGATGGTGGCCGACACTTTGCGCAGGAACAGGAAGATCACCATGATCACCAGCGCGATGGCGATCGCCAAAGTTTCCTGCACGTCCACCACCGCGGCGCGGATCGACAGCGAGCGGTCGAACAGAGGCGCCATTTCGATGGCCGGCGGAATCTGCGCCCGCGCCGCCACCAGCGCGTTGCGCACCAGATCGACGACCTCGACGGTGTTGGCGTCGGGCTGGCGCTGGATCGCCAGCACGATGGCGCGCGAATCGTTGAACCAGGTGGCGATCTTGTCGTTCTCGACGCTGTCGACGACCCGCGCCACTTCGCTGAGCTTGATCGGGGTGCCGTTGCGAAACGCCACGACGACATCGCGATAGGCGGCGGCGTTCTTC
>CANKBJ010000075.1 GCA_947479905.1 Bradyrhizobiaceae bacterium
ACGTCGGCGCGCTGCGAGTCGCGCGACAGGCCGGCGAAGGTCATGTTGGTGCCGGGGATATAGCCGCGCGGATCTTTCAGGAACTTGTTCAATTCGTCGAACGTCCAGGCGCCGCCCTTGGCCTTCATCGCCGCCGAGAAATTAAAGCCGCGGCCGGTGCCGCGCTCGTGGCCGACGATGTCGTAGAGGTTTGGGCCGACGCGGTTCGGGCCGCCCTTCTCGAAGGTGTGGCAGGCGGCGCACTGCTTGGCCGCCGCCGCGCCCTTTTCCGCCGAGGCGCTGGCCAGCAGCACTTCGATCGGCTGCGAGGGCTCCGCCGGGCCGGCCTTGTTGCCGCCGGTTTCCTTGACGGCGATGGCATAACCCGGCTTGGCCGGCTTCTCCGGCGCGAACAGCGCACCAGCGGCGATATTGAGCGACAGCGTGATCAGGACGCACCCGAGCAGGGCGCCGAGAATTTTATTGAGTTCGAAGGAATTCATCGAATTTGGGCTCCCGGAGCGGGCGCGAAAACGGCACAATGTGGGTCGCCGCCGAGGATCGCGGCAGCGGCGGACAGATACCGGTTTGCCCGCGCTCTGGCAACCCGTATAAGCGCCACTATAACCACCAATATTGCCGTCTGGCAGTTCGACATTCGTCATGTCCCGCACAATTATTCTGATACCGGCCCGCATGGCCTCTACCCGGCTGCCGGGCAAGCCTTTGGCCGATATCCACGGCCTGCCGATGATCGTCCACGTCCAGCGCCGCGCCAAAGAGGCCGGCGTCGGCGAGGCCGTGGTGGCGACCGATTCGGAGGCCGTCCAGACGGCGGTGGAAAAGTCCGGCGGCCGCGCCGTGATGACCGGCAGCGGGCACCTGTCCGGCTCCGATCGCATTTTCGAGGCGCTCCAGGCGCTCGATCCCGAGCACCGCGTCGACACCATCATCAACGTCCAGGGCGATCTGCCGACCGTCGACCCGGCCGATATCCGCGCCGCGCTGGGGCCGCTCAACGACCCCGCGGTCGATATAGCCACTTTGGCCGCGGTCATCCACGACCCGGCCGAATTGACCAACCCGAACGTGGTCAAGGTGTCGGGGCCGTTCGTATCGCCCGGCCGCATGCGCGGGCTGACCTTTACCCGCGCGGATGCCGAGGGCGCCGGCCCGCACTATCACCACATCGGGCTCTATGCCTACCGGCGCGCGGCGCTGGAGCGGTTCGTCAAGCTGCCGCCGTCGCCCAATGAACTGCGCGAGCGTCTGGAACAGCTGCGCGCGCTCGACAGTGGCATGCGCATCGATGTGGCCATCGTCAAAAGCGTGCCGCTCGGCGTCGATACGCCGGAGGATCTGGCGAAAGCGCGCGAAATGCTCGGCGGTTGACTTGAGGTTGCGGGTCTGCGCAAGGATCGCCGAATAGGCGACGAGGTATCAGCGATGGCCAAGAAAAAAATCGTATTCCAGGGCGAGCGCGGGGCGAATTCCGATCTCGCCTGCCGCGAAGCCTATCCCGATTACGAGCCGATGCCCTGCCCTACTTTCGAGGATTGCTTTTCGGCTTTGACCGCCGGCGAGGCCGAACTCGGCATGATCCCGATCGAAAATTCGGTCGCCGGCCGCGTCGCCGACATCCATCATCTGATGCCGACGGCGAAGCTGCACATCATCGCCGAATGGTTCCTGCCGATCCGCAATCAGCTGATGGCGCCGAAAGGCGCGACCTTGCAGACCATCAAGACGGTGCAGAGCCATGTCATGGCGCTCGGCCAGTGCCGCAATTCCATGCGTGAGTTGAAGCTCAAGCCGATCGTCGCCGCCGATACCGCGGGCTCCGCGCGCGAAATCGCCGAGGCCAACGATCCGACGCGCGCGGCGATCGCCTCGCGGCTCGCCGCCGAAATCTACGGGCTCAACATCCTGAAAGAAAATGTCGAGGACGAGTCAAACTCGACGACGCGCTTCGTCGTTCTGTCGCGCGAGAAGAAATGGGCCAAGCCGGGCAACGGCAAGGTCATCACCACCTTCGTCTTCCGCGTGCGCAACATTCCGGCGGCGCTGTACAAGGCGATGGGCGGCTTCGCCACCAACGGCGTCAACATGACCAAGCTCGAGAGCTACATGGTCGGCGGCAATTTCTTCGCCACGCAGTTCTATGCCGATGTCGAGGGCCATCCCGACGACACCGCTTTGGTGCATGCGCTGGAAGAACTCGCCTTCTTCTCCAAGGAGTTGACCGTGCTCGGCGTCTATCCGGCGCACGCCTATCGCGAGACGTTCAGCGAAGAGACGGACTGAGGCGTTTTAGTTCTTGCGCATGATCTAATCCGAAAACCGGTTCCCACTTTTCGGGATCATGCGCTACTTCGTCATCTTGTCTTCGACCTTGAAGTACTTGCGCGCGTGCGCGACCAGTTGGCCGTCGCTCGGGTGATCGACCGTCTCGACGGCGGCGATCAGTTTCTTCAGCTTCGGATCGTGCTTGTCGATGTGCGAGACCAGTTCGTTCTTGGCCGCGCCCGGGCCGGTAATCAGGATCGCACCGGCGTCGGCGACCGACTGGGCCACCGCATGCAGAAAATCATGATCGCCGGTGGCGTGGCCGCTGCCGATCGAGCCGGCCTTGTGATGGATATGTTTGGTCGGATGATCCGGATGCAGGACAAGCTTGTCGACCTCGGTCGGGCTGAAATGGAACACCCGCGCCTCGCGGTGATCGATCCAGACAACGGCGTGATAGTGGCTCATAGACTCTATCCTTTTAGGCAAGAAAATACCGCGCAGCCCGGTCGGCCGGCCTGTTATCCGCACCATGCCCCGGCCCCGCAGGACGGTCTTTGATCTAGCGCATGATCGGCGGATCGGCACGGGCTTGATCGGGAGCCTAAAAACCGGCTTTCTGGTGGCAATAGGCCTTTGACGCCTGCCGGGGGAAGCAGAATGAGCCAGTCCACGAAAGTCGCCCTTGTCACCGGCGCCGCGCGCGGCATCGGCCTGGCCGCCGCCAAACGCTTTCTCGCCGAGGGCTGGCGGGTCGCCCTGCTCGACATCAATGCCGAGACGCTTCATGCCGCGCATGCGGCCATAGCAAAGCCGCACGACACCATCGCCATCGAATGCGACGTGTCGCAGCCCGACGCGGTAGCGCTGGCGCTGGAAACCGTCAGCCAGCACTTCGGCCGGCTCGATGCGCTGGTCAACAATGCCGGCATCGCCATTTTCAAGCCGATCCTCGAAGTGACCTACGAGGACTGGTCGCGGGTGCTGGCGGTCAATCTCACCGGACCCTTTTTGTGTACGCAGGCGGCGGTGCCGCTGATGCGCGATTCAGGCGGCGGCGCGATCGTCAACATCACCTCGATCTCGGGCTTGCGCGCCTCGACCTTGCGCACCGCCTACGGCACCAGCAAAGCCGGGCTTGCGCATCTGACCAAGCAGCAGGCGGCTGAGCTTGCGCAGCTTGGCATCCGCGTCAACGCAGTGGCGCCCGGCCCGGTCGATACGGCAATGGCGAAAGCCGTGCATACGCCGGAAATCCGCGCCGACTATCACGACCATATGCCGCTCAACCGCTACGGGCTTGAGACCGAACTGGCCGAGGTCATTTTCTTTTTGTGCAGCGACCGGTCGAGCTACGTCACCGGCCAGGTTCTGTGCGTCGATGGCGGTTTCGATTCGACCGGGATCGGTCTGCCGACTTTGCGCAAGGAAATGCGCAACAGTTGAAAGCCGGCCGCTCGGCCGACCTCAGACCGCGACGCGATCGAGAAAATTCTCGATGCGGCGCTGCAGGCCGGCGGCGGCGGCCTCGACCGATTCCGACGCTTCCAGCACTTTGGTCGCGGCGCCGCGCGTATCGCTGACCGCCAGGGTCACCTCATCCAGTACCTCGACCACCCGCAGCGCGCCGCGCGCCGCGCCCGACACGTTGCGCGAGATTTCCTCGGTCGCGCTGTCCTGCTCGTCGAGCGCTGTCGTCACCGCCGACGTATAGCCGTCGATCTCACCCATGCGATCGGTGTTGCGGCGAATGGCCTCGACCGCGAATTGCGTCGATTTCTGCACGGCCTCGATCTGCACGGCGATATTCTCGGTGGCCTGCGCCGTCTGCACCGCCAGCGATTTGACTTCCGCCGCGACGACGGCAAAGCCGCGCCCGGCTTCGCCCGCGCGCGCCGCCTCGATAGTGGCATTGAGCGCCAAAAGATTTGTCTGCCCGGCAATGTCGCGGATCAAATTGACGATCTCGCCAATCTCCTGGACGTTTTTACTCAGACGCAGCATCTGCTCGTCGGTCTTGCGCGCCTCCGTGACCGAGTGCGAGACCAGTTCCGCCGCCTGACTGACCTGACGGCCGATCTCCGCGATCGAGGCAATCAACTGCTCGGCCGCGGAAGCGGCGCCGGTCATGTTGGCCGATGCCTCGGTCGAACTGCGGACGGCGCCCGCGGTCCGGTCCGCCGTACTGTTCGACGAATCCGACAGCGCCACGGCGATCGACCTCAGCGCCTCGGTGCTTTCGCTCACCGTCCGCAGAACGGCGGTGGCATTCTCGCGGAAGGCATGGATTTCCGTTTCGATCCCGAGCCGGCGGCGCTCCTGCTCCGACAGCGCCGCGCTTTTTCGCTCGGCTTCGGTGCGCTCGGTAATGTCGTCGTGGGTGCCGATCCAGAATCGTCCGCCTTCGATCGACCGGTTGACGACCGCCACCACCCGGCCATCCGGCGTTTCAACAATTCGACTCATGCCGTGTTCGTGACGCACCGCATCCAGGATCTCGGCGCGATATTTTTCAACGTCGATGTTGAGACTGCCGGTCGCTATTCGGTTCTTGATCAGATCAGTCAGCGTGCAGCCCGCCATCTCGACGTCGCGCGACATCCCGTACATGTCGACATAGCGATCGTTGCAAACCAGCACGCGCTCGTTAGCGTCGACGAGAACGACACCTTGCGTCATGTTGTTGATGACCGTGCGCAGCAGGGCGCCTTCGCCCTTGCCGGCACGGCGTCTTAGCCACAGGCCAAGCGGGATCGCAGCCGAAAGCAGGCAAATGCCGGCAGCGAAAAAACGCCAGTCCTGTTGAATCAGAAAATCCAAAGGCGTTATCCTCGGGCGCGACTATTCCTAGCCGACAACCATTTGTGAATTGTTAACCAAAGCGACGGGAACCGCCTGAGCGATTTCGAGCGAAGTGGGTACCGGTTCGCGTGAAGAAAACGCGACAAAACAAAAGACTAAAGCCCGGCTTTGATTCCATCAAAGCCGGGGCTCTAGGGACGCTCCCTCTCGTACCAATCGACAAATTTCGGCGACAGCTTGCGCAGCCGTTCGATATCGACGCGGCCGGAGCGCGTGATGTAGCTCATGGCGAAATCGGCGGCCGGCAGCTTCATGTGCGCGGCAAAGCCCTGATACCATTGGGCGCTGCTGTCGGCGCCCGCGACCAGCTTTTCCAGGATTGGCCGGCGCGCCGCCTCGTAAGCGCCAAGTGCCTCGCGCACATCCTTGTGCGCGGCCAGCGCCTTGTCGAGCGCGATGGCGTCTTCCAGCGCCAGCCGCGTGCCGGAGCCGATGGAAAAATGCGCGGTGTGCAGCGCATCGCCGAGCAGGACATATTTGCCGTGCGACCAATGTTGGTTGCCAACGATGGGAAATTGCCGCCAGATCGAATTGTTGGAAATCAGCGCTTCGCCGTCGAGCGCCTCGGCGAATATCCGCTCGCACAGCGCCTTGGCGTCGCGCTCATTCATCGCTTCCAACCCGGCGCGCTGAAACGTCGCCGCATCGGTCTCGACGATGAACGTGCTCTTGTCCGTCTCGTAACGATAGTGATGCGCGTTGAACGCGCCCCATTCGCTCTCGACGAAGGTCTGCGTCAAAGTCTCAAAGCGCTTCGCCGTTCCGAACCAGGCGAAACGGTTGCTGAGATGGCCCAGGCTGGCGCCGAATGCTTGCGCATGCGTTCTGCGCACCAGCGAATTGACGCCGTCGGCGCCGACCACCAGGTCGAAATCGGCAAGTTCCTCGAGCGATTTCACCGCGCAGCCATAGATCGCCGTGACCCGCGCCGCGGCGGCGCGCGCTTGCAGCAACCGCAGCAGCTTGAGCCGGCCGATGGCGGCAAAGCCGATGCCGTCGATGGTGATCCGCTCGCCGCGCAGCACGAGCGTAATATCCTGCCAGGTTTCCATGTGCGGCACGATCGCCGCATAGGTTTCCTCATCGTCGTCGCGCAGGAATTCCAGCGCCCGGTCGGAAAACACCACGCCGAATCCGAAGGTGGCGTCCGCAGCGTTCTGCTCGAACACGGTGACGTCGGCGTCCGGCACGCGGCGCTTGATCAGATAGCTGAGATATAGTCCGGCCGGACCGGCACCGAGGATGGCAATTCGCATGTGAGGTTTGTACCGCACTGCCTAGGCGCCGTGCTAGCGTGGCTAACGACCCATTCAGCCAGCGAGCCTCGCCCATGAAACTCACCGCCATCCTGCTGACACTGCACATCCTCGGCGCCACGGTCTGGGCCGGCGGCATGTTCGCGGCCTATGTCTGCCTGCGTCCGGCGGCGGCGCCGCTCGACGGGCCGGCGCGATTCACGCTTTGGCGCGCCTTCTTCGCCAAATTCTTCATCTGGGTCTGGGTGTCGGTGCTGCTGCTGCTCGTCAGCGGCTACTGGATGCTGGTCACGACTTTCGGCGGTTTCGCCGGCGCGCCGCTTTACATCAATCTGATGCAGACGCTCGGTCTGGTCATGGTGGCGCTGTTCGTCTGGCTGTTTCACGGCCCGTGGCTGAAATTCAAGCGCGCGACCGACGCCAAGGACTACTCGACCGCCGGCATCCAGCTGAACCGCATCCGCCGCATCATCATGATCAACATGCCGCTCGGCCTGGTGGTCGTTGCGATCGGCGGCACGGGGCGGTTCTGGGGATAGCGATCCGCCTCATCCTGAGGAGCCGCGCAAAAGCGCGGCGTCTCGAAGGATAGGCGGCCCATTATTGCGGCCCATGGTTCGAGACGCGCAGCTTCGCTGCGCTCCTCACCATGAGGCAGGCGGCTAAATCGTCTGGTTATACTCGCCGACGTCCGGGTAGGTCCGCAACACGGCGTCGATCGATTTGAACATCTCGCGCATGCGCGCGTCCGACACCGGACTTTCGACAACGACCACCAGTTCCGGCTTGTTCGACGAGGCGCGCACCAGGCCCCAGGTGCCGTCCTCGACGGTGACGCGCACACCATTGACGGTGACCAGATCGCGGATCGGCTGGCCGCAGAAGCGCTGCCCGTCCTTCTTCATCCGCTCGAAGTGCTTCACCACCGAATCGACGATGCCGTATTTCTTCTCGTCGGCGCAATGCGGCGCCATGGTCGGCGAGCCCCAGGTCTTGGGCAAAGCCTTGCGCAGATCGGCCATCGACTTGTCCGGGTTGCGGTCGAGCATGTCGCAAACCGCGAGCGCGAAGATCATGCCGTCGTCATAGCCGCGGCCGAACGGCTTGTTGAAGAAGAAGTGACCGGACTTCTCGAAGCCGGCCACCGCGCCGAGCTCGTTGACGCGGCGCTTGATGTAGGAATGGCCGGTCTTCCAATAATCGACCTTGACGCCGTTGGCCTTGAGCACCGGATCGGTGAGAAACAGGCCGGTCGATTTCACATCGACGACGAAAGTGGAATTCTTGTGCAGGCTCGACATGTCGCGCGCCAGCATGACGCCGACCTTGTCGGCGAAGATTTCCTCGCCCTCGTTGTCGACCACGCCGCAGCGGTCGCCGTCGCCATCGAAGCCGAGCGCCACATCGGCATTGTTGACCAGCACCGCGTCGCGCATCGCGTGCAGCATCTTCATGTCTTCGGTGTTCGGATTGTAGCGCGGAAAGGTGTGATCGAGGTCGCAGTCGAGCGGAATGACGTCGCAGCCGATCGCTTCCAGCACCTTGGGCGCAAACGCGCCGGCGGTGCCGTTGCCGCAGGCGGCGACGACTTTCAGTCTGCGCTTGAGCTTCGGCCGGTTGGTGACGTCGGCGATATAGCGGTCCGGGAAATTCTCGACGAAAACATAGGAGCCTGGGCTCAGGCTGAACTTGGCGCTGAGCACGATCTCCTTGAGCCGCGTCATTTCCACCGGGCCGAAGGTCAACGGCCGGTTGGCGCCCATCTTCACGCCGGTCCAGCCATTGTCGTTATGCGAGGCGGTGACCATGGCGACGCAGGGCACGTCGAGATCGAACTGGGCGAAATAGGCCATCGGCGTGATGCACAGGCCGATGTCGTGGACCTTGCAGCCGGCCGCCATCAGGCCGGAGACAAGCGCCATTTTCACCGAAGCCGAATAGCTGCGGAAATCGTGGCCGGTGACGATCTCCGGCTTGACGCCCATCTCCTTGATCAAGGTGCCGAGCCCCATGCCCAGCGCCTGGATGCCCATCAGGTTGATTTCTTTTTCCAGGAGCCAGCGCGCGTCGTATTCGCGAAAGCCGGTCGGTTTCACCAGCGGCGAGGACTCGTAGGCATAGGTGTTCGGGGTCAGCACGGACGTCGGGATGGGAAACATCAGGTCCTCGAAAAGGATCGGGCGGGGGCAATCTCAATAGCCTACCGCATAAGCGGAGCAAAGCGGTCCAAAATAGGGCGATGCTTTCGGCTACTGTTCCAGCATCATCCGGCCATTGGCGACTTCGTAGCGCTTGAGCTTCGAGAGAAACGACATGCCGAGCAGATTGCGCCACAAGGCGTCGTCCGGCAGCACCAAAGCCCGCACGTCATAGACCGTGATGCCGCCGACCTCGACGCGGTCGAGCGTCGCCGGGGCAGCCTTGGTCTTGCCATTGGCGGTGGAGACAGTGGCGGTGTAATCGGCGCGCGACGGGCGGATGCCGATGCGGGCGGCGTCGGATTCGCGCAGGATCACAAGCGTCGCGCCGGTATCGACGATGAAGTCGACGGACCGGCCGGCGATGCGGGCATTCGCCTCGAAATGGGCGTCGCGGCCGCTGTCGAGCATCATGGTGCGACCCGAGGCGACCTGCTCGCGCGGTGTGTCGGCGCGCGCGACCGCCGCCTTGGTCGCGGACGGCGTCACAGCGCTGTCGAGAAAGCGCGTCAGCGCGCCGCTGCCGACCAGAAGAATGCCTGCGAAGATCATCAGAATGCGGATCATGGCCTGGCAATGTCCACGTCCCGGCCCAAAACGGCCTTAACGATTTGGCCCGGTCCGCGCGCATGGTGAGCGGGAGGTTAAGGTTTTACGTTCCGCGCGGCTTTTTGATTGACCCGCGCGGCTTTAAGTGCCGCGCGGTTTGGCCCGGCGGGTCGGCGGCGCCGAGGTCGGGTCTTCCGGCCAGGGATGGCGCGGATAGCGCCCGCGCAGGTCGGAACGCACATCGGCGTAGCTGCCGCGCCAGAAGCCGGGCAGGTCGCGGGTGATCTGCACCGCCTTGTGACCGGGTGATAACAGTTCGATGACCAAAGGCACGCGGCCGCCGGCAATCGTCGGGTGCGTGGTCAGCCCGAACAATTCCTGCACGCGGATCGATACCGTCGGCCCCTGCTCGGCCTCGTAGTCGATCGGCACCGAGGTGCCGGTCGGCGCGGTGAAATGCGTCGGCGCCTCGGCGTCGAGACGGCGGCGCAGATTCCAGGGCACCAGATTGCTGACCGCGTCGAACAATTCGCCGGCGGACAATTGGCTGCGCGCGGTCTTGTCCACGAGCAAAGGCTCCAGCCAGTCGGCGGTGGTGCGCGCCAGCCCTTCATCGCTGACGTCCGGCCATTCGTCGCCTTCGGCTTTGCGTAAGGATTGAACGCGGGTGCGGAATTGCAGCGCCGCCTTGCTCCAATCGAGACGATCCAGCCCCAGACTGACGATGCCTTGCGCCAGAATGCGCGCGGTCGCGGCATCCGGCGACACCTGCTTCACCTGTTCCGCCAAGACGACCGAGCCGAGCCGGCGCGAGCGCCGCGCGCGCAAAGAGGCCGAACCGGCATCGAAGGTCACCGTATCACGATCATCGATTTTATCGGCGAAGCGCGCCTCGATTTCGTCGAGCGAGATCGCCGCCGCCAGCACGATGCGCGATGAGGCAGCCGCGCCTGTGAGTTCGGCAACGACGAGGAACGGCTCGCGCGCGAGATTGGACGCCGCATCGACCTGCCCGCCGCGTCCGTTGGCCAGCACAAAGCCGCCAGTGCCGCCGCCGCGATTTTTCGCCACACGGTCGGGATAGGCGAGAGCGAGAATAGATGCAGGGCTTATGGATTCCGGGTTAGCTCCTTCGGAGCGCCCCGGAATGACCGCTTCCCACCGCTTCACCATCCCTCTTGCATCCTCGGCGCGGCGCGAACGGTCGCGGCGAAATTGATCGAGCCGATGGCGCAGATCGACATCGTCGCCGCCCAAACCGCGCTCGGTGAGAATGGCGGCGATGGCCGCCGCCTCCGCGCCCGCGCCCGCGCCCGCGCCCGCGCCTTCGGCAGCCGCATCAACCACCATGCGTGCCAGCCGTGGCGGCAATGGCAACTGGCGCAACTTGCGGCCTTCCTCGGTGATGCGGCCTTGCGGGTCGATGGCGCCGAGTTCAATGAGCAGCGCCCGCGCTTCGTTCATTGCCGCTTGCGGCGGGGAATCGATGAAGGCGAGCTTGCTGGCATCCGCCGCGCCCCATTGCGCCAGATCGAGCACAAAGCTCGACAGATCGGCCGACAGAATCTCCGGTCTCGTGTAAGCGTCGAACGAGCCGGTTTGCGGCTCGTCCCACAGCCGATAGCAAACGCCCGGCTCGGTGCGGCCGGCGCGGCCGCGCCGTTGATCGGCGGCGGCGCGCGACACCCGCACGGTTTCCAGTCGCGTCAGGCCGACGTCCGGTTCATAACGCGGCACGCGCGACAGGCCTGAATCGATGACGACGCGCACGCCCTCGATGGTCAGCGAGGTCTCGGCGATCGAGGTGGCCAGCACCACCTTGCGGCGGCCGACGGGCGCCGGCGAGATGGCGCGGTCCTGGTCGCGCGCATCGAGCGCGCCAAACAAGGCGACGATATCGACGTTCGAATCGCGCAGCTGCTCCTTGAGCAACGTCTCGGTGCGGCGGATTTCCGCCGCGCCCGGCAGAAACACCAAAAGCGAACCTGGATCGGCGCGCAGCGCGCGCTGCACCGCGTCTGCCACCGGCCGCTCGATGCGGTCGCGCGGATCGCGGCTGATATAGCGCGTCTCGACAGGATAAGCGCGGCCTTCGCTGGTCACGACGGGCGCGTCGCCGAGCAGCGCCGCGACGCGGGCGCCGTCGAGCGTCGCCGACATCACCAGCACTTTCAGATCGTCGCGCAGTCCTTCCTGCACCTCGCGCGCCAACGCCAGACCGAGATCGGCATCGAGCGAGCGTTCGTGGAATTCATCGAACAGAACGGCGGCCACGCCCTCAAGCGAAGGATCGTCCAGCACCAGCCGCGTAAACACGCCTTCGGTGATGACCTCGATGCGCGTGCGCTTTGAAATCTTCGAGCCGAAACGAACGCGCAGGCCGACCGTGTCGCCAACCTGTTCGCCGAGCGTCGCGGCCATGCGCGCGGCGGCGGCGCGCGCCGCCAGCCGGCGCGGCTCCAGCAGCAATATTTTTTTGTCTTTCGCCCACGGCTCGTCGAGCAGCACCAAAGGCACGCGCGTGGTCTTGCCGGCGCCGGGCGGCGCCACCAGCACGGCGGCGTTGGTGCGCGCGAAGGTGTCCACCAGTCGCGGCAGCGCATCGTCGATCGGGAGTGGGGTGGCAAAGCTGCGCATATGAGATGGGCTTATAGCAAAACCCGTCTCACGTCATTGCCGCGGGCGCCCGACGCTCTCATAGACAAAGCCGTGCCGCGCCACTTCGTCGGCGCTATAAATATTGCGCAGATCGACCAGCAGCGGATTGACCATCACGCTTTGGAGCCGGCCAAAATCGAGCGCGCGGAACTGCTCCCATTCGGTGACGATCACCAAGGCCGACGCGCCCTGCGCGCAAGAATAGGCGTCGTCGCAGAAGGTCACGTTACTGACAAAGCTTTTGGCCTGCTCCATGCCGACCGGATCGTAGGCGCGCACGCTCGCGCCCATGTCCTGCAACGCGGTGATCAGCGGGATCGACGGCGCCTCGCGCATGTCGTCGGTGTTCGGCTTGAAGGTCAGGCCGAGCACGGCGATGGTCTTGCCGCGGATGTCGCCGCCGAGCGCGGCCGACACCTTGCGCGCCATCGCCCGCTTGCGCGTATCGTTGACCGCCGCCACCGCCTCGACGATCCGCAAGGGCGCGGCGTAATCCTGCCCGGTCTTGATCAGCGCCAACGTATCCTTGGGGAAACACGATCCGCCATAACCGGGACCGGCGTGCAGGAATTTCGAACCGATGCGGTTGTCGAGGCCGATGCCGCGCGCGATCTCCTGCACGTCGGCCCCCACTTTCTCGGCGAGATCGGCGATCTCGTTGATAAAGGTGATCTTGGTGGCGAGAAAAGCGTTGGCGGCGTATTTGATCAGCTCGGCGGTGCGCCGGTCGGTGAACATGATCGGCGAGCGGTTGAGATAAAGCGGGCGATACAATTCGCTCATCACCTCGCGCCCGCGCGCATGATCGCCGCCGACGACAATGCGGTCAGGCCGCTTGAAGTCCTGAATGGCGGCGCCCTCGCGCAGGAATTCCGGGTTAGACATCACCGCGCAGTCCGCGTCAGCGCGCGTTTCCCGGATGATGCGTTCGACCTCGTCGCCGGTGCCGACCGGCACCGTCGATTTGGTGACGACGACGGTGAAGCCGTCGATCGCCGTCGCGATCTCGCGCGCTGCGTCGAACACGTAAGTCAGATCGGCGTGGCCGTCGCCGCGTCGCGACGGCGTGCCGACCGCGATGAACACCGCGTCGGCGCTGGCGACCGCCGCGCGCAGATCGGTGGTGAATGTCAGCCGGCCGGCCTTGGCATTGGCGGCGACCAAATCGGTCAGGCCCGGCTCATAGATCGGCACTTCGCCGGCATTGAGCGCGGCGATCTTGGCCTTGTCCTTGTCGACGCAAATAACCTGATGGCCGAAATCGGCGAAACAGGCCCCGGAAACCAGGCCGACATAACCCGAGCCAATCATCGCAACGCGCATAGTCATAAATCCGTCAGATCAAAAGCCGGCCACCGTCATGGTTAACAGCCGGTGGCCAAACCGCCACCGTTTCCTTAGCAGAGCCGGTTGCGCGTTGCGAGCGGGCCGAACCGGACCTTGTTTATGCGATCGCGTAAAGAGTAACGAAACCGGCTTCTGCCATGACTAGCGTATGAACGGTATCGATAAAATGCGGGACAATGGCCCCGCCGGGCGGATCGACTGGGTCGATTACGCCAAGGGATTCTGCATCGTCTTCGTGGTGATGATGCATTCGACCCTCGGCGTCGAGACAGCCAGCGGGCAGGACGGCTGGCTGCACGCGGTGGTCGATTTTGCACGGCCGTTCCGCATGCCGGACTTTTTCATGATCTCAGGCCTGTTCCTGGCCAATGTCATTAACCGCGACTGGCGCACCTATCTCGACCGCAAGGTCGTGCATTTCGCGTATTTTTATCTCCTGTGGATGACCATCCAGTTCGTGTTCAAGGCGCCGGGCATCGCCGCCAGCGCCGGCTTCGGCGAAGTCGCGCGACTCTATCTCGTTTCGCTGATCGACCCGTTCGGCACTTTGTGGTTCATCTATCTGTTGCCGATCTTCTTCGTCGTCGTGAAGTTGTTGCGTCGCGCGCCGGTCGCCTTCGTCTGGCTTGCCGCCGCGGCGCTGGAAATCGCGCATATCGACACCGGCTGGATGGTGATCGACGAATTCGCCGCCCGCTTCGTCTATTTCTATACCGGCTACGTGCTGGCCCGGCACGTCTTTAGCGTCGCCGCCGACGTGCAGGCAAAGCCATGGAAGGGCGTCGCGATGCTCGCGGCATGGTCCGTCGCCAATGGCGCGCTCGTGTATCTCGGCTATTCGCAGCTGCCTTTCGTCTCGCTGGCGCTTGGCCTGATCGGTGCCGCCGCCGTTATTCGCCTGGCCGCGCTGATGTCGCTCTCCGGCGTTTTCAAGCCGCTGCGCTATTGCGGCCGCAATTCCATCGTCATCTATCTTGCCTTCTTCCTGCCGATGGCGGCGACCCACGCCGTGCTGCTCAAGACCGGCATGGTGACCGATATCGGCACGATATCGGCGATCGTCACCGCCGCCGGCATTGTCGGCGCGCTGGCAATGTACTGGGCGGTGCGCGGCACTTTCGCCCGATTCCTGTTCGAGCGGCCGGACCGATTCAAGCTCGTTCCGGACAAGGCCAAGGTTGCGCCGCGGACTGTGTTGCAGCCGGCGGAATAGCGCAGTCCACAGGCGTATTTCGGCGGATTGATTAAGCGGCGGCGACGGCCCACATTCGGGCCATGCCTACAAAAACCAAAGCCAGTTCCGCCGCCAAAGCCGCTTCGCCCGTGGTCAATCCCGCCGCCCGGCCCCTGAAAAAGGGCGACCACGTCTTCCTGGTCGACGGCTCCGGCTATATTTTCCGCGCCTATCACGCGCTGCCGCCGCTGACGCGCAAGTCGGACGGTTTGCAGGTCAATGCCGTGCTCGGCTTCTGTAACATGCTGTGGAAGCTCTTGGCCGACATGCCGAAGGACGACAAGCCGACGCATCTGGCCGTCGTCTTCGACAAATCGGAAAAGACCTTCCGCACCGACATGTATCCCGAGTACAAGGCGCACCGGCCCGATCTGCCGGAAGACCTGCGGCCGCAATTCCCGTTGATCCGCGACGCGGTGCGCGCCTTTGAAATTCCCTGCCTGGAACAGGCGGGCTTCGAGGCCGACGACCTGATCGCGACCTATGCGCGGCTGGCCACCGAGGCCGGCGCCACGGCAACAATCGTGTCGTCCGACAAGGACCTGATGCAGCTCGTCGGCAACGGCGTCACCATGTACGACACGATGAAGGACAAGCGCATCGGTCCGGCCGAAGTGATGGAGAAATTCGGCGTCGGTCCCGACAAGGTCATCGAGGTGCAGGCGCTGATCGGCGACTCCTCCGACAACGTGCCCGGCGTGCCCGGCATCGGCGTCAAGACCGCGGCGCAGTTGATCGGCGAATATGGCGACCTCGAAACGCTGCTCGCCCGCGCTTCCGAGATCAAGCAGGACAAGCGCCGCCAGACCCTGATCGACAACGCCGAGATCGCGCGCATCTCCAAAAAGCTGGTGACGCTTGACCGCAACGTGCCGCTCGATGTGCCGGTCGATCAGCTTGCCGTGCATGAGCCGGACTACAAGAACCTGATCGCGTTCCTGAAGGCGATGGAGTTTTCCACCATCACCCGCCGCGTCGCCGAGAAGAGCGGGATTGATGCGTCAGCGATAGCGGCCGATGCGGCACTCACTTCTTCACCTCCCCCGCCCGCGGGGGAGGTCGCCGGCCAAAGGCCGGCGGGAGGGGGAAGGTCCGGTGATTTGTTCGGGGGGGCGCCC
>CANKBJ010000076.1 GCA_947479905.1 Bradyrhizobiaceae bacterium
CATGCGCTATAGGGCGGTTGCTTCGCGCCGTTTCGTGACTATATTGCGCCGCAATAGCGTCGCGTCGCGGGTCCCACAGGATTGCCCTCCGGCAATCCTGTCGCTTTTTGGGAACGGGCTTTGTTCGGAAGCCCTATGTGGACCCCCGCTTTCGTTTTGGAACCTGACTATGGATATGCGCAACATCGCCATCATCGCGCACGTCGATCATGGCAAGACTACTCTGGTCGACAAGCTGCTGCAGCAGTCCGGCGTTTACCGCGCCAATGAGCGCCAGGTCGAGCGCGCCATGGATAGCAACGATCTCGAGCGCGAGCGCGGCATCACCATTCTGGCCAAGGCCGCTTCGGTCGAATGGAAGGGCACCCGCATCAACATCGTCGACACGCCGGGCCATGCCGATTTCGGCGGCGAAGTCGAACGCATCCTCAACATGGTCGACGGCGCGCTGGTCCTGGTGGACGCCGCCGAAGGCCCGCTGCCGCAGACCAAGTTCGTGGTCTCCAAGGCGCTGAAGATGGGCCTCAAGCCCATCGTCGTCATCAACAAGGTCGACCGTCCCGACGCCCGCGCCACCGAAGTGCTCAACGAAGTGTTCGACCTGTTCGCGGCGCTCGATGCCACTGACGAGCAGCTCGACTTCCCGATCCTCTACGGCTCGGCCAAGCTCGGCTATATGTCGGCTTCGCTCGAAGGCTCGAAAGAAGACGGCATGACGCCGTTGTTCGACCTCGTGCTCAAGCACGTCAAGGCGCCGGCGGTCGATACCGGACCGTTCCGCATGCTCGGCACCATCATCGAGGCCAATCCTTACCTCGGCCGCATGATCACCGGCCGCATCACCTCCGGTTCGGTCAAGCCGAACCAGATGGTCAAGGTGCTCGACCGCGAAGGCAAGATCGTCGAGAGCGGCCGCATCACCAAGGTTCTGGCGTTCCGCGGTCTCGAGCGCGTGCCGCTTGATGAGGCCGAAGCTGGCGACATCGTCGCTTTGGCCGGCCTGCCGAATGCCACCGTGGCGCACACCATTTGCGATCCGTCGGTTGAAACGCCGATCCCGGCGCAGCCGATCGATCCGCCGACTCTGTCGATGACCTTTCGCGTCAACGATAGTCCGCTTGCCGGCACCGAAGGCACCAAGGTCACTGGCCGCATGATCCGCGACCGCCTGCTGCGCGAAGCCGAGGGCAACGTCGCCCTGCGCGTCCGCGAGAGCGACGACAAGGACGCCATGGAAGTGTCCGGCCGCGGCGAATTGCAGCTCGGCATTCTGATCGAGACCATGCGCCGCGAAGGCTTCGAGCTGTCGGTGTCGCGACCCAAGGTGCTGTTGCGCAAGAACGACAAGGACGAACTCGAAGAGCCGATCGAGGAAGTCGTGATCGACGTCGACGAACAGCATTCCGGCGTCGTCGTGCAGAAAATGTCCGAACGCAAGGGCGAGATGATTGAGCTGCGCCCGTCGGGCGGCGGACGCGTGCGCATGGTATTCTACGCACCGACCCGTGGCCTGATCGGCTACCAGGGTGAACTGCTCACCGACACGCGCGGCACCGCCATCATGAACCGGCTGTTCCACGCCTATGAACCGCACAAGGGTCCGATCCAGGGCCGCCGCAACGGCGTCCTGATCTCGAACGAAAAGGGCGAGGCGGTCGCCTACGCGCTGTGGAACCTGGAAGACCGCGGCCCGATGATGATCGAGCCGGGCTGGAAGGTCTACAACGGCATGATCGTCGGCGAGCACACCCGCGAGAACGACCTCGTCATCAACGTGCTCAAGGGCAAGCAGCTCACCAACATCCGCACCACGCAGAAGGACGAAGCCGTCCGCCTGACACCGCCGATCCGTATGACGCTGGAAAAGGCGCTGGCCTACATCCAGGACGACGAGCTGGTCGAAGTCACGCCGTCGTCGATCCGCCTGCGCAAGAAGCTGCTGGACGAAACCGACCGCAAGCGCTTCGACCGGTCGAAGGAAGCCCAGGTCGCCTAGGGCGGTATCTGCTTGGCGCCGTCCGGTATCGGCCTGTGCCAGTTTGTTACGGTTCTGGAGTCTTCCGCCGGTTTCTCGAATCACTGGCGATCTAAGACGTTCGAATAAACCGCGCATGGCTTGACGCCAGCGCGGTTTTTTCGTTCCCGCTGGCGCGGCCCGCGCGGCGCCCATCTCTTTTGCCCCCGGCAATCATGGGAAATTCCGCGCCCTGTGGCCAGTAATCCACACCGTTAACCCATCATTAACGATAGGGCTTGAAGGGGGCCGGGTTGCTTGCTTGTATTCGTCAATGAGCACGACCCTTATCGAGATTCGCCGCGCCAAGTCTGCCGACGCCTCGGACGTCGCAGCAACCCATGACGAAGCATGGCGCGCCGCCTATCAGGGCATCATCCCGGGCAACGAACTCGACAAGCTGATCAACCGCCGCGGTCCGGACTGGTGGGACTCGGCGATCCGCAAAGGCAGCCGGATCACAATTCTGCAGTTCGGCGACAAGGTCGCCGGTTACGCGAATTACGGGCGCAATCGCGCCCGCAGCCTTTTTTACGAAGGCGAGCTTTACGAACTTTACCTGCGTCCGGAGTTCCAGGGCCTCGGTTTCGGCCGACGGCTGTTTTCCGCCGCGCGCAAGGACCTGATGCAGAGCGGGCTCAAGAGCCTGGTGGTCTGGGCTTTGTCCGACAACGAACCGGCGATGGAATTCTATCGCGCGCTCGGTGGCCGCGCCGTCGCCCGCTCGTCGGAAAAATTCGGCGCCAAGACGCTCGACAAGGTCGCCTACGCCTGGCCGCAGAACTGACCGGCGCCGCCATTCGCGCGGCGGGTCAATTTCATTCCTCGACGAACACCGGCGTGCCGATATCGACCATGCGATACAATTCGCGGATGTCGCGATTGTGCATGCGGATGCAGCCGTAAGAAACAAAGCCGCCGATCGAAGCCGGATTGTTGGTGCCGTGGATGGCATATTCGCCACCACGCAAGGTAAGCGCCGCGTCGCCCATCGGATTGTTGCGGTCGCCGCCGGGAATTAGTTCCGGCAAGTTGGGATGGTCGCGGCGGATGTCCTCCGGCGGCTCCCAGGCCGGCGCAATATATTTGCCCTCGACGCGCGCCTGCCCGGTCCACGCCATGCCGGGACGGCCGACGCCGACCGGAAAGCGCAGCGCCCGCTTGCTATCGATGACAAAGTAGAGGTGCCGCTCGCCGGTCTTCACCACGATACTGCCCGGCGCAAAGCCCGAGAAATTAACGACGTTGCGCGTCGCCGAATGCGCCACGGCCGCCGCCAGCAGCGCCCAGATCAGGACGAACGTCACGAACAGCGCCGCGCGCTTGATGATTGTTTGAGACATGGCCCAGCCCACCGACGATCGATGGTGGCAATACTAATCCGGCGCGCGGATTGGTCGCGCAAAAGCTGGCGGTAACCTGAATAGAGTGAGTTAAGACGAAGCCGGAATGCTACGGCTTCAACGCCCTTCCAGCACGATGCGCAGCCGTCTTTGCGCTTCGTTCATGCGCGGCGCATTGGCGTTCAGCGCGACGGCGAGGGCGTTAACCTCGTCTTGCGTCTTGCGGTCGGTGGCCTGCGGACTGGTGCCGACGATCTTTATCGTGTCGCTATGCGCGACCCCTACGCCCCCGCGCCGGCTTTCTTGTTCTGCCGGTTGTTCACCAGATCGTCGACCACTGCCGGATCGGCGAGCGTCGACGTGTCGCCGAGATTACCGAATTCGTCCTCGGCGATCTTGCGCAGGATGCGGCGCATGATCTTGCCCGAGCGCGTTTTCGGCAGGCCGGGCGAGAACTGGATGAGATCGGGCGAGGCGAACGGGCCGATCTCCTTGCGCACCCACTGCACCAGTTCCTTGCGCAATTCCTCGGACGGCTTCTCACCAGCCATCAAGGTGACATAAGCGTAGATGCCCTGGCCCTTGATGTCGTGCGGGTAACCGACGACGGCGGCTTCCGACACTTTCGGATGCGCCACCAGCGCACTTTCGACTTCGGCCGTACCCATGCGGTGGCCCGAGACATTGATGACGTCGTCGACGCGGCCGGTGATCCAGTAATAGCCGTCCTCGTCGCGGCGGCAGCCGTCGCCGGTAAAGTACTTGCCCGGATAGGTCTTGAAGTAGGTATCGATGAAGCGCTGATGGTCGCCATAGACCGTGCGCATCTGGCCCGGCCATGAATCGACGATGCACAGATTGCCGCTGTTGGCGCCTTCCAGCACCTTGCCCTCGGCATCGACTAGTTCGGGGATGATGCCGAAGAATGGCCGCGTCGCCGAACCGGGCTTGAGCCTTGTCGCGCCCGGCAGCGGCGTGATCAGGATGCCGCCGGTCTCGGTCTGCCACCAGGTATCGACGATCGGGCAACGGTCGTCGCCGACGACGTGGTGATACCACTCCCACGCTTCCGGATTGATCGGTTCGCCGACACTGCCCAGGAGACGCAGCGACGACCGCGCTGTCTTCTTCACCGGCCCGTCGCCGCCCTGCATCAGCGCGCGGATCGCGGTCGGCGCGGTATAGATGATGTTGACCTTGTGCTTGTCGCAGACTTCCCAGAAGCGCGACGTAGTCGGATAGTTCGGCACGCCCTCGAAGACCAGCGAGATCGCGCCATTGGCGAGCGGGCCATAGACGATGTAGCTGTGGCCGGTGACCCAGCCGACGTCGGCGGTGCACCAGTAGATATCGCCGTCGTGATAATCGAACACGTATTGATGCGTCATCGACGCATAGAGCAGGTAGCCGCCGGTGGTGTGCAGCACGCCCTTCGGCTTTCCGGTCGAGCCCGACGTGTACAGAATGAACAGCGGGTCCTCCGCGCTCATCTCCTCGCACGGACAATCGGCCGGCACGGTCTTGGCAATGTCGTCGTAATAGACGTCACGGCCGGCCTTCATGTTGACCGGCGCGCCGGTGCGCTTGACGACGATGATGGACGTGACGCCGCCGACCTTGTCGCAGGCGGCATCGACATTGGCCTTGAGCGGCACCTTGCGGCCGCCGCGCAGGCCCTCGTCGGCGGTGACGACGACGGTTGATTGGCAATCCTCGAGACGGCCGGCGATGGAGTCCGGCGAGAAGCCGCCGAAGATCACCGAATGCACCGCGCCGATGCGGGCGCAGGCGAGCAGTGAAACGACCGCCTCCGGTATCATCGGCATGTAGATGGTGACGCGGTCGCCCTTCTTGACGCCGCGCGCTTTCAGCACATTGGCGAACTTGCAGACGTCGGCGTGCAGCTGCTTGTAGGTCAGCGTGCGCGAATCCTTCGGATCGTCGCCTTCCCAGATGATCGCGATCTGGTCGCCGCGCTTGGCGAGATGACGATCGACGCAGTTATACGAAGCGTTGAGCGTGCCGTCCTCGAACCATTTGATCGAGACGTTGTGCGGATCATAGGTCGTGTTCTTGACCTTGGTCGGCTTCTTGATCCAGTCGAGCCGCTTGGCTTCGTCGCCCCAGAAGCCGTTCGGGTCCTTGATCGAGCGCGCGTACATGTCCTTGTACTTGGCGTCGTCGATGAAGGCGCGCGACTTCCAGGCGGCCGGAACCTCATAAATCTTGTCGGACATGGCACTTCCTCCCTGCCCGGGGCGCTTCCCCGGGGCGGCTTTTCTATGATTTGCGCCATTATGCGACGCCGCCTTGATCTACGACAAGGCGCGCGGCCTGCCACTTTGGGCGGGGGGTGGGGCTCTCAAGGCCCCCAGGCGCCGACGATCCCGCCGATAATGACCAAAACGCCAAGCCAATGGGCGGAGTCGATGACGGTCAGCATGACCTTGCGCCCCGCATAGGCATTGTTGACCGCGACGGTGGTCAGCACGAAGCCTAACCAGCAGAACGCGCCGGTGATAATGCCGGCGCGCAGGCTCCACAGGCCGCTATGGGTCAGGATGCCGTAAATCACCACGCCGGTAATTAGCGCGCCGACGAAAGACAAGACGAAAGGCGCGAATTTCGCCAGGCCCGACTTGGCGGCGAATTCGGCCTTGCAGGATTCAGCGGTCTTGCCCTGCGCCGCCATCCACGCCTTGCCGAGTGTCGTGTAATAGGCCGCGCCAAACAGCCAGGCGACGATCGCGCCCGTCAGCACACTGAGAATGTTCACATGTCCGCCCATAGTGTTCTCCCGGGTTCTAAAGATCGCCCATCTTGCACACGAATTTCCATTCCGCATCGGTAATCGCAGGCAATGACAGCCGCGATTGCTTCAAAAGCTGGATCTCGGCGAGCTTCGGTTCGGCCTTGATCGCCGCCAATGTCACCGGCTTGGCGAGCTTCTCGACCGCCTTCACATCGACGCAGACCCAAGGGCTGCCTGCTTCCGCCGTCGGATCGGCATAGGCTTCCTTGATCACCTCGACGATGCCGACAATCTCCTTGCCGATATTGGAGTGATAGAAAAAGCCGCGATCGCCTTTTTTCATCTTCTTCATGTTGAGCTTGGCAGTGTGATTGCGGATACCGGTCCAGGCGGTGCCTTTCGGCCCGGCCTTCACCATCTGGTCCCACGACCAGGCATCGGGTTCGGATTTCAGAAGCCAGTAAGCCATTTTTTATTCCGATCTGATCGGCCGCGTCAGCAGCGACTCGATGGCCTGATCGACACTGAGGCCACCGGCCAGCACGGCGGCGACCGCGATCGAAATCGGCATGTCGATATTCTTCGCCCGCGCCATTTCCAGAATGACCGGCGCGGTGAAAGCGCCTTCGGCAAGCTTGCCGTCCGGCGGGGTACCTTTCGCCAGTGCGACGCCGTAGGAGAAATTGCGCGACTGCGGCGACGAGCAGGTCAGGATCAGATCGCCCAGTCCAGACAGGCCGGTAAGCGTCTCCGCTCTGGCGCCGAACGCTTTGCCGAAGCGCATCATCTCGGCAAAGCCGCGCGTCGTCAGCGCCGCCGACGCGCTCGCGCCAAGACCCCGCCCGGTGACGATGCCGGAGGCGATCGCCAGTACGTTCTTGACCGAGCCGCCGATCTCGACGCCGCGCACGTCGCTAGAATGATAGGGACGGAACGTGCCGGAGTTGAAAGCATGAGCGAGATCATGCGCGATGGTGTCGTCGGCCGCCGCGATGGTCACAGCCGTCGGCAGGCCGCGCGCCACGTCGGCGGCGAAACTCGGCCCCGACAGAATCGCCGGCACCGCCGCCGGCGCATGCTCGGCGATGATCTCGGTCATGAATTTGTGCGTGCCGTGCTCGATGCCCTTGGCGCAGGCGATCACCGGCGTGCCGTTCTTCATGGTCTGCACCAGCGCCTTGACCACCGAACGCATGGCCTGCGCCGGCACCACCAGCAAGATGGCGTCGCTTTGCGCCGCTTCGGCGAGTGCGCGCGTCACCTTGATCGGCGCTTCCAGTTTGACGCCGGGCAGGAATTTGCTTTCGCGTTGCGCGGCGAGATGCTCGGCATGCGCGGCGTCGAATTCCCACAGCATCACGTCGCGGCCGGCCCGCGCGCAGACTTGCGCCAGCGCGGTGCCCCAAGCGCCGCCGCCCAGCACGGCGATGCGTTGAATGGTCATGCGGTCCACCGGTTCATTTATACGCCGCCGTTCCCTTGAGTGCACCCTTGGCGGCGGCGATTTCGTCGAGCGGCCAGCGCGCGCGTGGCGCCGTCGCCAGCGTGTCGGTGAGACCGAGCGCGATGCGCTCGGCGCCGGCCCAGGCGATCATCGCGCCATTGTCGGTGCAAAGATCCAGCGGCGGCGCGATCAGCACCGTGCCGGTCTCGGCCGCCAGCCGGCGCAGGACCGTGCGGATCGGCTGATTGGCGGCGACGCCGCCGGCGGCAACCAAGGCGGTCGGCGCCCCGTATTCGGCGCGGAACAGCCGCAATCCCGCGCGCAACCGGTCGAACACCACGTCGACCACCGCCTGCTGAAACGAGGCGCACAGATCGGCGACGTCCTGATCGGACAGCGGCGCGATCTTTTCCGCTTCCAGCCGCAGTGCGGTCTTCAGGCCCGAGAAGGAAAAATCGGCATCCTTGCGATGCTGCATCGGCCGCGGCAGCGTGAAGCGTTTGGCGTCGCCGCGCAGGGCTTCCTTCTCCACTTGCGGCCCGCCGGGATAGCCGAGGCCGAGCAGCTTGGCGGTCTTGTCGAAGGCCTCGCCAATGGCGTCGTCCTGCGTCGTGCCGAGACGGATATATTTGCCGACGCCGAGCACGGCGACGACCTGAGTGTGGCCGCCGGAGGCGAGAAACAGGCAATAGGGAAACGGCGTGTTGTCGGTCAGCCGCGCGGTCAGCGCATGCGCTTCCAGATGGTTGACCGCCACCAGCGGTTTTTTCGTCACCAGCGCGATCGCCTTAGCCGTCGTCAGGCCGACGATGACGCCGCCAACCAAGCCGGGACCGGCGGCGGCGGCGATGCCATCGAGCTGATCGTAGGTCTTGCCGGCTTCGCCCATCGCCTTGGCGACAATCAGGTCGATCGCCTCGACATGAGCGCGCGCAGCGATTTCCGGAACCACGCCACCATAGGCTGCATGATCGGCGACCTGGCTGAGCACGATATTGGACAGGATGCGGGCACGGCCGTCGGCGGCGCGCTCGATCACCGCGGCGGCGGTCTCGTCGCAGGTCGTCTCGATGCCGAGGACGATCATTTCTGTCTCCGACCCTCCCAATTCCGGGAAGCCGCGTATTTACTTGCGCATGATCTTATCCGAAAACCGGCGTCCACTTTTCGGGATCATGCGCTACAAGGTGCCTAGCATCGTGAGGTAATATGACGCAATCGGGCACTCCCATCCTGCGTATTGGCACGCGCGGCAGCCCCTTGGCGCTGGTCCAGGCGCACAGCGTGCGGGCCCAACTGGCGCTGAACCTAGGGACAAACAAAGATTCAATCGAGATTGTCGTCATCCGCACGTCCGGCGATGCCATCCAGGATCGGCCATTGTCCGAAGTCGGCGGCAAGGGCCTGTTCACCAAGGAAGTCGAGGAGGCCCTGCTCGGCAATCGCGTCGACATCGCCGTGCATTCGGCCAAGGACATGCCGACCATGTCGCAACCCGGCCTGACATTGGCCGCGTGTCTCGAGCGCGAGGACCCGCGTGACGCTTTCATCAGCCGCAGCGCCCGGTCGCTGATGGATTTGCCGCGCGGCGCCACCATGGGAACCGCGTCGCTGCGCCGCCAGGCGATCACCATGGCGATACGGCCAGACCTGCGCGTCGTGCCGTTGCGCGGCAATGTCGAGACGCGACTGCGCAAGCTCGACAGCGGCGAATTCGACGCCACCTTGCTGGCGATGGCCGGGCTCAAGCGGCTGGGTCTCACCGAACACGCCACGCATGTGATGTCGGTCGAGGAATTCCTGCCGGCGGTGGCGCAGGGCGCCATCGGGCTGGAAGCGCGCGAAGGCGACAAACACACGCGCGATATCCTGGCGCGCATCGATCACGCCGACACCTCGATCGCGGTGTCATGCGAGCGCGCCTTTCTCGCCGAACTCGATGGCTCGTGCAAAACGCCGATCGCAGGTCATGCGACGCTTCAAGGCAACACCTTGCATTTCCGCGGCCTGATCGCGCGGCCCGACGGCGGCGCGGCGCATGACATTGCCGGCAATGGTCATTTGCGCGACGCGGTGCAGATTGGCGAGGAAGCCGGCCGCGAATTGAAGCACGCCGCGGGTCCAAGGTTCTTCGATTGATATTTCGATTGGTATAAAGACGCTCCCATGCGCCTCGTTCTCACCCGCCCGCAGGAAGACAGCGAACGCTCGGCGATCGCATTGCGCGCACGCGGCCACGATCTGCTGGTCGCGCCGTTGATGCGCGTTGAAACGATTGAGCCCGCGTTGCGTCCGCACTGGGGCGCGATCGTCATCACCAGCGCCAATGCGGCCGCGGCGATCGCGTCGCATCCGGTGCATGCGCAACTCGTCAAGCTGCCGGTCTATGCAGTCGGCAAGCGCAGCGCCGACGCAGCGCGGACTGCCGGCTTCACCGATGTCACATCGGCCGGCGGCGACCTGCGCGATTTGTTGCGCATCGTCGCCGCGCACCGCCCGGACGCCGCAGCGCCTTTGCTTTATCTCGCCGGCGAGGACCGCGCCGGCGACCTGATCGGCGATCTTGCCGTGCACGGCATCGCCGCCGAATTGGCGGTGGTCTATCGCGCCGTCACCGCGCCGTTCCCGGACGAATTGATCGCCGCGCTGAAAGCCGGCGATGTCGATGGCGTGCTGCATTTCTCCAAACGAAGCGCCGACAATTATGTCGATGGCGCGACAAAGGCCGGGATCGCGCCGCAAGCCTTCGGCATGCGCCATTTCTGCCTGTCCGCGCAGATCGCCGCGCCGCTCAAAGCGGCCGGTGCAACCGAAGTTGCCATCGCCAGACGGCCCGACGAAGCCGCGCTGCTGGCGCTGGTCGAGGCGGCCGATATCTAATCGGGCAACCCTCGATGGGCTAACCTTGATTAGCACTGCCGCAGCTTTTGCTTTATTTGCTGCGCTTAAGGGGCCGATTCGCTAGGATTCGCGTATGACCGAAAAGCGCCCAACGCCGGATGCGGCGGCCGGCAAAAGCCGCCGCAAGCGCGCCGCGCCGACCATCGACCTGACCGCCACGGACGTGACGCCGGCGACCAGCGAGGCCGATCCGCCGCCGCCACTCGAACCGGCCGCCGCCAGCGCGCCGCCGGTTCAGGAAGCGCGGGCGCAGGAGCAGCCCCGCGCCGAAGACATCGCCTCATCACCGCCAGGCGCCGCGAAAGCCAAGCCGTCGGTGGCCCAAGGCTTTGGCATCACCTTGCCTGTGCTCGCCGCCGGTATCGCCGGCGCCGCCGTCATGGCGATCTTGCTTCTCACAATGTGGCTCACAGGTCTTTTGCCGGTCCGCTTTGCCGCCTTGACGATAACGCGCGCGCGGGTGACGGCGTTGGAAATGCAATTGCAGGATTTGCAGAAGCGTCCTGCGACGGCGGCCGACGCTCCGGCCGACAGCAAGGTCATCGATACGCTGACGCAACGCGTCGCTAGAATGGAAGAATCGCTGGCGAAACTGCCGGCGTCCGATCCTGCAAAGGATAACGCGCTGGCCGAGCGCATCACCGCCGCCGACAACGCCATGAAGTCGCTCGGCGTAGCGCTTACCGCGCTCAACCGCCGCAGCGACGACATCGCCGCCAATGCCGCGCAGGCGCGCGACCGCGCCGATGCCGCCGAAAAGGCGGCCGCCGATCAGCGCGTAACGCTGCAGGACGTGACGAAAGCCGCGAGTGCCGGCGCCGCTGCCGATCTCGCACCGTTGCAGCAGCGGATTGCCGCGCTCGAGCAATCGGCGACAACCGCCAGCGCCGAGATCGCCAGAATCGCGACCTTGGCCACCGCGTCCGATGCCGCCGCGCGTCTGGCGTTGAGCACGGCGGCGTTGCGCGATGCCGTGCTGCGGGGCGGGCCCTACGCCGACGAACTGGCACAGGCAAAATCGCTTGGCGCCAACGACAAGGCTCTCGCGCCGCTGACGCCGTTTGCCGCGACCGGCGTGCCGGCGGAAAAAGCGCTGGCTGACGAGTTGCGCGCTTTGCTGCCGGGCATGATCAAGGCGGCCGGAGCGCCGCCCGCTTCCGCCGGTTTCATCGAACGGCTGCAGGCCAATGCCAGCCAGCTTGTGCGGATCCGTCCTATCGATGCACCGCCTGGCGACGATGCCGCGGCCGTGCTGGCGCGGCTCGACATCGACGCGGCGCGCGCCGATATCGCCGCCGCGCTCGCCGATATCGGCAAACTCAGCGAGGCACAGCGTGCGCCGGCGCAAAACTGGATTGCCAGGGCGAACAGCCGTCAGGCGGCGCTCGCCGCCGCGCGCCAGACAGCCGCTGACGCCGCGCATGCACTCGGTTCGCGATGAGGGCTCAATGATCCGCGTCGTCCTGTTTCTGGTAAGTGTCGCGCTGATCGCGGCCGGTTTCGTCTGGGTCGCCGACCGGCCGGGCGACGTCGCCATCACCTGGATGGGATACCGGATCGAGACCTCGCTGATGGTCGCTGGCCTCGCCGTCGCCGCGCTGGTCGTCGTCGCCATGATCGTCTGGTCGGTGTTGCGTGGGATACTTCGCTCGCCCGAGCAGGTGTCGCTGTTCTTCCGCCATCGCCGCGCCATGAAAGGCTATCTCGCCATCACCCGGGGCCTGGTCGCCATCGGCGCCGGCGATCTGCGACTGGCGCGCAAATCCGCCGATGAGGCGGCGCGGCTGTCGCCCGGCGATCCCTTGATGCTGCTTTTGACCGCGCAGTCGGCGCAGATGGCCGGCGACCGCGGCGGCGCCGAACGCGCGTTTCACGAAATGACGCGAAACGAGCCGACTAAGCTCCTCGGCCTGCGTGGCCTCTACATCGAGGCGCAACGGCGCAACGATGGTGCGGCGGCACGCCGGGTCGCCGAGGAAGCGGCGAAGGCCGCGCCGGCGCTCGCCTGGGCCGGACAGGCCGTACTCGACGATCGCTGCGCCGCCACCGACTGGGAGGGCGCGCTCGCAGCGCTCGATCACATGAAAGGCGCGCTCGACAAAGCCGAGTACCGCCGCAAGCGCGCGGTGCTGCTGGCGGCGCGCGCTTTGGCCTTGCAGGGCATCGACCGCGACGCCGCGCGCGCGGCGGCTTTGGAAGCGGTCAAACTGGCGCCCGATCTGGTGCCGGCGGCAGCTTTCGCCGGACGGCGGCTGGCTGAATCGGGTGACGCGCGCCGCGCTTCCAAAATTCTCAACGCGGCATGGCTGCTCAATCCGCATCCGGACATCGCCGATGCCTATGCCAATGTCCGCTTCGGCGACACTGCCCGCGCCCGCCTCACCCGCATGCAATCGCTCGCCGCCAAGGTGCCGGGGCAACTGGAAGGCGCGTTGGCCGTCGCCCGCGCGGCGCTCGAGGCGCGCGAGTTCGTCGCCTCGCGAGACGCTTTGGCGCCCTATCTGTCGGCGCCGACGCGGCGCGTCGCAACCTTGATGGCCGAAATCGAAGAGACCGAGCACGGCGATGAAGGCCGCGTGCGAGAATGGATGGGCCGCGCCATGCGCGCCTCCGGCGATCCGGTCTGGACCGCCGACGGCGTGGTGTCGGACCGTTGGCTGCCGGTGTCGCCGAACGGCCGGCTCGACGGCTATCAGTGGCGCATCCCGCTGGCCGAGATCGGCGTCACTTACCCGGTGGTCGAATCAGCTCCGCCGGCCGAACCGAAGCCGGCCGCTGTAACCCTGGCGTCGGCGGCGCCTGAACCCGTCGAACCGGCCGCCGCGCCTGTCATCCCCTTGCGCAAGGCGCAACGACCGGCCGCCCGCCCAGTCCCGGTCGAGGCAGTGATCCCGCTGGTCCACGCCCCGGACGATCCTGGCCCCGATGCCGGCCTCGACGGCGATCCGATACCGGAAACGACCCAGGTATCCGCCAGCGGTCCCTGGCAACGGCTCAGACAGTTGTTTCGCTAGACGTCGAAATTCAGCCTTTCGCAGCACTTTTGCGCGATAAACCGGTATCGATGGTGCGCTTGCCAAGGAAGGCCAGCGCCGATAGTAAGACGCCATCACGCGCCAGGCCGACGTAGCTCAGTGGTAGAGCATCCGCTTCGTAAGCGGGGGGTCGGGGGTTCAAATCCCTCCGTCGGCACCAGCCTTCGCTGCTCCGCAGCTTCAGCTTGGCCAGCCAGGTTGCGCGAAGGCTGCCGCGCCGGAGCTTTAGCGAAGGCGGGCGTCCCACTGTCCCGTCCTCACACATCCCCAGGGCTTAAGAATTCCGCCGACGAGTGGCCCTTGATCTCGCGGGCCGGCGTACGGCCGCGAATGTCGCGCCCGGTCGGCTGCCAGGTGCAGACCTCGTTCGCATTCACCCAGATGGTCTTGAACTCGGCCGGCGCGAAGAATTCCGCGAATACCAGTTCGTCATCTTTCGCGGCTTCGAGATAATGCCGCTCGCGGTCCGGGTAATAGATCACGTCGCCGGCACGCACCGGGTGTGGCTTTTCGCTGGCGTAGACGGTACCGCGGCCGCGCAGCACGTACATGAAGTGCTCGGCGCCTTCGTGGTGGTGATTGGCGGCGGCTGTGCCTGGCGGATAGATGATCATCTCGCCCTTCACCGCCTTGGTGCCGAATAATTTTGGCGTCACCAGATAGATGCGGTGGCGTGCGTCATGCTCTGAATCCAGCACCGGCTCGCGCGTCCAGTCGGCCAGCCGGAATTGTGGCGGATTTTGCGTAAAACCAGGATCGACCCGCGCGGCGTTCGGCACTTCGCCGTATAAAAACGCCGCGCCGCCGGCCGATTGAATGTGGGCGGTCATGCCCGGCGGCAGAAATGCGACATGCGCTTCGGACAGACCCACACTGCCGCTGCCATGCCGAAGTTCCGCGTCGCCGCCCAGACCTTGCAGCCAGGCGATGCTGGTTGACGGAACCGCCAGCGGCATTGAACCGCCAGCCGCGATGCTCAGGCGATCGAGCAGGATCCCGGTGCCGGGCACGCGGGCGGCGGTCAGTAGCGGCTGGCGTAGAGCGCCGGTGCCGCACGGCTCGCCAATCACCGTTTTTTCGTTAAATATAGTGGCCACCCGGGCACCTCCGCCGCGTTGAAGTCATTAGACAACTTATTGAAATTGCGGCATTATGTTAAGGGGTGGATATCGGCGTGACCGGCTCTAAGATACCGCTTGGGACTCGAATAATCCTGTCATCGTCTCGAAACTCGCAGTATGCAGTAGCAAGATACCCGCGTGGGGAGCGACGCCAAGTCTGTCGCATTTGGACTTTAGAGTAGCGCCATGGCCAAACCAGCAGTCGTTCTCGTCGGTGCCGACAAAGGCGGGGTCGGCAAGACCACCGTCGCCCGGACCTTGCTCGATTATTTCGGCGCCCATCAGACGCCGACGCGCGCCTTCGACACCGAGGCGCCGCGCGGAACCCTGCACCGTTTTCATCCGGATAGAACCGAAATCGTCGACGTCACGCAGATCGCCGACCAGATGAAGATCTTCGACACGCTCGGCTCGGCCGACTCCAAGGTCACGGTGATCGACATCCGCGCCGGCCTTCTGTCGCCGACCTTGCAGGCACTCAACGACATCGGTTTCATCGAATCGGCCAAGAAGGGCCAGATCACCTTCGCCGTGTTTCACATCCTCGGCCCGTCGATTGCCTCGCTCGAGGAGATCAACGAGACCGCGCGCTTCGTCGGCGACGCCAGCTATTTCCTGGTCAAGAACCACATCAACGACACGTCGTTCTTCGACTGGGACCCGTCGACCTACAATTCCTATTTCAACCAGATCAAGAACGCGCAAGAGATCAACATCCCCAAGCTCAACGAAATGGCGACCGAGCAGGTGGAAGTGGCCAGCGTGCCCTATGTGCAGTTCGTCGCCAACAAGAACGCCAAGGGCGA
>CANKBJ010000077.1 GCA_947479905.1 Bradyrhizobiaceae bacterium
CGCACCGGGTATGGCTTTTCGCTGGCATAGACGGTGCCGCGGCCGCGCAGCACGTACATGAAGTGCTCGGCGCCTTCGTGGTGATGATTGGCGGCGGCGGTGCCCGGTGGATAGATAATCATCTCGCCCTTCACCGCCTTGGTGCCGAATAATTTCGGCGTTACCAGATAGATGCGCTGGCGCGCGTCATGCTCCGAATCCAGCACGGGCTCGCGCGTCCAGTCGGCCAGCCGGAACGGCGGCGGATTTTGCGCAAAACCGGGATCGAGCCGCGCCGCGTCCGGAACTTCGCCGTATAAAAACGTCGCGCCGCCCGCCGATTGGATGTACGCGGTCATACCCGGCGGCAGAAATGCGACATTCGCTTCGGTCAGGTCCACGCTGCCGCCGCCATGCCGAAGTTCGGCGTCACCGGCCAGACCTTGCAGCCAGGCGACGCTGCCGTCCGGCACGGTTATCTGCATGTCACCGTGAGCCGAAATCGTCATGCGATCGAGCAGGATGCCGGTGCCGGGCACGCGGGCGGCGGTCAGCAGCGGCTGGCGCAGGGCGCCAGCCCCGCAAGGCTCGCCATTCACCGAATTTTCGTTAAATATAGTGGCCACCTGGGCACCTCCGCCGCGCTGAAGTCGTTAGACAACTTATTGAAATTGCGGCATTATGTTAAGGGGTGGAGTTACGTGGGTCCGACTATAAGATACCGCTTGGGACTCGAATAATCCTGTCATCGTCTCGAAACTCGCAGTATGCAGTAACAAGATACCCGCGTGGGGAGCGACGCCAAGTCTGTCGCATTTTGACTTTAGAGTAGCGCCATGGCCAAACCAGCAGTCGTTCTCGTCGGTGCCGATAAAGGCGGGGTCGGCAAGACCACCGTCGCCCGGACCTTGCTCGATTATTTCGGCGCGCATCAGACGCCGACGCGCGCCTTCGATACCGAGGCGCCGCGCGGCACGCTGCACCGTTTTCACCCGGAACGAACCGAAATCGTCGACGTCACGCAGATCGCCGACCAGATGAAAATCTTCGACACGCTCGGCAGCGCCGACTCCAAGGTCACGGTGATCGACATTCGCGCCGGCCTGCTGTCGCCGACCTTGCAGGCGCTCAACGACATCGGTTTTATCGAATCGGCCAAGAAGGGCCAGATCACCTTCGCGGTGTTTCACATCCTCGGCCCGTCGATTGCCTCGCTCGAGGAGATCAACGAGACCGCGCGCTTCGTCGGCGACGCCAGTTATTTCCTGGTCAAGAACCACATTAACGACACGTCGTTCTTCGACTGGGATCCGTCGACCTACAATTCCTATTTCAACCAGATCAAGAACGCGCAAGAGATCAACATCCCCAAGCTCAACGAGATGGCGACCGAGCAGGTGGAAGTGGCCAGCGTGCCTTATGTGCAGTTCGTCGCCAACAAGAACGCCAAGGGCGAGGCCGCCAATTATTCGTTCGTGCTGCGCGGCTACGTGCGTCACTGGCTCGGCAATGTCTGGGGCGAGTATGACCGGGTCAAGCTGATCGATCTGGTGTCGCCGAAAGCCGAAAGCAACGTTCGCCAAGTTGCCAGCTAAACTCGCCGGTTAGCGTCACGCGCGTCGGCTCGTTTCGCTCGCGCCTGAGGATGACGGGTCGAGAGAGACGATGACGTTCCTTAACACCGTTACCATCGTCGCCTCGCCGCGCGCGCGCGCCGGCAAGACCTTGCTCGCGCGCCTGCTGGTCGATTATCACCGGCAGGAAAGCCGCGCCTTCCAGGCCTTCGATCTCAATACCGGCGAAGACTCTTTGGCGCAGTTCCTGCCCGGCGAGGTCACCGTCGCCAGCGTCGCCAACGTCCAGAGCCAGATGGCCTTGTTCGATTCGCTGGTCTCGGCCGACGACGTCGCCAAAATCGTCGATGTCGGCCACGAGGGTTTCGAATCGTTTTTTGCGCTGGCGCAAAAGATCGGCTTTTTCGACGAGGCGCGAAAGCGCTCGATCGCGCCGGTGATCCTGTTCATGATTTCCGCCGACCGCGCTTCGACCGACGCCTATTCCGGTCTGCGCCGGCGATTTCCCGGCGCGACTTTGGCGCCGGTGCATAACGAAATGCTCGGGCCGGGCCAGCATCGCGACAAATATCCGGTGTCCGGCGCCGGCGCGGCGCTGCTGCGGTTTCCGGCGCTGGCGCCGGGACTGCGAAAGTTTATCGAAAAGCCGCCATTCTCTTTTTCCGACCGCGAACTGGCCAACATCAAGAGCATTCCGCTCGACGTCCATATCGAATTGCAGCGCTGGCTGCGCAAGATGCATATCGAGTTCCGTGAACTCGATTTGCGCGTTTTGCTGGCGGATTTGCAGTCGTCGCTGCGATTATAGCCAAATTCGCGGCGAATTCGTCTCATTGCGGCGTCGATTCGTTCAACACGCCGCTACCGCCGGGCGAATCGGCGGCGATGCTATGGAACAGGGACGAGTCTGGGACGTTTCCCTCGCGCATTTTCCGAACCGCGCAGGAGGCTACACGATGTGGATTTCATTCTTCACCGTCGCCCTCGTCATCGCCATCGGTCTGGGCACCGCGTCGCTTTTCATCAATGCCAATACCAAAGCGCCGCGCCGGCTGATGCGGCGGCGTATCCGCGGCTGATTTTTTCTGGCTGAGCGCTATCGATCCTCGGGCGGCTCCGGAAAGAATTTCCGGGCCGCTTTTTTTCGCGCGCGGCCGCGGCGGTTCTCTGCGATAATGACGGCATGCAGCCGCCGCTCCTGTTGTCGAAGCGCTTTGCGCCATTGTTCTGGTGCCAGTTCTTCGCCGCCTTCAATGACAATTTTCTGAAGACCTCGCTGGTGTTCCTGATCCTGTTCGGGACCGACCTCACTGAGAGCGAGGCGGCGGCGCTGATTACCCTGGCCAGCGCGATCTTCATCGCGCCGTACTTCATCCTGTCCGGGCTCGGCGGCGAACTGGCCGACCGGTACGACAAGGCGCGCGTGGCGCAGTGGCTCAAATTCGTCGAGATCCTGATCGCGCTCATCGCTGTCGCCGGTTATTCGCGTCAGTCGATCCCGATTTTATTCATTGCGCTGCTCGGCTTCGGGCTGATCGCGGCGCTGTTCGGCCCGATCAAATACGGCATCCTGCCCGATCATCTCGAGCGTGAAAGACTGCCGGCCGCCAATGCGCTGGTCGAGGGCGCGACCTTCATCGCCATACTCACCGGCACCATCGTCGGCGGCATTGCGACACAAGGCGGCGGCGCGCACATGTTCGGGCTGCTGGTGATGGGCTTTGCCGTTGCCTGCTGGCTGTCGGCGCTGCGCATTCCGCCAAGCGGCGAAGGCGCGCCGCATCTCGAGATCACCAAAAACATCGCAGGCTCGACCGCCGCCATGCTCCGCCATCTGCGCGGCGACGCGCGATTGTGGTGGGGCGCGCTGGTGACGAGCTGGTTCTGGCTGGTCGGCATCGTCGTGATGTCGCTACTGCCGCCTTTGATCAAGGCTTTGCTCGGCGGCAACGAGGACACCGTCACCGCTTACCTGGCGCTGTTCTCGGTCGCCATCGGCGTCGGCTCGGCGCTCGCCGCCTTGATTGCGCGCGGCCGCATCGTGTTGCGAACGACATTCGCCGGGGCGCTGCTGCTTGGCGTGTTCGCGATCGACCTCGGCATGGTGATGCTTGGTTCGACGCCGGCGGCTTTGGCGCAGGAGCCGGCGGTGGTGCTCACCTCGCCGCTCGGTCTGCGCGCCGCGGTCGATCTGGCGGGCCTGGCGATCGCCGGCGGCTTGTTCATCGTACCAGCCTTCGCCGCCGTACAGGCCTGGTCGGACGCGGATTACCGCGCCCGCACGGTGGCGGCAGTCAATGTGCTCAACGCCGCCTTCATGACCGGAGCGACGGTGCTGGTGGCGCTGGCGCAGAATTTCGGCGTCACCGTGCCGATGCTATTCCTGAGTATCGGCGCGATGACTTTGCTAGTCGCCGCGATGATCTGGAAGACGATGCCGGCTGTTGCCACCGTCGCTGCATCCACACCTGTCGTCCCCGCGAAAGCGGGGACCCATACGCCGTAACCTATCGATAGCGCACGGCGTATGGGTCCCGAGCCTCGCGAGAAGACGCTCGCCCGGGACGACAGCGCTTACTTCCGCATCCCCAGCACGCGATCGACCATCTCGCCGGCGACGCCGAGATAATTCGCCGGGTCGACCAGTTTCTCCAGGCCCTTTCGGTCGATGTGCTTGGCGATTTCCTTGTCTTCCGCGAGCAAATCGAGCAGCGGCCGGCCGGTCTTCACCACTTCGCGGCAGATGTCATAGACATGGTCGTGCGCGAAGTTGCGGCCGAGCATCGGCCCCAGACCCATCATCACCGCTTCCGACATGATCAGGCCCTTGGTGATCATCAGGTTCTCGGCCATCTTCTTCTCGTTGACCTGAAGACCCTCGAGCACGAAGCGGGTCTGCGCCAAAGCGCCGGCCGACAGCATGAAGATTTCCGGCAGCGCGATCCATTCGATTTCCCACGGGCCGGTGGCGCGCTCGTGATCCTCGACCATCGCTTCCAGCAGCGCGGCGCTCAATTGCTTGACCATCGCCGTCTGCGCCGTGATGTAAACGCTCGAAATCGGATTGCGCTTCTGCGGCATCGTCGAGGACGAGCCGCGCCCGGCATGGAACGGCTCATAGACTTCCTCGACCTCGGTCTGCATCAACAGCTTGACGTCGAGCGCGACCTTGCCGCACGAGCCAGTGACCAGCCCGAGAAAGCAGCCGACTTCGGCGATGGTGTCGCGCACCGTGTGCCACGAGATCGCCGGCTGGCCGAGCTTCAATTCCTTCATCAGCTCGACTTGGCACTTGAGGCCCTGCGTGCCGAGCGACGACAGAGTGCCGGCGGCGCCGCCGAATTCGCCGACCTCTACACGCTTGCGCAATTCGGCGAGGCGCTCTTTGTGGCGCTCGAAGCCGGCGAGAATGGTCGCCATCTTGTAGCCGAAGGTGATCGGCACCGCCTGTTGCAGGTTGGAGCGTCCGGCCATCGGCAGGTCGCGGTATTTCTTCGCCAGCGCGGCGAGCGCATCGCAGATGCCGTCGATCTCGCGGCCGACAATGTCGAGCGACTCGCGGATCTGCAACACGGTCGCGGTATCGGTGATGTCCTGCGTGGTCGCGCCCCAGTGCGACCATTCGCCGAGCTTGTCCTTGCACAATTTCACTAGCTGCTGGACCACCGGCAGCACCGGATAGCCGATGCGTTCGGTGGCTTCCTTCAGCTTCGCCATGTCGTAATCCTTGGCGTCGCAATGCTTGACGATCTCGTCGCAGGCTTCCTGCGGGATGATCTTCAGCCGCGCCTGCGCGATGGCCAGCGCCTTCTCGAAATCGAGATATTTCTGCACCCGGTTTTCGTCGGACCAGACCGCCCGCATCGCCGGCGTGGTGAAAATGTCGCGGAACACCGCTGAATCGAGATAGGTGGAGGGCATCGGGGGCTCCTTGGCACTATGCGCGGCTGTGCTAACCTAAGCGGTAAGGTCATGACAAGCCAATCGCCGGGGAGCCGCGCCATGAATATCAATACCAAGCCGTCGCTGGGTTTCACGCTTGAGCCGGTGCATCCCAAGCCGGAACAGGCGCACACCATGCCCTATGCGCCGGCGGTGCATATCGTCGGCGCCTGCGACCTGATGTTCCTGTCGGGGGCGACGCCGTCGCCGCTCTATCATCAACACCCGCATGTCGATGCCGAGCACATTCACCCGCATTCGATCGAAGAGCAGACCGATCGCGCCATGGCGGCGATCAAGTCGATCCTCGATCATGTCGGCGCGGACTGGCGCGACGTCGTCAAGGTGACGAAATATCTCACCGACTTCCGCGAAGCCGACGCCATGCACAAGACCATGCATAAATATTTCGGCGACTGGCGGCCGGCCTCGACGACGGTGTGCATCAATTCGCTGTCGTCGCCCGGCGCACGCATCGAGCTGGATATGATCGTGGCGGTGAAGAAGAAGGCTTGACCTACCCCAGCTTCTCTTTCATCCAGTCCGCGCTCTGCGAACGCCAGCGGTAGCCGCGGTTGTTGGCGATGTGGTTGCCGTCCTCGATCATCATCAATTCGGCCGGCCCCTTGACCTCGCGCGCCAGCCGCTCGGCGTCGCTCGACGGCACGATGCGGTCGAGCCGCCCGTTAACGATGAAAATGGGGCACGTGATGTTTTGCGCGACGCCTTCCAGCGACAGAGTTTGCGCATTCTTGCGCGCCTCGTCCGCCGTCTTGGCGTGGCTGCGCACGCGGAACGCCTCGCGCGTCAGCGCCGGCAGACCGTCCCATGCCGCGCCCCAGTTGAACGGGCCGCCGAGCGCGATGCAGGCTTTGATGCGTTTGTCGAAGGCGGCCGCGCGCGGCGCGTAATAGCCGCCGAGGCTGACGCCCCACATGCCGACGCGGTTGCTGTCGAGATCGGCGCGCGTGCCGATATAATCGATCACCGCCTTCACCGGCACCTCATAGTCGCCGCGAATGGCGAGATCGTATTGCGCCTCGCCCTGGCCGGGGCCGTCGAACACCAGAATGGCGATGCCGCGCGCCAGAAACGGCGCTTCATAGGCTTCTGTTTCTTCCTTGGTCGAATCGAGACCGACCGCCATCACCATCACCGGCGGCTTGGAAACGCCCGCCGGCTTACGAAGAATTCCGAACAGCTTGCCGCCCTCGAAAGGAATTTCGACGCGCTCGCCCGGCGGCGTCAGATAAGGCAGCGCCGCGTTGCGGCAGTCGATCGCTTTCCGGTGCGCCACCTTCATCTGCGGCACGTCGTTGACGAACAGGAAGGCGGCGAAATGGTAATAGACGCCGGCGCGCTGAAACGCCTCGCCGGCGGTGAGGAAATGCTTTTTCGCCATCGCCTCCTGCGCCACCTTCTCGTGATGCGCGGCGCGCGCCGACCAGGCGCCGCACCAGTCATCATAGGATGCCATCGCCGCGGTGACTTCCTCGAAGTCGGTCAGCACGACGCCATTGGCGACGAAGCGCGCGCCCCAATGGGCGACCGCCGAATTCAAGATGGGATCGGATGACATGGCGATTCCTTGGACGCTTCTTGTTGAGACAGTCAGGCGGATTTACCGCTCGCGCCGGTACCAGGGCATGAACCGTTTGGTCGCCCAGAACACCAGCAACTCGAAGCAGACGCCGAAGGCGGCGAGCAGCAGCACGCCGACGAAGGCTTCCGAATGTTTGTACGAGCGCGAATTGTACAGGATGTAATAGCCGAGCCCGCCGATCGACAGGAAAAACTCGGCGATCACCGCGCCGATCAGCGCGCGGCCGGCCGCCAACCGGAATCCGGCCAGCAGATAAGGCATCGACGCCGGCAGAACGACGCCGAACAGCACGCTCATTTTGTTGGCGCGATAGGCGCGCGACACTTCGAGATATTCGCGCGGCACAGAGCGCGCGCCGTCGGCGACGTTCATGACGATGGAGAAGATCGCGGCGAAAATGATGGTGGCGATGCGCGTCGCCGGCGAATAGCCGAACCACAGCGAAAACAGCGGCAGCACCACGACCATCGGCATGGCGAAGAAGCCATTGACGTAATGGCCGACGCTGCGCTCGAACAGCCGGCTGCGGCCGAGAAAAAGGCCGAACACGGTGCCGAACACCAGCGCGATGGCGAGGCCCTCGGCGACCGCGGCCAATGTACTGCCGGTCGCGGCGATGAAGGCCGGATCGACGATGACGCGCGGGATGGCCATCAGCACCGTGCTCGGCTTGGCGACATAAGGCGGCGCCAGCCAGCGGACGATGAATTCCCAGCCGAGCACGAGCGCGACGCCGACGATGAAGCGCGGCCAGAAAGTGCCGGGCAGACGCGGCGCGGCGGGTTTGGCGGATGCGACGGGCGCGGCGGCGACAGTGACGGAGGAATTCATTGGCTTACTGTCTCCAGCGCGCGAAGTGCTGCTCGATGACGAGCCCGGCCCGCATCAAGGCGACACCGATTAGCGCGATCACCAGCACCGAGGCGAACACGCCGGCGGTGTCGAAATTCTGCGACGCGGTCATGATCAGCTGGCCGAGGCCGGTCGAACTGAGGAAAAACTCGGCGGCGATCATGCCGACCAGCGCCCGGCCGATCGCCTGGCGCACGCCGGTCATCGCATAGGGCAGCGTGTAGGGCACCATGACGTCGCGCCACAGCGCCCATTCGCTCGAGCGGAACGATTGCGCCACCTCGATCAGCTCCGGCTTGATCGAGCGGGCGCCTTCGACGGTGTTGTAAATCACCGGAAACACCGCGAACAGGAACACCACCAGCACCTTCGGCGCGAAGCCGAAGCCCATCATCGACAGGATGAACGGGATCAGCGCCACCATCGGCGTCGCGTACAAGATCATGATGTAAGGCTCGACGCCGATGCGCAGCACGCGCACGCGCGCCAGCAGCATGCCGAGCGGCATGCCGACGGCCAGCGAAAGCATGAACCCGGTCAAGAACAGTTCGGCGGAATCGAAAAACTGGCGGATGAATTCGCCGGTCAGCAGCAGTTGCCACAGCGCCTTGATGGTCACCGAGAACGGCACCATGAAGGCCTGGCTGGTCGAACGCCCGGCGATCTCCCAGATGGCGATGCCGGCGGCGATGCTGATCCAGAACGGGGCGTGACGGCGGAGGGCGGTGTTGAGCACTTAATTACTTCCTCGTCATTCCGGGGCGCACCGAAGGCGCGAACCCGGAATCCAGAAACTTATTTATTGGGTCGCTCTGGATTCCGGGTTCGCGAGACTTGCGCGTCAATAACGCGCAAGCTCGCGCCCCGGAATGACAGAATCCTACTTCACCGTCGCGTTGGCATCCTTCCAGATGCTGGCGTCGACGAACTTCTCATAGGTCACCGCGTCCTTGTCCGGCTTGATCGCGCCGATCTTCTTCATCAGCGCCGAAACTGCGTCGATCTTGCCCTTCGGCAGGCCGTCGTCCTTGATCGCCCAGATGTCGTTGGCGAGGAACTCCTTCAACGCCGCCTTGGCGACATCCTTGCTGTGGCCGGTGACCGTGGCGGCGTCGGCGACGACGTCGGCGTTCTTCGGGTCCTGCATGAAGCGCGCGGCCTCGATCATGCCGGCGACCGACTTGACCACCGCGTCGCGCTTGGCGGCGAGGTTGTCCTTGCGCACCACCAGCGACAGATAGTGGCTGTTCGGATCGGTGTTCTTCATCGCCAGCATGATGTTGAGCTTCTTGCCCTGGGCCTCGATGGCGGCGAGATCGTCGAGATGCAGCACGGCGTATTTCAGGCGGCCGGCGATCAGCGCCGGACCGGGGCCGGAGCCAAGCGCGACCTGCTTGGTGTCGTCGATCTTGACGCCGTCGCAGCTGATCAGCATCGAGCGCAGCGCTACCGAGCGCGCGCCGCCGACCGAATCGACGCCAACGTCCTGGTCTTTGAGATCCTTGCAGGTCTTGCCGGTTTCGGTCGAGCCGATCACCCAGTCCGGATTGGGCATGCCGAAAATCGCGACCAGCGGCACATCGGCGTTGGACACCTGGTTGATCACCGGCGGCGTCGGCGACCAGGCCAAGTCGACATCGCCGGCCACCACCGCGCGCGCCGCGGCGGTGCCGTTATCGAACGGACGAATTTCGACATTGGCGCCGTGCTTCTTGAAGAAGCCCTGCTTCTCGGCGACGTAAACAAGCGTCGTCGAATAGACCGGCGGAATGCCGGGCACCGCGATGGTGACTTTCGGGCTCTGCGCCTGCGCGACGGCGGCGCCGGACAGCGCGGTCGCCAGCACGGCGGCCGTAGCTAAAAGCGTTCTGCGAAACATTGAGAAATCCTCCGTTGATGTGTTCAGGCTTCTTGTTCAGTTTCCGGTTCAGTTAATGCGTCAGCGTTCGAGAACGAATTCGGCTTCGCGCGCCTCGGCCATCAAGGTGCTCCAGACCCGCTCGCGCAAGACGGCGAAGCGCGGATGCTGCAAGGTCTCGCGCGTGCGCGGTTCCGGCAGGTCGATGACGATGGTCTCGTGGATGCTCGACGGCCGGCCCTTCAGCACGATGACGCGGTGGCCGAGCAGCACGGCTTCCTCGATCGAATGGGTGACGAACACCATCGCCGTCGGCCGCTCCTGCCAGATACGCAGCAACTCGAACTGCAGGATCTCGCGCGTCTGCGCATCGACCGCCGCGAACGGCTCGTCCATCAGCAGCACGTTGGGCTCGACGGCAAGCGCGCGCGCCAGGCCGCAGCGCTGCTGCATGCCGCCCGACATCTGATAGGGAAACGCATTCTCGAAACCGGCGAGACCGACGAGCTTGATGAACTCCGGCACCTTGCGCGCGATCTCCGCCTTCGGCGCGCCGGCCATGCGCAGGCCATAGGCGACGTTCTCGGACACGGTCTTCCACGGAAACAGGCCGAAGTGCTGGAACACCATGGCGACACCGGCGATCGGCTCGGTCACCCGCGTATCGCCGACCAGGATCTCGCCGGTGTCATGCGGCAGCAGGCCGTCGATGCAGCGCAGCAACGTGGTCTTGCCGCAGCCGGACGGCCCGACAATGGCGACGATCTCGCGTTTGCCGACATCGAAGTCGATGTTCTTGAACACTTCGAGCGCGCCGTAATGCTTGCCGAGGCCGCGCACGCGGATACGCGGTTCGCCGTCATGGCCGGCCTTGGCCGCCGTCTGCTGTTGGTTCACGTGTTGGCTCACTTGTTGACTGACTGCTTTTTGACTGACCGCATATTTATCCGCTTGAACGGCGCGGCCGGGAGGTCGGCGAAACTGATGCGCGGCGTCGATGTCGGCGTACTCTCCCGGATTGTCATGCGGAGCCGGTTGCGGCCGGAACGAGATTTCCGCCGCCGGCATTTCTAGCATGTTGCCGCATCGACCGCACGCGAGCAACGCCAACCGCACGTTGCCTAACGTCCTTTCAGCATTGGAAAATTCCGGCGGCGCGCGGCGCGATTGGCGCTCGCCCCGGATGTGGCCGCGGCGGCGCTAAACAACTCCTTAACCATGCTCGCTTAAGCCTGAATGGGTCCGTTTCCGCTTGTTTCATCGGGCCCCACCGTGATGCGTCTCAAAGCCGTCCAAACGCTGGTTATCGTGGCGGCAAGCGTCTCGCTTGCCGGCTGCAATGTCACCAGCGACGTCGGTGGGCTGTTCTCCGGCAGATCGGATCGCGCCGAGGCGCGCGGCGATATGCCACCGCCGCCATCCTCGACCGAAGTCACCGGTTCGATCGCACCGCGCAACAGCGCCGAGCCGTCGCGCGAGGCGACAGCTCAGGAACCCGCGCGCCATGAGCCGGCGCCGCAAGTGTCGGCGCCCACCGCCCCGGTTCTGCCGGGCACAGACGGCAAAGACGACGTCAGCCGCGGCCGCGCCCTGTTCCGCGCCGGCAATTTCGCCGAGGCCGAGCTTGCCTTCGACCGCGCCGCGCGGATGAACCCGCGCGATCCCGAAGCGTGGCTGGGTCTGGCCGCCTGCTACGACCGCATGCGCCGCTTCGAACTCGCCGACCGCGCCTATGTGCGGGCGGTGGCGATCAACGGCACGACGTCGGAAATTCTCAACAACCAGGGCTTCTCTTATTTATTGCGCGGCGACCTCACCCGCGCGCGCAATATGCTCACCGCCGCGCAGAAAAAAGATCCGGGCAATCAATACGTGCAGAACAATCTGCAAATGCTCGAGCAGAAAGAACGCGCCACCAAGGTGCAGTAGCTTCAATAGGACGGCGGCCCCAGCATCGCGCCGGCGATCGAATAGCCCTCGGCGAGCGCTTTCGCCGCGATCGATGCGCAGGCCAGCGCGTCCGAGCCGGCGTCATGATGCTTCAAGTCGATGCCGAGCTGCTCCGACACGTAAGCCAGATTAGCCGGCTTAAACTTGAAATGCGTGCGCGCGATCCGCACCGTGCAGGCGAAGGGCGTTTCCGGTTTCGGCCGGCCGGCTTTGGCGCAGCAGGTGAACAGCACCTTGCGGTCGAACGGCGCGTTGTGCGCGACCAGATAATCGGCATCGCGCCAGTAATCGCGAAAGCCGTCCCAGACATCGCCGAAATCCGCCTCGTCTTTCACGTCGTCCCAGGTGATGCCGTGGATATACGTGAAGACGAATTTGTCGCGCGGCGGCCGGATCAGCCGCGCCTCGGTCCGGACAATTTGGCCGTCCTCGATGGCGACAATGCCGAGCGCGCAGGCGCTGTCGGCGCCGAAATCGGCGGTTTCAAAATCGATGGCGACGATTTTCATGAAGGCAGGCTAATGCGTTTGCGGCTTTGCTGAAATGGCGAGGCGCGACTTTTCCCGCTGTGCCTCTCCGCCGGTCATCCCCGCGCAGGCGGGGATCCAGCACTTCCTTCACTCGCAAAGCTCTCCCCGCCTCATCCTGAGGAGCGCCGCGCTTGCGGCGCGTCTCGAAGGACGAGGCGGCCCCATGCTTCGAGACGCGCACTGTCGTGCGCTCCTCAGCATGAGGCCGGGTGAGGTTCGTAGGGCGAGTTAGCCGAAGACGTAACCCGCCGCTCATCCGAGGACGGCGGACTATGCGGTTCCAATCCACCTAACAGGTTAGCGAATGGCTTCCGGCTTGAAGTCTTTACACATATCGGGGACGCCATCACGTCTTGCTTGTTCGCTTGCGAGATTAAACGGGTCGGTCCACGAGCCGTTGCTGCAGGTTTGATTTACGCTGGGACCGACACAGATTCTCGCGTTGTTCGAGAATTGCTTGCCGCCGTACTGGCATGCTTCACGCGGCGTCGGCCTAGATGCTGGTTGCGCAAGAACTGATGTTGGGATCGAGATCGCTAACAGAGCTGCGAAAACTGCCTTCATTTGTGCCCCCTCGAAAAAACCCTGATTTACGACAGGTTGATTTTACACTAAATCTCGTGTTTTGCGCGAAATAAGAAACACCCCTTGACTTCTCTAAATTCCTAGTCATATAGTCCTTCTGCCTACCCCACGCGAGGGGCGTTCTGCAGGACACTGCCGACGCGGGGTGGGTGCGGCGCCTGCTGCCGGGCCTTGTAACCCCGGCACCGGGAGGCCTCGGGTCGCCGTCCGCTGGCACTATGACCGGCTGCCTTGAATGGCTGGACGCAGGTGTGGACGAAGGCTTGGCGAAAGCTGGCCGGCAGAAGGGGGAGATCCCCTGTCCCACACCCGGAAGTACGGCCCCGGGGACAGAAATGCCGCGCGTGGAGCGCCGGAAGGCGACGCGCCTTTCAAAAGAAGGCGCGCCTGTCGCGGGCATATCGCGGCAGGGACAAAGTGGTGGCGCCTTTCGGTGCTCCACGCCCTCGCACTTTTCGCGCGGGGGAACGACAGGCAAAGTCCGGCGCCTTGATCGGTGCGCGGAGTCGATCGCGCGCGCCGGCCGACGCTTGCAGCGGTGCCGCCTGATTTAAAGATGGTGCGAACTAGGGTAAGGCCGATCTGCTAGACGTATTGCGCAACCAGTGTGAGAAATTTTGAATGAGCAATCTGCGGCCCGTCACTCTCATCACCGGCGCATCGGCCGGCATCGGCGTCGCGCTGGCGCGCGAATTCGCCCGCCACGGTTACGCGCTGGCGCTGGTGGCGCGCCGTGCCGACCGGCTCAACTGGCTGGCCGATGAAATCGCCGCCTCCGGTGTGACCCGGCCCATCGTCATCGCCACCGATCTTGCTCTGGCCGGCGCCACGCAAACGATCATCGACCTGTTGAACGCGGCCGACGCCGAGCCGCAATTTGTCGTCAACAATGCCGGCTTCGGGCTTGTCGGCGTTGCGTCAACGCTCGACCGCGCCGAACAGCTGGCGATGATCGATCTCAACGTGCGCGTGCTCACCGAATTGTCGCTGGCCTTCGTCGACAGCATGCAGCGCCATCGCGGCGGTCTGCTCAATGTCGGCTCGATGGCCGGCTTTCTGCCCGGTCCGGGCATGGCGGTCTATTACGCCACCAAGGCTTACGTGCTGTCGTTCAGCGAGGCGCTGCACAGCGAGTTCAAGCCGCGCGGCATCAAGGTCACCGTGCTGTGTCCCGGTCCTGTGCCGACGGAATTTGCTGCGCGCGCCGGCGTCAAAACCGGCCTGGCGCCGGGCATTCTGACGCAGACCGCGGAAACCGTCGCCGCCGCCGGCTTCGACGGACTGATGCGCAATACGCGCACGGTGGTGCCCGGCCTCGTCAACAAGCTCGTCACACTCGCGATTCGAATTCTGCCGCGCCGGTTTTTGCTGCGCCTTGTCGATTCACGGCAAAGCCGCCGCCGCGCCGCGCAAAAACATTGATTGCGCCCGATGGAACTTTTTTACGCGCGGAATTGGCGGCGGAACCGCCCTGGCCAGCGCCATTGACAAATCGGCCCCTGCCCTGAAGTTTGCGCACGGGTAAGGGGAGCGAAGGGAACACGCAGGTGAGGCGTGCGGATGCAGGAATCGAACGATCACGGCCGGCCGGTCAAGCGGCCTCTCCCGGCGACATTGAGCGCGATGTTGCGCGCCTCCGACGGCATCCTCGATCTGCTGCCGATCCCGACCTTCATCTGCGACGCGCACGGCACCATCCTGCAATACAACAGGCGCGCCGTTGAAATCTGGGGCCGCGCGCCGGACCCCGGTCAGACCCACGAAGAGTTTAACGCCGGCCGGCGCATTTTCGAACTCGACGGCACGCCACTGTCGCGCTCGTTGCTGTCGGACGTTCTGACGACCGGCGTGCCGGTGCGCGACGTCGAGCGTCTGATCGAGCGCGAGGACGGCACGCGGATGATCGTGTCGATCAATATCGATCCGCTGCGCAACGCCAAAGACGAACTGGTCGGCGCCGTCAATTGCTTCATGGACGTCACCGAACGCAAGCGCACCGACGAGGCGCTCGAGCAGTCGCGGTCGCACGGACATGAGCAGGAGCAGCGGCTGGCGGCGACCTACGATCATGTCTCGATCGGCATTTCCGAAGTCGCGCCGGACGGCCGCTTCCTGCGCGTCAACGAAGCGATCTCGACGATCACCGGCTACAGCCGGGAGGAATTGCTGTCGATCAGACTGTTCACGAACACCTATCCCGACGATGCCGATCTCGATCGCGAGGGCTTTCGCCAGCAGTCCGCCGGCGATCTGGAATTTTATTCGGTCGAGAAACGCTTCCGGCACAAAGACGGCCGGCTGATCTGGATGTCGGTGAGTTCCTCGCCGGTGCGCGACGCCAACGGCAAACTTCTTTATGTCGTGCGCGTGGTGCAGGACATCAGCGAGCGCAAGGCGGCGGAGCGCCGGCAAAAACTTTTGATCGACGAGCTTAATCA
>CANKBJ010000078.1 GCA_947479905.1 Bradyrhizobiaceae bacterium
CCGGAAGCGTGGCCCGGCTGCCGCGAAAGCGCCGGACGGCGCGCCGAGAGGCGCCACATGTCCCTTCAACAAGGACATGTGCAGCTAAGGAACGCCGCGCCTTTCGGTGCGCCGTCCCCCTCTTCTTTTTGAAGAGGGAAACTTGCCCCCGCGAAGGCGGGGGTTCTCTCAAAGCTCGGGCGCAATTGCGTCGCGAGAACGAAGGCGCTCGTCCGGTGACGACGCTACCCCACATTCACCCGCTTGAACCTGTTCCACAGCGCCGTCCCCGCCCCCGACATCAGCACCTTGAGGTAACGCTGCTTCTGGTATTCGCCATTGACCGAAATGCGCGGCAGCGCGGTGAGATGATCGGCATGCGCCTGAAACAGAACGCCCGGCCGCGTCGTCACCGCGGTCTTGAAGCCCAGCTCCCTGGCGATGCGGAATTCGCGCGGGCCGGCCGATGTCACATCGCCCACTGGGTAAGCGAGATGCTCGGGGCGCTTGCCGATCGCCGCCTCGATCACCGAGCGGCTCATGTCGATCTCGGCGCGCACCGTCGCCTCGCTCAAAACCTTGGTCAGCATCATGTGGTTGACGGTATGTGCGCCGATCGTCACCAGCGGATCCTCCGCGAGTTGCCCGATCTCTTCCCAATCCATGCACAGGTCGCGGCACAGTTGCGGAATGTCGACGCGATAGGTCGCGGCGAGGTCGCGCACCGTTTTGCGCACCTCCTCCTCGGTCTTCATGCTGCGCAGATAGGTGTAGATGCCGTCATACAGTTCGCGCTTCTCGCGCAAGGTGCGCGCCTCGAAATATTCCTGCTCGCCATTGATGACCATGCCGATGCGGCTGTTCTGCGCGATCACCGCTTCCAGCGCCAGCCACCACAATTCGCCGAGCCGGTCGGGAAAGCTGGTCGGGATATACAGCGTGTAAGGCAGCTCGTATTTCCTGAGCAGCGGGTGCGCATAGCGCGCCGTGTCCTTGTAGCCGTCGTCGAAGGTGATGCAGACAAAACGGCGCTTGAAATCGTTCTCGATGAAACGCCGGTACATCTCGTCGAGCGTGATGACGTCGAGCCGGCTGCGCTTGAGCCGTCGCAACAGGCCGTCCAGAAACGAAGGCGTCACTTCCAGCAGCCGGTTCGGCTGGAAAGCTTCTTTGCGCGCCGGGCGCACATGATGCAGCATCAGGATCGAGCCGACGCCGCCGACCAGAGGCCGCAGCCAGTGATGCAGCCCGCTGAAATACAGCGTTTCCAGTCCCGTCCGGATGATGGTTTTCTTCATATCAACCAAGTTTGCGGCCCGTGGCGCGAGGATGGGCGGTTCGGCCAAGCCAAACCAATATTCCAACCCTTTATTGATAATTCTTTGCGAACCTGCAACCGGCGGCGCTTTAAGCGCCGTCACGGCGCGATAAGCGCCCAATGCGAGCGGTAAAGGTCGATGAACGTCGTCGCGCTACGATCGCTTAACCACGATGCCGAGCTCATTCCGGCGACCGATGGCAAAATCGCGCGCGTCGCGGTTTATGACGATTTCGCGTCGGCCGAGCCGGCCTGGCGCGCGCTCGAACAGCAGGCGACGCTCGCCACGCCCTATCAAGGCTACGATTTCCTGCGCCTGTGGCACCGGCATATCGGCGCGGCATCGGGCGTCACGCCCTGCGTCGTCGTTGCCTACGATGCCAAAGGCACGCCTTTGTTCCTCTGGCCGTTCGGCAGCCGCCGCCTCGGCAGCCTGAGGGTCGTCGAGTTCCTCGGCGGCAAGCATGCCAATTTCAACATGGCGATATGGCGGCGCGACGTCGTCGCGCAAATCGGCGTCGCCGAATTGCAGCGCGTTCTCGACCGTCTCGGCGCGCGGACCGACCTGGTGATGCTGGCCAACCAGCCTTTGACCTGGGCCGGCTGCGCCAATCCCTTCGCGCTGCTGCCCCAGCAATATTCGCCGAGCTTCGGTCACAGCGGCGCGTTGTCGCGCGACTACAACGCCATGTTCGAGGCCAATACCAGCCCCGGCACGCGCAAGAAGTTGCGCCGGAAAGAGCGCCTGCTCGCCGGTTATGGTGAGGTACGCTTTCAGCAGGCAAAAGGTCCAGCCGAAATCAGCGCCGTGCTCGAGGACTTCTTCAGGCAGAAAACCGCCCGAACGCGCGCCATCGGTCTGCCGGATTTTTTCGGCGATGACGATGTCCGGCAGTTCCTGCGCGCGGCGGCGGAAACCTCGACAGCCGCCGGCGAGCCGTTGATCGAGCTTTATACCCTCACCGTCGACGGCGTGATTGTCGCAACGGTCGGCGGCATTGTCGCCGACGGCCGGTTCACCGGCATGTTCATCTCGATCGTGCATGGCCTCTACGCCGCCGAAAGTCCGGGCCAGCAGATTCTTATGCATGTCGTGCGCCGTTGCTGCGAACGCGGCCTGCACACTTTCGATCTCGGCATCGGCGAAGCGAAGTACAAGGACCTGTTCTGCCCCGATGCGGAGCCGATGTTCGACAGCTACTGGCCGCTCAGCCCGGCCGGACGCCGGGCCGCCGTGGTGCTTCGTTTCATCGCCGCCGCCAAGCGCGCGATCAAGCAGCGGCCGCTTCTGTGGTCGATGATCGTCAAGGCGCGCAAGCTGCGGGCGCGGCTGTCGGGAGCACTCTGACCGTTCAGGCCGCGACGCTTTGCGTCGCGCCGCCGACCAGGGTCAAGTCGGCAAATCCGGATATCGCCAGACGCTCGTGCGCGGCGCGCACTGACGGATCGGCCGGGTTGGCGGCGACCAGCACCGCGCGCCGCGTCAGATGCGCGAAACGCTCGACAGGCACATCGGCGGCCGAACCTGCGTCGATCACCACATGGTCATAGGTTTGCGCCAAAGCCTCGATCACCGTCGCAATCATCGGCGACAGCATCAATGCGGCCGCGTCGGCGCCGACATTGCCGGTCGCCACGATATGCACCGCCGAGAACTGATCGCGTGTGATGATGTCGCCGAACGACGCCGTGCCGCGCACCAGTTCGGCGATTCCCGGCGCATTCGGATCGGTCGACACCACCGACAGATTGGGCGCGCCGAAGGCCAGATCGACCAGCACGACACTGCCCTGTTGCGCCAGCGCGCGGGCCAGCGCGATGGCGGCGTAAGTAGTGCCGGCATTACGCGCGTTGCCGAAGACCGCGACGCGACGGCCGGCCTCGGCCGACGCGCGCAGGCTTTGCGCCAGTTGATCGATACTGCTGACCGGCAACGACATCTGTGGTGGCGGCGTCACATGCGCCATGACGGGGACAATCGGCGGCGACACCAGATGCGGCAAGCCTTGCGCGCGCGCCGGCGCGACGAAGCTCGGTTGCACCGCTGCGTAATTTTCCTGCGCAAAGCCGTAACCGTAGGATGTCTGACCTTGCGGCGCCGCCAGCAAGGCGCTGGTGACGACGAAGCCGGCCGACAGCGCGAATGCCGCGAAGGCCACGATCAGCACGGTCGGCGTCTTCTTCGGATAGGCTGGCTTGGCGGCCGGCGTTGCGCGCGAAATGATGCGCGCCTCGGGCGGCGCAGCATTTATATTGTCGCGCGCCGACGCTTCGCTGTATTTGACCAGATAGGACTCGAGCAAATCGCGCTGCGATTTGGCATCGCGCTCGAGCGAACGCAATTGCACATCCTGCTCGTTGCTTTGCGAGGCCATCCGTTTCACCTGATCGAGGCTGGCGGTCAGCGTCTGCAGTCGATCGCCCGCGACCTTGGCGTCGTTGTCGAGCTGGCGTGCCAGCCTTTCGCCCTCGGTGCGTTTGGCGCGCTCGATCTCGGCGATCTGCGCACGCAATTCCTTGATGCGCGGATGCTGGTCCATCAACGTGGTCGACTGTTCGGCCAGTTGCGACCGCAGCGCGTTGCCCTGCTCGGTCAGGCGGCGCATCGATTCCGAATTGGCGATGTCCGAGGAGTCGACCGGCTGGCCGGAGCGCACCAGTTCACGCAATTGCCGCGCCCTCGCCTCCAGATCCGCCTTCTGACCGCGCGCGGCGGCGATCTGCGAATTGATCTCGGTGAGCTGCTGATTCGGCAGCGAACTGTTGTTGGAGCCGACGAACAGGTTGGATTGCGAGCGATATTCCTCGACCTTGGCCTCGGCGCTGGCGACTTTGGCGCGCATCTTCTCGATCTCGGTCGCAAGCCATGTGCTGGCGGCTCGGGTCTGGTCGGTCTTGGCCGATTGCTGCAGGCCGAGATAGGATTCCGCGACCGAATTGGCCAAGCGCGCGGCGAGTTCGGGATTGGCCGACGCGAAGTCGATGCCGATGACCCGCGACTTCTCGACCGCATAGACGTTGATGCGATCGTAATAGGCTTCCAGCGTCCGCTCTTCCGGCGACAGCGCGTTGACGTCGCGCGCCAGACCGAACAGGCCGAGGATCGTGCGCAACGGCGTCATGCCGCCGATGGCCGGATCGAATTCCGGATTGGCATCGAGCTTTTCTTTTTTGATGACGGCGAGCGCGAGATCGCGCGACAACACCAACTGAATCTGGCTGGTGACGGCTTCCGGATCGAGATTGGCGCGATCGCTGGCGCCTTTGTCCGCTTCGGCGCGCATGAAAACGCTTTCGCGCGCTTCGAGAAGCAAACGGGATTCGGAGCGGTAGCGCGGCGTGATCGCATTGACCACGATGAACGCCAAGGCGGCGACGATCATTGTAGACACGATGATGGTCTGTCTCTTGCGCCATAGAGCGCGGCCAAGTCCGCGCAAATCCGGCTCGCCGGCGGGCTCCATGACCGGCATCGCCGGAATAGCCACGGGCGGCGCTTTTGCTTTCTTACGGATGAACATCGCTACTCCAACGCACGACTCTATGACTTGGGTGCGATCTCACCCTATTATGGTTGCCACCGCGTTAATCGGCCTGCGGCACTTTCGCATTGGCAAGGTTTTGTTAACCGTACCGGCCCCTAATCGAGTGCGGCAATACCTTGGGCCAGTGAAAGGCTGCGGCGGCAATTTCCATGACGCCCCTGAATATCTTGCATGTTTTTCGCAGCCCCGTCGGCGGGCTGTTCCGCCACGTTGTCGACCTCGCCCGCGAACAGGCGGCGCGCGGGCACCGCGTCGGCCTGATCGCCGACAGCATTACTGGGGGCGAACGTGCCGATGCGACGCTTGCCGCGCTTGTTCCGGCGCTGGCCTTGGGGTTCACCCGTATTCCAATGTCTCGCCATCTCGGTCTGCGCGACGTCCGGGCGGTGGCGCATGCCACGCGCCGCGCCGCCGAGACAAGGGCGGATATTCTGCACGGTCACGGCGCCAAAGGCGGCGCTTTTGTACGTCTGGTTTTAGGCGACCATCATGCGGTTCGGGCTTACACGCCGCACGGCGGCAGCCTGGTGTTTGGCAAAGACAGTCTGGCCGGCAAATTCTATCTGGCGGCCGAACGCGCACTGATGCGGCGCGGCGATTTATTCCTGTTCGAAAGCGAGTTTTCCGCCAGAGCTTTCCGCGACCAAATCGGCGTGCCCGGCGGCCTGATCCGCGTCGCGCGCAACGGCGTCTCGCGCCGCGAATTCGAAACCGTCGTCGCGCAACCGGACGCGACCGATCTCGTCTTTCTGGGCGAATTGCGGCACATCAAGGGGATCGATGTCCTCGTTGACGCCATCGCCCAGTTGCGGCGCGACGGCCGTGCGGTGAGCGCCACGTTGGTCGGGTCGGGCCCGGATCGCGATACCCTTCAGGCACAGGTTGCCGCGCTCGGCCTTACCGATCTCATACGCTTCAAAGCCGCGATGCCGGGCCGCGAGGCGCTCAGTCTGGGTCGCATCATGGTGGTGCCGTCGCGCGCCGAATCCCTGCCCTATGTTGTGCTGGAAGCCGCGGCGGGTTGCGTCCCGCTGATCGCCACCGCGGTCGGCGGCATTGGCGAAATCCTCGGCCCGCAAGCGGCGGCTTTGGTGCCGGCCGGCGACGCCGGCGCGTTGGCCCAGGCAATCGCCTATAAGCTCGACGATCGCGCGGCGGCGGCCGAATCCGCGAGCCGCCTGCGCGAGCGGGTTGCCACCACCTTCTCGATCGACTCAATGGTCGACGGTGTGCTCGGTGCCTATGCCGACGCCCTTGAAAATCTGCGCCAGAGCGGGCGTCATTAATAAATTTTACCCTGCCCGATAAGTCTTTATTGAGACTCTTTGCCTACAAATTTACCTGAATTAACGACCTTCGGCGGCCGTGCTGTTGTACGCGGCTGGTCAAGTAATGGCGTCATCATGATCGATTCAGACACTCGCCCAAACCTCACTGCCGCGAACGCCGCGGCGGTCTTCGACCGTCTGCGCGAGGGCGTAAAGCCGCGACAGGAAACCACGCCGCTTTCCGAGCGCGCACTCGCCATTGCAAGCAGACCGACACCGGCGCCAATTTCGCCGATCGTGCTGGCCGGCTTTGTGCGCATGGCCGAATTCGCACTTATCGTCCTGGTCGGTCTGGCGATTTTCGCCGCCTATATCCGGCCGTTCGATGGCCAGCTCCTGCAATACCTCGCGGCCGTCGTCGTCATTGCCTCACTATCGACTTTGACGTTCCAGACCGCCGACATCTATCAAGTGCACGCCTTCCGCGGTCACGAAAAGCAATACATGCGCCTCGCCGCGGCATGGTCGGTGGTGTTTCTGATCGTGATCGGCGCCTCGTTTTTCATCAAGGCTGGCGAGATGTTTTCCCGCGTCTGGCTCGGCTCGTTCTATGTCTGCGGCCTCTCGGTGCTGATCTTCGGACGCCGCATGCTGTTCTTCGCCGTTCGCAAATGGACCCGCGAAGGCCGGCTGACGCGACGGACCGTCATTGTCGGCGGTGGCCAACCGGGCGAACGGGTCATCGCCGAGCTGCGGAGCCAGAAGGACACCGGTATCGAAATCATCGGCTGGTTCGACGACCGCACCGGCGACCGCGGCGGCACAGATTGCGCCGGCGAGCAAAAGCTCGGCAATGTCGATGACCTCGTCGAATTCGGCCGCCGCACCCGCGTCGATCTGGTGATCTTCTCGCTGCCGATCTCGGCTGAGAACCGCATACTTCAAATGCTGAAGAAGCTCTGGGTGCTGCCGCTCGACATCCGTCTGGCCGCGCATACCAATAAGCTGCAGTTTCGCCCACGCTCCTATTCCTATATCGGCAAGGTGCCGGTCATCGACGTGTTCGACCGCCCGATCGCCGATTGGGACGTGGTGATGAAGTGGTTGTTCGACAAGACCATCGGCACGGTCCTGCTGATCGCCGCCCTGCCGCTGCTGGCGCTGGTCGCCATCGCCATCAAACTCGACAGCCGCGGACCGGTGTTCTTCAAGCAGAAGCGCTACGGCTTCAACAACGATCTGGTCGAGGTCTATAAGTTCCGGTCGATGTACACCGACATGGCCGACGCCGGCGCCAGCAAGCTCGTCACCAAGGACGATCCGCGCGTCACCCGCGTCGGACGCATCATCCGCAAGGCCAGCCTCGACGAACTGCCGCAACTGTTCAACGTCGTATTCAACGGCAATCTGTCACTGGTCGGGCCGCGTCCGCATGCGGTCAACGCCAAGGCGGAAGCGCAGCTTTACGCCGAAGCAGTCGATGGTTATTTCGCCGGCCATCGGGTCAAGCCCGGCATCACCGGCTGGGCGCAGATCAACGGCTGGCGCGGCGAAACCGATACGCATGAGAAGATCCAGTTTCGCGTCGAGCACGATCTCTACTACATCGAAAACTGGTCGGTACTGCTCGATCTCTACATCCTGGCACGCACGCCGTTCGCTTTGCTCAAGACCGAGAATGCCTATTGATCACCGCTCACGATATGGCCGCGCGCGCGGCCATACCGGCGGCGGCTCATGCACCGTCTATGCTTGCTTATGAGAGCGGGCCGGTTGCCGTTCCTTTCCGTGAACGGCTTTTGCAGATCGTCTTGTATATCGCAGTCCTGTTGAGTTCGGTCGCCTTCATCGAGCCGTCGCCGCATGACGGTTTGATGGGCGTGCTGGCGGTGGCCGGCCTTGTCGCCGGCATTCGCTTTCCCCGTCTGCTGGTACTGCCGTTTCTGTTATTGATGCTGTGGAACGTCGCCGGCCTGTCGGCGGCGTTGCAGGTGACCGGACAAGAAAAGGTTTTCCAATACGTCGCCACTTCGTTTTATCTCGCGATCGCCGCGCTCTTGTTCGCGATGATCTTCGCCGACAACACGATGGCGCGGCTGGCGACGATGCGCTCGGCCTATATCCTGACCGCGACTATCGTCTCCATCGCCGGCGCGATCGGCTATTTTCGCCTGTTTCCGGCAGCCGAAATGTTCACGCTCAACGGCCGCGCTCAGGGCTTTTTCAAGGATCCGAACGTTTATGGCCCGTTCTTGATCCTGCCGGCGCTGTTCCTATTGGAGCGGATGCTGCGGGTCCGCATCGACGTCAAGACGATTTGCCTCACCGGCGTCATTCTGTTCGGTGAGTTGCTCAGCTTCTCGCGCGGTTCATGGTTTCACTTCGGCGTATCGATCTCGATCGTGATCGCACTGTCGTTTGTGGTGGCGCCGACGCCGAAAGCCCGCGCCCGTATTCTCAGTCTGACCCTTGCCGGCGCCGCCGCGCTCGCCGTGCTGCTGCTCGTTTTGCTGTCGATCGATTCAATCGGCGGCATGTTCAAGGAACGCGCCCAGCTCATTCAATCCTATGACGTCGGCCAGGGCGGCCGTTTCCTGTTGCAGGAAAAGGCTTTGAGCGCCGTGCTGGAATTCCCCAACGGCATGAGGCCGTTTGAATTTTCCCGCGTCTATGGCTTGCAACAGCACAACGTCTATTTGCAAGTATTTCTGGTTTATGGCTGGACCGGCGCGCTGGCCTATATTCTGTTGCTGATCGCGACCGTCTGGGTCGGCTTCCGCTGCGCGCTGCAGCGATCTCCCTGGCAGGGTTATTCGATCGCGGCGCTCGGTGCCTTCGTCGGTGAAATGGCGGAAGGCTTCATCATCGACACCGATCACTGGCGTCATTTCTTTTTGATCCTCGGGATTATCTGGGGTCTGGCCGCCGCCGCACGGACTTCGCAACGGGCGAACGCCGTTCCCGCTTCCTAAGTTTTAAGCCGCATACGTCTCGTGCCGGCGGCCGAGCAAAAGGCGCTGGCGGCGCATGGCGATCAGCATAGAGAACAGCGCGTCCGGCAGGGCAACCGCCATCAGATAGGCCGCGATCGCTTTCAGCACTGAGACATGGCCCGGGTCGTCGTGACCCGAACCGTCGCGGCTGACGCGCCATAGACGCAGCATCGCCAACGGCCGGTAGGCGGCCGCATGTTTGCGCCGCATCGAACGCCAGATATTGGCATGCTTGCCCGACGATGTGTTGAACAGCATGCCGCCGGCCGAGACATTGTAGATCACGTAAGGCTTTGGAATAGTGATGCCGCGAAAGCCGCGCAGCATCAGGCGCAAATAGAATTCCCAATCCTCGTAGCCCTCGCGCATGGTTTCATCATAGCCACCCACCTCCTGCCACGCCGATTTGCGCAGCAGAACCGCTGACGGGATCGGATTGGCGAACAGCAAATCGAACCGGTTGAAGTGCCGTTCGAGCGGCCCGCTGGCAGCGCCTACCAGTTGCTGATGCGACAGCACCAGCGCGACATCGGCTGGTGCTGCGTCCAGCAGCGCCGCCGCCTCGGACAAGTAGTTTGGCGCGATCATGTCGTCGCAATCGAGGGTCAGCACCAGATCGGCGGCGGCGGCGGTGATCCCGGCATTGCGCGCCGCCGATAGACCTTTGTTGGTCTGGCGAATGACACGAACGGACGGATCGACATTGTCGAGCTCCTGCCGCGTGGCGGCGTCGGTCGAACCATCGTCGACGATGACAATTTCAAAATCGCGGAAGGTCTGGCGCGCCAGCGAGCCGAGAAGCTGCGGCATGAACTGCCCGCCATTATAGCATGGAACAATGACGCTGACCGAAGGCGTCACCCCCGGCTGCATTTTTCCTCGCACGGTGCCGATTGAAGTCTTAAGCATCGCCGCCGTCCTGACTGCCCAGAAGCGGGAGCCCCTTGGACGCACTATACGGCATGGGGCCCAACTTTGGCTTAAGCGGACTGTTTCACTTCGTAGCTTTCCAAGTGAGGGTTTGTTCACCATAATCTTTAAGCGAAAATCCCCAGCCGCCGGGTATGGTCGCCGGATGAATTCGACAGCGACCGCGCTTGCTGCAAGTCCTGTTTGGTACCAGCCCTTGCGCGCGCTCGCCGCGCTGGTGTCACTGCGTTATGTCGTGCTCCGCGCCTCCACCGCCGCCGCCGCGATTGCCGGCGGACTGGTACAGACCTTCGTGTTCGCGCGCGTGCTCGATCCACAGGATTTCTCGATCTTCATCCTGATCGGCACCTTCGGCCTGTCGCTCTGGCTGTTCGATCTCGGCGCCGCCAAAATTTTGTATGTCCGCCAGCGTGAACGCCATCTCGCCGGCAGTTCCGACGGCACGGTGCCGGCCCAATCGAGCGCCGTCACCTTCGCCTATGCGCTGATCGTCCTGACCGGCACGCTGCTCTGCTTCGCGGTCATGAAGGCCCGGCCTTCGGTTGATCTCGGGCGCGCGGTGGAATGCGCGCTGTTTTTCAGTTTCTCGGCGCTCAATCTGGTCTGGTTTCCGTTGCGCAATATCAGCAACGCGGTCGACGAGTTTATTTCGTTCGAGACATTGGAGGCGGCGCGCCGCGTCGGCCATATCGGCCTCATTCTGGCAATGCTGGCCGGGTTGCCAATTCTCGTCTCCCTCCTGCTCGCCAATCTGTTGTGGTTGGTGCTGCTCGCCGCCTGCGTCGCGCGTCTGGCGCGCATGGGCGCGCTGGCATTGCGGATGTCCGGCACGTTCGCCGCCTTGACCGCCTTCTGGCGCGGCAACCGCGCAGAAATCCTGCGCAGCGGCAATTACGCCATGGCCGAACTCACCGTCTATAATTTCCCCTATCTGGTGGTGCCGATGATGTTCGGGCTCGGCGCGCCGACCATCATCCTCGACACCATGTTCAAGATTTTCCGCGGCGCGACCTTGATCTACGCCGCCGGTCTCGACCCACTGGTGCCGCGCCAGACCCGCGCCTTTGCCGAGCGCGACGCGGCGACGCTGAAAAAGGCGACCTTGATGGCGACCGTTCTCTGCGCGGTTCCGACCGTCGCGCTGTGCGCGTTGCTGTGGTTTGCCGGCGACCGCGTCTTCGCCTTGCTGCTCGGACCTGCCGCCACAGTGCCGGCCGCGGTCACCCCGGTCCTGATCGTGCTGCTGATCGCCAATATGATCCAGAATGTCGCAAGTTGCCTGTTGCAGCACACCGGCTTTTTCCGCGAGATCGCGCGGGCAGCAACCTTCATGGCGGCGATGACGGCCATGGTCTATGTCGCCCACGCTGACATTGTCGGCTTTATCGGCGCCTATGCCACCGTCTATGTCGCCGGCGCGGTGCTTTACACCGCTTATGTGGTGCGAAAACCGTTCCGGATCGCCGCCGAGCGACAGCCTTGATCGGCTTTGTTGTTGTTTTTGAAGGCTAAATTGGTCGGGGCGGCGAGATTTGAACTCACGACCCCTTGTCTCCCAGACAAGTGCGCTAACCGGGCTGCGCTACGCCCCGACCGTTTCCGGGTTATAGGGGCGCGGTCGTGGCCACGCAACCTTGACCTCAATCCGGCGTCCGCAGCGATACGCCCAGAGCCGCGCGGCGGCGCAGCCATGCCGTCGCCCGGTATTTCGGGTCGTGGGTCGCAGCCTGCATATGATCGAGCACGGCCAGCACCCGCGCCGGCCCGAGCAGGTCGCCCAGCGCCAGCGGTCCACGCGGATAGTTCAGACCGAGTTCGACCGCGGTATCGATATCGGCGGGCGCGGCCACCCGCAGTTCGGCGATGCGGCTGCCGACATTGACGATCATGGCTAGAAGCCGCTGCACGACGAAACCAATGCTGTCGTTGATCGCGGTCACCGGCGCGCCGGTCGCGGCCAGCGCGGCGACAGTCGCGCCGAGCGCATCCGGCGCGGTCAGCGGATTTTTCATAACCGTGTAACGGCCCTTAAAGCGGCCAACCATGTCGACGGCCACGGTGCGCGCCGGATCGAGCTTCAGGCGCAATGCCGCGCCGGTGCAGTCTTCGCCAAGCGGCGTGACGATATTGACCGCATGCGCGCTAGGCGCTCCGCCGACTGTCGCTTGAATACCCGCGGCATTCAATAAAGCAGCGAGTTCGGCGGCGCCGTCCTCATCGGCAATCCACACCGAGGCCGGTTTCGGTCGCGGCGCGACGAGAATCGTCGGTGCGCTCGTTTTCGGCGCATCCGCATAATCATAAAAGCCGCGACCCGTCTTGCGACCGAGCAGCCCGCCGGCGACCCGCACCGCCAGCTGCGCCGACGGTTGATACATCGGCTCGTCGTAATAGCGCGCGAAAATACTTTCCATCACCGCGTGGGTAATGTCCGCGCCAATCAGATCGAACAGCTCAAACGGCCCCATGCGGAAACCGGCCGCCTCCTTCATCAGGATGTCGACTTCGCGCGGCGAAGCGATGCCCTGTGCGACGATACGCAAGGCCTCCGGCCCATAAGCCCGCCCGGCATGATTGACGACAAATCCCGGCGTGTCGGTGGCGACGATCGGCTGCTTGCCGATACGGAGTGCGAACGCCACCAACGCATCGACCAGCGCAGGGTCGCTGCGCAGGCCGCCAATAACCTCGACCAGCTTCATCACTGGCGGCGGATTGAAAAAATGCAGCCCACCGACGCGCGCCGGCCGCTCGCAGCCGGCGGCGATTTCAGTGACCGACAATGACGACGTGTTGGTGGCAATGACCGCGTCCGCGCCGAGATGCTTTTCCAGCGCCCTGAATAGCTCGCGCTTGACCGCCAGATCCTCGACGATGGCCTCGATCACCAATCCTGCAGACGCCGCATCGGCGAGCGACGCCATTGGCCTCAGCCTTTGCATGACGCTCGCTTTGTCGTCAGCTGACATCCGGCCTTTAGCGACCTGGCCGTCCAGCCCTTTATCGACAACGGCAATGGCTTCGGCGACCGCACCGTCACGCGCGTCGAACAGCAACGTTTGCAGACCTGCCTGCGCGCAAACCTGGGCAATGCCGCGCCCCATCGCGCCGGCGCCGATGACCGCGACAATCATGTCCGGCCTGTCGAGATTGATGGTCACTTTATTTGCCTTGATAAGTCGGTTTGCGTTTTTCCAGGAAGGCCTTCATGCCCTCCTTCTGGTCGCTGGTCGCAAATTGCAATTGGAAAGCCTTGCGCTCCAGCATCAGTGCGGTGTCGAGCGGCGCATTGACGCCGGCGTTGACGATTTCCTTGATCTGCGCCACTGAAATCGGCGGCATGGCGGCGATCTCGCGCGCGAGTTCAAGTGCGCGCGTCAGCGCCTGCCCGGCCGGCACGGCTTCGCTGGCAACACCCATGGCGACGGCCTCGGTCGCGCCGAACATGCGCCCGGTCAGCAGCAGCAGCATCGCCCGCTTCAGCCCGACGAGCCGCGCCAACTTTTGCGTGCCGCCGCCGCCGGCAAGAATGCCGAGCTTCACTTCCGGCAGGCCCATTTTAGCGCCCTCGCCGGCCACGATGATGTCAGCGCACAACGCCAGTTCCAGTCCGCCGCCGAGCGCGAAGCCTTCGACGGCGGCGATGACCGGCTTCGGACAGTCCATGATCGCGTGCCAGTATTGCTGCACGTTGCGCGCCATCACCTCGACCGGACCGGCGCCCGCCATCTCGGTGATATCGGCGCCGGCGGCGAACACCGTGTCGGAGCCGGTGATGATCAGACAGCGCGTCGTGGCGTCGGCGCCGTAGCGCGCGATCTCGTCGGCGAGGCGCACCCGCACATCGAGATTGAGCGCGTTGCGCACTTGCGGCCGGTTGAGCCGCAGCACGACGATGTCGTCCGATGGATGCTCGACGAGCAGAACGTCGGTCATAACTTACTATCCCAAGATGGCCGCTGGACGTTTATTCGCCGCGCCGCGCGGCGGCATCGATTAGCTTGCGGCATTCCGCCAATTCGTGCAGCGCGGCGTGCAGTTTGTTGCCCTGCTCGCGCGAAAGAGTCCCGCCCGGCGATCGCGGCGCGATTGGAACCAGCGGCTGCATCGGCGGCGGGGCGACGACCGTCCGCGCCACACGCGGAGTATCGACATCAAAGGTTGCGCGATCGGCCGGATCGACGCGCGGCACCGGCGCGCCCTGCATCGGCGGCTCGCGGCGGTCGCCCGGCGTCTCGCCGCGGTCGCCAAGGTCGCGGCCGATCAGGGAGGTCAGGCGCTCGCGCAAGCCATGCGGTTCGTCGAAGGATTCGATGCCGGAATCAGCGGCCGCGTCGTTCGTCGGCGTATCGTCAGCGATGTCATCGTCGTCGGAGGCAACATGCGGCGGCTGCGGCGCGCCTTCCTGCCAGACCGACTGCACGAAGCCGATGCTCTGTTCGCGCAGGATGCGCTGCACGCCTCGAATGGTGTAGCCTTCGCCGTACAGAAGATGCTTGATGCCGCGCAGAAGATCGATGTCGTCGGGACGGTAATAGCGCCGGCCGCCGCCTCGCTTCATCGGCTTGATTTCGCGGAAGCGGCTTTCCCAAAAACGCAGAACGTGTTGCGGCAGATCGAGTTCGTCTGCCACTTCACTGATGGTGCGAAATGCGTCCGGCGCCTTGTTATCCAAAGCGGCGTCACTCCCTGCTGAAACTAGAAACGCAATGACTGAAATGGACCGCGACGCCGGTCACCCGATGCTAAGCGTGCTCGGCTTCGTCGGCGACGTCGTGACCGTTGATGCGCTGCTTGAGGATCGCGGATGGCTTGAACACCATCACCCGACGCGGCGATATCGGCACTTCCTTGCCGGTCTTGGGATTTCGCCCGATCCGCTGGCCCTTTTTACGCACGACAAAGGAGCCGAAGGAGGACAGTTTTACCGTCTCCCCACGTTCCAGACAGTCGGTGATCTCTTTGAGCACCAACTCGACAAGTGACGCGGATTCCGTGCGCGACAGGCCTACCTTCTGGTAGACCGCCTCACACAAATCCGCCCTCGTTACTGTTTTACCGGTCATCGCCCAGCCCAACCCCCGGCGAAGATATCTCGCTGAATTATCGACGATATTAGCTTCAGCCCAACCGGTCA
>CANKBJ010000079.1 GCA_947479905.1 Bradyrhizobiaceae bacterium
ACCGCTTACGCAGCCTGAGCAACCGGAGCATAGTTGTCGTTTGCAACTACGATTTGGCCCGATAACGGCGGAACCATGCCGAGCAAAAGTTCGCCCTTTACGCCCTCGTCGATCCTAGTTCGCCCCCGCCGAAACCCGTTTTAGGGCCGCCCAGCTGCGGGCTTTGGTGGAGGCGCCGGGTACTGCCCCCGGGTCCGAAAGGTTTATTACGACGTCCGTTTATCGCCATAGCCGGGTTGCCCCGGCAGAACTGAATATAGGGGCTAATCGTGACCGAGTTAAGGGCCGGGCGCCGGGTTTTGCCGGTTATTATTCCTCACCAAGCCATGCGCCCGTTGCGGAGGCTGGCCGGCAAGTCATTGATCTCTCGCCGATTTTATTAACGTCTCTCGGGGAAAACTAGGACCCATCCGACCGGCGCGTCGTCGCCGGCCCCGCCTGGAGCGTTTCCCCATGCCGCCGCACAGCGATTTTTCCGCCCCGATGCCTGAATTGCGTCTGGCCGAACTGCTGAGCGCGCTGAGTTACGCGCTCGATATGGTGGAGGGTCAGCCGGCCGGCCATTGCGTGCGTTCGTGCTGGATCGGCATTCATATCGGCCGCGAGTTGGGCCTGAGCGAAGCCGAACTATCGGACCTTTATTACACGTTGCTGATGAAAGACGTCGGCTGCAGCAGCAATGCCGCGCGCATCTGCCAGCTCTACATGACCGACGATATTTCGTTCAAACGCGACTTCATGACCGTCAATGGCAGCCTGCCGCAGGTGCTGCGCTTCGTGCTGTCGCATACCGGCATGAACGCCAGCCTCGCCGAGCGCTTCCGCGCACTGGTCAATGTCTTTCAGAACGGCGGCGAGATCGCGCACGAATTGATGGAGACGCGCTGCGACCGCGGCGCCGAGATCGCCCGCACGATGCGCTTCTCCGAAAATGTCGTCGAAGCCATTCGCGCCTTTGACGAACACTGGGACGGCGGCGGCATGCCGGCGGCGATCCGCGGCGACGCCATTCCGCTCTATTCGCGCATCGCCCTGGTGTCGCAGGTTATCGACGTATTTCAGATGGGAAATGGCCCCGAAGCGGCGCGGCTCGAAGTCCAGCACAGGACCGGAACCTGGTTCGATCCAAAGGTTGCCTGGGCGTTCGAGCGTGTTGCCGCGCGTCCCAATTTCTGGACGATGCTTCGATCGGACGACCTGCAAAGCGCCATTTTCGAACTCGAACCGGCGCAGCAGCGCCGGCTGGTGGACGACGACTATCTCGACGACATCGCCGCGGCTTTCGCGCAGGTGATCGACTCCAAGAGTCCCCACACCAGCGGCCACAGCGAGCGCGTCACTCTGTTCGCCGATCTGATCGCGGAACAACTCGGCATAACAGCCGCTCGCCGCCGCTGGCTCAAGCGCGCGGCCCTGCTGCATGACGTCGGCAAACTCGGCGTCAGCAATTCCATCCTCGACAAGCCGGCCAAGCTCGATGACGAGGAATGGGCGACGATGCGGACGCATCCCGCCCTCGGCGCGACCATCCTGGCGCGCATCGGCGCTTTCAGCGATCTTGCTTTCATCGCCGGGGCGCATCACGAACGACTCGATGGCAAAGGTTATCCGCGCGGCCTGCCGGGCGAGTCTTTGCCGCTTGAAGTTCGCATCGTCACGACCGCCGATATTTTTGACGCGCTGACCGCCGACCGGCCCTATCGCGCCGCCATGCCGGTTAACAAAGCGCTGACGATCATGACCGAGATGCTAGAGACGCAAATCGATCCGGTCTGCTTTGACGCGCTCAAACAGGCACTGAAGCGGGTGGATGCTTCGCTGGCGGCCTAACGAGCCGCCCCCGCCGGCCCGCGTGGGCACGACCGTAATTTTTGACGACAGCGGACTTGTGCAAAGCCACCGCCGCCTCGTATCGTATCCTCAAATAAGAACGGCGGCGGCCTCGGCCGTCGGCCCCATGGGAGGAACGCATATGAAACGGTTTACTGGTTTGATCGCGGGCGTCGCGGGCCTGCTTGCCGGCCTGACGGCAATCGTGGCGCAACCCGCGGCCGCCGCCGATTACCCGACGCGGTCGGTCCACATCATCGTCGGCTATCCGGCCGGCGGTTCGACCGACATCGTTGCTCGCCTCATTGGCAACTGGCTGAGCGTCAAACTCGGTCAACAGTTTGTCGTCGAGAACCGCCCCGGCGCCGGCAATAATATAGCGACCGAAGCCGTCACCAAGGCGGCCCCGGATGGCTATACGATGCTGCTGGTCAATCCGGCCAACACCATCAACGCCACTCTGTACAAGAAACTCGCCTTCACGTTCCTGAAAGACATCGATCCGGTGGCTGGCGTCATCGAGGTGCCGAACGTGATGGAGGTTCACCCGGACGTGCCGGCCAAGACAGTGGCGGAATTCATCGCCTATGCGAAGGCCAACCCCGACAAGGTCAACGTGGCGTCGTCCGGCAACGGCACGTCGATCCATCTGTCCGGCGAACTGTTCAAGATGATGACCGGCCTGAAATTGACGCATGTGCCGTACAAAGGTTCCGCGCCGATGCTGACGGATCTCCTCGGCGGCCAGGTGCAGGTGACCTTCGACAATCTGCCGTCGTCGATCGCGCATATCCGGGCCGGCAAATTGCGCGCGCTCGGCGTCTCGACCGCCAAGCGGTCGCCGGAATTGCCGGACGTACCGACCATCGCCGAAACGGTGCCGGGCTACGAGGCCAGCGCGTTCTTCGGCTTTGGCGTGCCGCGCGGGACGCCGAAGGAGATCGTCGATTTGCTGAACAAGCAGATCAACCTGGCGCTCCAGGACAAGGAAATGCAGGCCAAGCTCAAGGACCTTGGCGGTATTATCACTCCCGGCTCGCCGGCGGACTTCGGCAAATTTCTCGCCGCCGAAACCGCCAAATGGGAAAAGGTCGTCAACGCCGCCAACCTGTCGGTTCAGTAACCGGACCGTTCGGTCCGGAAACGAGAACCCGTTCAATTGCGCGCGTCCGGCAACGGGCGCGCGCGATTCTTTCAAGGTGCCGTCGGCGCTTTCAATGCCGCGCTCGGCACGTCAAGCTCATAGATTAAACCGGCTGGCGGGTAGGCCAAAGTCACCTTGCCATGCAGTTCCTCGGCCAGGCGTCCGATCAAGCGCGTACCGAAACTGCGCCGGGTTGGCTCGGCTGTGACCGGGCCGCCCGTTTCGGTCCAGGTCAATTTCATGTGCTGCGGCGTGCCGACGAGGGTTGTCGAAATCTCGATGCGGCCGGTCGCGTTTGACAGTGCGCCATGTTTTACCGCGTTGGTGCAGAGTTCGTTGAGCGACATGCTGACCGACAAAACGGCGGCCGCGCCGACCTCCATTGGGTCACCCTTGACGACAAAGCGCGAGTCCTCTTTGCGGTCGAACGGTTCGATCGCGGCATGAATGATGTCGGCCATGCTGGCGCCAGTGGTCTGCGACTGAAGCAGCAGATCGTGCGCGCGGCCAAGCGCGACCAAGCGTAGCTCGACGGCTTCGCTGCCTTCCTTCAGGTTCGCGGCATTGCGCAGGCTTTGTGTGGTAATGGCGATGACTGTGGCCAGCGTGTTCTTGACGCGGTGATGCAACTCTTCGAGCAGCAGGCGCTGAAGCTTCTTGGCCGCTTCGTTTTCGGCGGCATGGATACCGGCTTCGGCCAGAAGTCGCGCCGCGTCGAGGCCCGCTTGGGCCAGTAGAGTCCGCAAACCGGCGTTCTCCGCAGCCAACGGGTTATCCGAGGGGCCATCGCTCGCCATGTAAGCTTTCAATGAGGTCGGGCGCACAATCAGGTTCCATGCCTGCGGCGCCAATGTCGGCTAGTATACACTATTATTCCGCGGAGCGGGCAGGTGCTTTCGGCGCAGGGACGCCTGCGCAGCCAGGATGCGAATTTTAGAATCCGGCTACTGGTCCCGTGCTGGACGCCGCGCTAGTTCTCTTTATCGCGATCCCATCAATCCTGAGAATTCAGGAACACGACTTACATGCCCGAAACGACCATAAGTCCGCCGAGCCCGCCCGGCATGCCTTCGCTGAGTGAGCTGTTTATCTCGTTTATCATCGTCTCGGTGTCGGGATTCGGCGGAGCGCTGCCCTGGGCGCGGCGCATGATCGTCGAGCAGAAACGCTGGATGACCACGGAGGAATTCAACGAGGCCTTCGCGCTGGCGCAGTTTCTGCCCGGGCCGAATGTGGTGAACTTCTCGGTGGTCTTTGGTTCGCGCTTCGGCGGCGCGGCTGGCGCCGCTGTCGCGCTGGCCGGACTTATGGGGCCGCCGCTCGTGATCGTCACGGTGCTGGCGATGCTTTACGCGCAGTTCGGCGAACTGGAAATTCTTGGCCGCATTCTATCGGGCATTACCGCGGCGGCGGCGGGACTGCTGATCGCGGTGGTCGGCAAAATGGCGTTGCCGCTTTTCACCAAACGATGGACCTGGGCGCCAGTAATCGCGATCCTGGCTTTTGCCGGGGTTGCCATCATGCGCTGGCCCTTGCCATGGGTATTCGCCGTGCTGGCGCCGGTGGCGGTGGCCATTGCCTGGTTTAAGCCGGCGGCAAAGACGGCAAATTAATGAACGACAACCCGCTTATCGCGCTGTTTGGCTATTTCGCGCTGTTGTCGCTGTTCGCCGTCGGCGGCGCCAATGCCGCGATCCCGGAAATGCACCGTATCGCGGTTGAGGTAATGCACTGGATGAACGATCGGCAGTTCGCCGACAGTTTCGCCATTGCGCAACTTTCACCGGGGCCGAACGTGATCATCGTGACATTGATCGGCTACCATGTGGCCGGTCTTGCCGGCGCCGCGGTTGCGACGGTTGCGATGTGCGGACCGACCTGTCTGCTGTCTTTTTTTGCCGCCCGCACCTGGGACCGGTTCAAGGATGCGCCCTGGCGTATAGCGATACAGGCCGGTTTGGTGCCGGTTTCTCTTGGTTTGATCGCAGCGAGTGCTTTCGTGCTGGCGCGCGCCGCCGACAAGAACATCTATGCCGGCGTGGTGACGGCGGTGACGGTTGCAGTTGTATCGTTCACGCGCGTCAATCCTTTGTGGCTATTCGCGGCGGGCGGCGTGCTGGGCCTGAGCGGCTGGCTGTAGTTACGAATTGCCCCCAGGCGGCGTCGCCTTTTCCTTCCGGTCGGCGCGGAAGATGTGCTAGGCATCAGGCACTTTACAAGCCAGCATACGCCTTTAGAGGCAGGGGGAGAGAAATATGGCCGAAGGGGCGAAATCCTCGACAGGAGGCGGATTTCAACTGAAGATTCGCGGTCCGCGCGACTTCTTCGGCGGTTTGGCCTTGGTTGCCGTCGCGGCGATCGCGCTTTGGGCGTCCAGCAATTTGCCCGGCCAGCAGGGCTTTGCATTCGGTCCGGGCACCGCGCCGCGCATATTCGCTGGCCTCTTGATGGCTATCGGCGTGGTGGTCGCAGCGAGCGGGCTGTTCGTCAAAGGCCCGCCGCTTGAACGTTTTGCCTTGCGCGGGCCGGCCTATGTGCTGGTGGGAATTTTGGTTTTCGCCGCGACCATTCGCGGCATTCGCTTCGAATTGGCCTCCATTCCGATTCACGTCCCGGCGTTCGGCATGGTTGCATCCACTTTTATGGCCTTCATGATTTCTATTTTCGGCTCGACCGAATTTCGCTGGGTAGAAAGTCTGATCGCGGCGGTGGCGATGACGGCATTCTGCGTCGTGCTGTTTGTCTATCTGCTGGGCCTTCCGTTCCAGCTTTGGCCCATGTTCTAGAGCGAGTGCGACTATGACCGATCTTCTTGCCAACCTCGCGCTCGGCTTCTCCGTCGCCGCGGCGCCTTACAACATCGCCTTCTGCCTGCTCGGCGCCCTGGTCGGCACTCTGGTCGGCGTGCTGCCGGGCATCGGCACCGTTGCGACGGTGGCGATGTTGCTGCCGATTACCTTCGGCCTGCCGCCGGTTGGCGCGCTCATCATGCTCGCCGGCATTTATTACGGCGCGCAATATGGCGGCTCGACCACCTCGATCTTGGTCAACATTCCGGGCGAGGCGACGTCGGTCGTAACCTGCCTCGACGGTCACCAGATGGCGCGCAAAGGCCGCGCCGGCGCGGCGCTATCGATCGCGGCGCTCGGTTCATTCTTCGCTGGCTGCGTGGCGACGGTTCTCGTGGCGGCGCTCGGCGCGCCGTTGACGTCGCTGGCCTTGCTGTTCGGCCCGGCGGAATATTTCGCCTTGATGGTGCTCGGCCTGATTTTCGCGGTGGTGCTGGCCAAGGGCTCGGTGCTCAAGGCCGTCGCCATGATCGTGCTCGGCCTGCTGCTGTCGATGGTCGGTTCCGATCTCGAAACCGGCGCCGGACGCATGACCTTCGATATCGCCGAACTGTCGGACGGCATTGGCTTCACCAATGTGGCAATGGGTCTGTTCGGCTTTGCCGAAATCATCCGCAATCTTGAAATGTCGGCTGAAAGCCGCGAGGTCGTAAACGCCAAGATTTCCGGACTGATGCCGACGCGGCAGGATCTGGTCGATTCTTCCGGCGCCATCGCGCGCGGCACCATTCTCGGGTCGATCCTCGGCATTCTGCCGGGCGGCGGCGCGATCGTGGCGTCCTTCGCCGCTTATACGTTCGAGAAGCGCATCTCGAAGAATCCGGAGCTTTTCGGCCACGGCGCCATCCAGGGCGTCGCCGCGCCGGAAGCCGCCAACAACGCGGCGGCGCAAACCTCGTTCATTCCGCTGCTGACGCTCGGCATTCCGCCCAACGCGGTGATGGCGCTAATGGTCGGCGCCATGACCATCCACGGCATCGTGCCGGGCCCTCAGGTCATGATCAAACAGCCGGAACTGTTCTGGGGCATGATCGCCTCGATGTGGCTCGGCAATCTGATGCTGGTCATCATCAATCTGCCGCTGGTCGGCGTCTGGGTCAGCCTGTTGCGGGTGCCGTACCGGCTGCTGTTTCCGTCGATCATCGTGTTCTGCTGTATCGGCATTTATTCGATCAACAACTCGCCGACCGACGTTCTGATCGCCGCGGTCTTCGGTCTGGTCGGCTACTGGCTGGTGAAGCACGATTTCGAGCCGGCGCCGCTGGTGTTGGCCTTTGTGCTCGGCCCGTTGATGGAAGAAAACCTGCGCCGCGCCATGCTGATCGCACGCGGCGACGCCACCGTGTTTCTCACCCGGCCGATCTCGGCCGGGTTGATCCTGGTGGCGACGGTCCTGCTGATCGTGGCCATGCTGCCGATGATCAGCAAAAAGCGCGAGACGGTGTTCGTCGAGTAACGGGCTTCAACACGGCGTATTAAGAAAGCGCTCGTCGGGACATCCCGGCGGGCGTCTTGCATTTAACCCGTTATCCTTCGAGGCTCGCCGCGGCGCGGCTCGCGCCTCAGGATGACGGGTTTATGCTTTGCGTGCCTCCCGACGGACGCTATCGCCGGGGTTCGTTGTTGCTGCTGTTGCTGCTGTTGCTGCCGCCGAAGATGATCCGCTGCGGGTTCTTCGCCAGATCGGTGACCGATTTGTCGATGTTGATAATGGCGCGGTGCATGTCGTTGCCGACCACGTTGACGTGCTTGGTCGCGGTTTCGGTCAGCTTGTTGATGCCCTCGGTGATCTCGGCGGTGCGCTTGTCGAGGTTCACGGCAAGCGTGCTTGTATCTTTCTTTAACGAGCCCGCCAGTTCGGCGAAGGAGCCCATGGCCTGCGAGCTGTTATCGACCAGTTTGTCGAGCTTTTCGCCGTTGCGCGCCAATGCGGCGGTGAACACTTCGAGGTTCTTGATGGCGTTGCGCAAGGCTTCCTGATTTTCGGCGATGATCGCATCGGCGCGGCCGAGGGTTTCGCGGACCGCGGTCGACATGTCGGTGCCGGCGTTCGGGTCGGCCTTCAAGGTGGCGATGCTGCCGCTCTTGGTCACCAGTGGCTGCGCCGACGCCAAAGCGCCTTTCAGCGATACCGAGGCGATGCCGGTGAGGCCGGCATATTCCAGGCTGACGCGGGTGTCGGCGCGCACCGGCGTCGACTTGGCGACCGACAAAATGGCCGCGACCTGCGAAGGGTTGTCGGTGAGCTGCATGTCGGTGACTTCGCCGACGCGGATGCCGTTGAACAGCACCGGCCCGCCGACCCGCAAGCCGGACACCGAGCCTTCGAAAATCACCCGGTAGGCAATGCTTTCCTTGTTGCCGGCGTTGTTATGCAGCCAGTAAACGAAACCGAACGCTGCCGCGACAACGGCGAAGGTGAACAGCCCGATCAAAACGTATTTTGCTCTGTCTTCCATCGTTCAACTCCAGCCGGCTATTTGTAGGCGTGCGGTCATGCTCTAGCCCTTGACCTCGACATGCCAGTCGTCATGGGCGCGGGCGCCATGAAAATACGATTTCAGCCACGGATGGTTCGATCCGAGCATCTGATCCATCGTGCCAGCCTCGATGATTTTGCCGTCGCCAAGAACCGCGATGCGGTCGCAAGTGCGGTGCAGACTGTCGAGATCGTGCGTCACCATGAAAATCGACACGCCCAGGGTTTCCTGCAACGTCAGAATGAGCTGGTCGAACTCGCCGGCGCTGATCGGGTCCAGGCCGGAGGTCGGCTCGTCGAGAAACAATATCTCGGGATCGAGCGCCAGCGCCCGCGCCAAAGCGACGCGCTTGATCATGCCGCCGGACAGTTCGGACGGGAAGTTGCGATAGACATCCGGCTTGAGTCCGACCATTTCAAGCTTGGAGATCGCCATCTCTGTCGTGAGCTTGGCGGACAGGCCGAGATATTCGCGGATCGGGAACTCGACGTTCTTGCCGGCGGTCAGTGACGAGAACAGCGCGCCCTGCTGGAACAAGACGCCCCAGCGGCGGTCGATCGCCTGCTTGGCCCGGTCGTCGGCTTTGTCGAGATCGACGCCGAGGACCTCGATCAACCCTTCGCGCTTCGGCAGCAGGCCGATGATGGTGCGCGTGAGAACCGACTTGCCGGCGCCCGACGCGCCGACGAAACCCAGTATTTCGCCGCGCAGCAGATCGAGCTTGACGCCGTTGAGGACGCGGCGCGTGTCGAGTTCCACGACCAGATCCTGGACCTTGATGACGGCATCGGGTGCGCCAATGGCCATTCTCTACACTCCGATCGAGGCAAAGAAGATGGCGAAAGCGCCGTCGAGAACGATGACCAGAAATATCGATTTGACCACCGAGTCGGTGGTTTTGGCGCCAAGCGACTCGGCGCTGCCCTTGACCTGCAGGCCTTCGACACAGGCGACCAGGCCGATGACGATGGCCATGAACGGCGCCTTGATCATGCCGACGGCGAAACTCTTGACGGAGATGGATTCATGCAGCCGCGCCAGAAAGACCTGAGGATCGATGCCGCCATAGAGCCATGCGACGATGCCGCCGCCGTAAAGCGCCGCCATCGAGCCGAGGAAGGTCAGGATCGGCACCGTGATGATGAGCGCGAAGATGCGCGGCAGGATCAGGACTTCGACAGGATCGAAACCCATCGTGCGCAGCGCGTCGACTTCCTCGCGCATCTTCATTGAGCCGAGTTCGGCGGTGTAGGCCGAACCGGATCGTCCCGCCACCATGATGCAGACGATCAGCACGCCGACTTCGCGCAACACCAGAACGCCGACCATGTCGACGACGTAGATATCGGCGCCGAATGTGCGGAAATGGAATATGCCCTGCTGGGCCAGAATGGAGCCGATCAGAAACGTAATCAGGAGAATGATCGGCACCGCGTGCCAGCCGACGCGCTCGAGGTGGTTGACCATCGAGGTAAACCGAAACTTCGTCGGATGAGCGACGACGCGCAGGAAGGCGATAACCAGGGCGCCGGCCATTTGCGAAAACAGCAGTATGTCGGCGAAGACCGCGCCCATGGTGCGGCCGACGCTTTCCAGCGTCGCCGTGATGGAATTGGAGCGGCGCGGCAGCGGCGTCAATTTTCCGGCGCCGGCCCGCACTTTCTTGAACAGGTTGCCGTAGCTGTCCGACAGGCCGACGATCCGTGTGTCGCAGCCGCGGCTCGTCCAGACGCGCAGGGTTCGCTCGATCAACCAGGCGCCATAGGTGTCGAGCCGCTCGATACGGGTCACGTCGATGATAATGCGTTGCACGGCCGTATCGCTGCGGATCGCATGTTCGATCAGCGGTTCAAGCGTGCGCGCGTGCTCGGCCGTCCACGAACCGGACGCGGCCAGGCCGAGACCGCCCGCAGTCACCTGGCCGCTGAGCAGGGTACCCGCCGTCACCGCGTTGCTCCTTATCGATATCCCATGCGGTTCATCCGCGTGTTCGAGCAAAGGCAGATGCATCTTGGTCGTTTGAAACGACCAATGCCGTTGCAGGCGGCCGGTTGCCCGGACGCCCGGGCTTTAAGTTAACGGATTGTTAATAATGATAAACGCCGTTCACCTTTTACGGTTAACGGGAACCTAAGCCGCTAGCGCCGCGATAGCGCCGATCAGCGGCAATAACTGAATGCAAAAGGCGGTCATATTGACGTCTTAGGCCTTGGCGATCAGTGGAACCGGCGCCGGGAACGGCAAATAGCCGTTGGCGTCATAAGCCTGGCGTAAGCAGGGTGCGGGCGACGAGAATGCGGTCGAAACTTATGCCGCGTCTTGTCGCGCGGCCGACCCGGTCGGCTGGAGTTGCGGACGGCGCGCCGCGAATTGCCGCAACAATTGCGCCATTTCCCGCCGCATCGCCGCCGAAGCATCGTCGGCGGCGGCGCGCTGCACGCGCTCGTGCTCGAGCTTTTCCGTCAGTTCCTTGATCTTGGCGTCGGCGGTCTCGCGCTCGACGCGCAGAACGGTCTCCAGGAACCGGGTGTGCTCGGCCTGCGCCGCCAGTTTCGACTTTGATTCCTGCTGCGCGCTTTCGAGCGCCGCGGTCGTCCTGGTGAGTTCGTCGCAGCGTTTGGCCAGCTTGTCGCGGGTCTTGAGCTGGATGCCGTGATCCACGAACAGGGATTCGACCTTTTGCTTGAGGTCCTCGACCATGCCCGACTGGCGCGAATCCTCGTCCTGACGACGCTGGTTGGCCTCGTCGATCGTCGCCGTCAGCTTGGCGATCTCGTCATTCGCCGCCGCCAGTTGCGCCTTTAAGAGATCGGCCTGTTCGAGAGCCGATGTAATGACGGCTTCGCGGTCGTTGAACATCGTCTCGAGGGAAAGCATCTGCCGCGACAACGTGGCGGTTTCGTCATGCGCCTTGTCGAGCTTGCCGCGCAGGACGGCGTTTTCCTGATAGAGGACCGTGACCGCCTTTTTGCGTTCGGCGGCTTTCGAGACATGATGCGTCGCCGTATCCTGCAATTCGTTGAAAGCAGTGTTGAGGCGGTCGATCTCGCCATGGGCGGCCTGCAATTCGGCCGTCAGCCGTTCCTGCAGATTGTAGAGATCGGCGACCTGCGTGCAGCGCAACGACAGTTCGCGCTCCTGATCGGCGACTTTTTTCTCGAGCGGGCTCGGGCCTTGTTTCGGCGGCACCGCCAGCGTCGGCCAGGGTCGGTCGTCGACGTCGAGTGACGCCGGCATGGCGCGGTCGAACGATGAGGCGGGGTTCAGAATGGGCGAAGGCACGATGCCGCAATCGGGGCCGCCTTTGGCCCCGCCGCGCCCGCCGCCGGCCGGTGCGAACAGATCCTCGTCGACGTCGACGCCATTGCGCGCCCGCCTGGCCTGGCCGGACGGCTGGCGTGCAAGGTTTGGCATGTCATCGAAAATGGTTTCGAGATATTTCAAGGTCTTCCCGACGTGGAAATACGAGCTGTACGCCGACAGAACCGAATCACGGGCTACTTAACGAGCTCTTAACCATGTAACATCTTGCTTAATCACTTCTTAATGCCACATTCGCCTCCGGCAGAATCCCTCGAAATTTCGCCCGGCGGGGATAATCGTGCCGGACGGTTGCGAGGGGCGCTAAACTTGCCCATCTTCGACCGAGTCGGGCGATCCTGGACGGAACCCGCGGCAAGATTTCAGGCTGACAGCGATGCGCCAATATCTCGATCTGATGGACCATATTCTGCGCCACGGCGCGGAAAAGCACGACCGCACCGGAACCGGCACGCGCTCGGTGTTCGGCTATCAGATGAGGTTCAATCTCGCCGACGGCTTTCCGCTCGTCACCACCAAAAAGCTGCATGTCAAATCGATCGTCCACGAATTGTTGTGGTTTCTGGCCGGCGACACCAACATCAAATATCTCAACGAGAACGGCGTGCGGATCTGGGACGAATGGGCCGACGCCGGCGGCGATCTCGGGCCGGTGTATGGACACCAGTGGCGCTCCTGGCCGGCGAAAGACGGCGCGACCATCGACCAGATCGCTAACCTGATGGCGATGATCAAGCGCAATCCGGATTCGCGCCGGCTGATCGTGACCGCCTGGAATCCCGCCGATGTCGACAAGATGGCGCTGCCGCCGTGCCACTGCCTGTTCCAGTTCTATGTCGCCAACGGCAAATTGTCGTGCCAGCTGTACCAGCGTTCGGCCGACGTGTTCCTCGGCGTGCCGTTCAACATCGCATCCTATGCGCTGCTCACTTTAATGGTGGCGCAGGTGAGCGGCTACCAGCCGGGAGAGTTCATCCATACCTTCGGCGATGCGCATCTTTACCTCAATCATATCGAGCAGGCCGAGTTGCAGCTGTCGCGCGCGCCCAAGGCGCTGCCGACGATACGGCTCAACCCGGCGGTGAAGGATATCTTCGGCTTTCGCTACGAGGACTTCACGGTCGAAAACTACGAGCCGCATCCGCATATCAAAGCGCAAGTCGCGGTATGAGCGTTCTGGTCCGCGCTGCGCGCGAAAGCGATACCGCGCTGATCTTCGATCTGGTGCGCGAATTGGCGGTCTATGAAAAGCTGGGCGACACGGTCGACGCGACGCCCGACGCCATTGCCGGTGCGCTGTTTGGCAAGGAGCCGCGGCTGTTCTGCGATATCGCCGAATGGAACGGCGAGGCGGCCGGTTTCGCGGTATGGTTCCTGAACTTTTCGACCTTTCGCGGTCGCCACGGCATTTACTTGGAAGACCTGTTCGTGCGCCCTGCGTTTCGCGGCCGTGGTCTCGGCAAGGCGCTGATGGCGCAATTGGCCAGGCGCTGCGTCGAGCAGGGCCTGGCGCGTTTCGAGTGGTCGGTGCTGGACTGGAATGCGCCGTCGATCGCTTTCTATAAATCGATCGGCGCCAACGTGATGGATGACTGGAAAATCTGCCGGCTGAGCGGGCCGGCGTTGCAGGCTTTTGCGGCAGAGGATGCACGCGCATGAAAATCGTGCTAGTCGCCGCGATCGGTCGCAACAACGTCATCGGCCGCGACGGCCAGTTGCCGTGGCGTCTGAAATCCGACCTCAAGCATTTCCGCGCGCTCACCATCGGCAAGCCGGTGGTGATGGGGCGCAAGACATACGAGTCGATCGGCAAGCCGCTGCCGGGGCGCACCAATATCGTCCTGACCAGGGACCTCGGCCTGATCGTGCCGGGCGGCGTTCTGGCCACCACCATGGATGCGGCGATGGGCTACGCCGAGCAGGATGCCATGCGCCGGGGTGTCGACGAGATCATGGTGATCGGCGGCGGCGACGTGTTCGAGCGGCTGCTGCCGAAGGCCGACCGCCTCGAGATCACCCATGTGCATGCCAGTCCGGAAGGCGATGCGCACTTTCCGCGGATCGAGCCGTCCGACTGGCGTGAAGTCAATCGCGTTTCCTACCCGGCCGGTCCGGACGACGACGCGGCGTTCGACGTTGCCACTTATCTGCGCTCCTGAGCAGGCGCTTTACGCCTGCACTGAATAGCCGCCGTCGACGGCGATGGTCGCGCCGGTGATGAAGTCCGACGCCGGCGCGGCGAGAAACACCGCGACGCCGGCAAAATCGCCCGGTTCGCCCCAGCGCTGGGCCGGCGTGCGCGCCAGCACCTTGTCGTGCAGGCCCTCGACCTGCTCGCGCGCCTTGCGGGTGAGATCGGTGTTGATCCAGCCCGGCAGGATGCTGTTGACCTGGATGTTGTCCTTGGCCCAGGCGACGGCAAACGACTTCGCCATCTGCACGATGGCGCCTTTGCTCGACGCGTAAGGTGAGGCGTAGGACGCGCCGAAGGTCGACATCATCGAGCCGATATTGATGATCTTGCCGCCGCCGGCGCGCTTCATGTGCGGATAGGCGGCCTGCGAGCAGAAAAACGCGCTGGTGAGATTCGTGTCCATCACCAGATGCCACTCGGCCGCGGTCAGCTGTTCCGGCGGCTTGCGCACGCTGGTGCCGGCATTGTTGACGAGGATATCGAGACGGCCGAATTTTTGCGCGGTCTGGTCGATGGCCCGATGGCAGGACGCCTCCTGCAGGACGTCCAGCTCAGTGAACACCGCCGCCGCGCCGGTTGCCTTTAATTCCGATAGCGCGGCTTCCGCCTTGGTCTTGTTGCGTCCGGCGATGACGACAGTAGCGCCGGCGGCGGCCAGACCCTTGGCCATGCCCAGTCCGATGCCGCCATTGCCGCCGGTGACGAAAGCAACGCGCTTGCTCAAATCGAAAGATGTCATCGCAGCCATTCCCTTTACCCCTTTCGGCGGATCGGGGATTCCGAGGCGTCCCGACTGCCGATAAGCGAACTATCGCATGCTTGGCCTGGCCGGAGCAGGAGGGAGATGCGGGATTCCGCACAGGCTCCCGCGGAGCACGCGCCCGAAAACGCCCGATAGGGGGCTGCGGAACGACAGAAAAATAATAGGCTTTTAATCATATTCCTGCCATAATCGCAATCTACTAATATTCCTATCCCGTCCCATCGACCGAGGGGCGTTTGATCAGCGTCGTCAGATGCTGGGGCGGGGAGCGGTGGCTGGTGAGGGCGTCGGAGATGCGGCGCAACGACTTCACCAGCGGTCCAAGCCGCGCCGGGATTCAGCACGCGTGCCGCGTGCCGGGGCCCTGACGGCCGG